>NZ_JBPYCU010000002.1:0-466273 GCF_051846955.1 Cellvibrio sp. ARAG 10.3
AATGCGAGTTTGGCGTTAGGCCTGTTGTTTCGAAACCTTCAAGTCAGGGACGACTTGAAGGAGCTACAGGGATGTATGTATGCGTTTTCGAAACAACAGGCCTAATGACAAACGGATTCGAAGCACAAATTCAAGACTCGACTCTCAACACCAACGCCCCCAACGGCGGCAACCTAATCTCAATCGACTGCTGCTGCCCCATCCACGGCACCGGCGACGAATAAATCGGGCTACCATTCCCCATATTACTCCCCGCATAAAACTCAGAATCCGAATTCATCAACTCGCGATATCCACCCGCCACCGGCACACCAATACGATAATGTTCCCGCGGCGTCGGCGTAAAATTGAGCACCACAACCGTCATCTCATCGCCACCCTTGCGAATATAACTGATAACCGATTGCTCACTATCATGGCAATCAATCCACTCGAAACCATCGTGTTGAAAACTGCGTTCATAAAGCGATGGCGACGCGGTGTAAAGGTGATTAAGATCCTTCACCAGGTTCAGCAAACCCTGATGGAAGTGCCCATCCTGTAAATGCCAATCCAGTTGTTTCCAGTGAGCCCACTCGCTCCACTGGCCGAACTCGCTGCCCATAAATAATAATTTGCTACCGGGGTAGGTGTACATGTAGGTGTAGAGCAAGCGCAGGTTTGCAAATTTCTGCCAATTATCACCGGGCATTTTATTGATCATGCTGCCTTTGCCGTGTACCACTTCATCGTGGGAAAACGGTAGCAAAAAGTTTTCGGTGAAGGCATACATCATGCCGAAGGTTAATTGGTCGTGGTGGTATTTGCGGAAGATCGGATCTTTGGACATATACTCCAGCGTGTCGTGCATCCAGCCCATGTTCCATTTCATAGAGAAGCCCAGGCCGCCCACCCAGGTAGGACGAGTGACCTGCGGCCAGGCAGTGGATTCCTCGGCAATCACAATGGCGCCGGGGTGCTGGCCATGGCAGAGCACGTTGAGCTCGCTTAAGAAGCTCATGGCTTCCAGGTTTTCGTTACCGCCGTATTTGTTGGGAATCCACTCGCCGTCTTTGCGTGAATAATCCAGGTGCAACATCGCCGCCACTGCATCCACGCGCAGGCCATCGATATGAAATTCTTTCAACCAATAGAGCGCGTTGGCCAATAAAAAATTGCGCACTTCATTGCGGCTGAAGTTGTAAATCAAGGTGCCCCAATCCGGGTGTTCGCCCATGCGGGGATCGGCGTGTTCATAAAGTGCGGTGCCATCAAACTGGGCGAGGGCGTGGCCATCTTTCGGAAAGTGTGCCGGCACCCAATCGAGGATCAGGCCAAGGCCATGGCGATGCAGGTGATCGACAAAATAGCGGAAGTCATCCGGTGTGCCGAATCGGCTGGTGGGCGCGTAGTAGCCGGTGGTCTGGTAGCCCCAGGAATCATCCAGCGGGTGTTCGGTCAGTGGCAGTACTTCGATATGAGTAAAGCCCAGCGGTTTGACGTATTCCACTAACTGATGGGCCAGGTCGCGATAGTTAAGGAACTCGCCATTGGCACCGCGGCGCCATGAACCCAGGTGAACTTCGTAGACCGAGAGCGGTGCGTGTTGCCAGTTCCATTGCGCGCGTTGTTCCAGCCATTGACTGTCCTGCCATTGGTGTTGTGAGGGCGGCGTGACGATGGAGGAGGTTTTGGGGCGGTGTTCAAACATCTGCCCGTAGGGGTCAGTCTTCAAAAAGACTTTGCCTGAGGCGCGATTGCGTATTTCAAACTTGTACAGGTCGCCGCCGCTGAGCCCCGGAATAAACAATTCCCAGATGCCGCTGCCGCCGCGCACTCGCATGGGATGCTGGCGACCGTCCCATGCATTGAAATCACCCACCACGCTGACACGCTCGGCGTTGGGTGCCCAGGTTGCAAACAAAACCCCGCTGACGCCATCAACCTGGTGCAGGTGCGCACCGAGCTTGTTGTAGATGCTCCAATTTTGACCTTCGCCGAACAGGTGTAAATCAAAATCGCTCACTTGTGGTGCAAAGCTGTAGGGATCGTACTCCCGATGCAGTTGATCGTACCTGTCGCGCCATTCCACCTCGTAATGTGCATCTATGTTGGTTGCCGCACCGTACCATTCAAAAAAATCAGTACCCTCAACACGGCTCATGGCGACTGGTTTACCCTGAACAACCAAACTTGCCGCGCGGGCGCCGGGCAGGAAGCAGCGCACGCAGGTGTCGAGCGCGGTAGGATCATCGGTTTCATGACGGGCGGGATGGATCGCCCCGTGTTTGCCAAGGACTTCAAAAGGATCGTGGTGCCGGGCGTTGATAATGCGTAACATCGCATCGGAAATTGCGTCGGAAATAGGATGTCCTTGTTGCAAATTCACCATTGAGGGTATTCCTGTTGTCATAAAAAATTCACTTATTAGGCGTTACTGTAACGGAATTATGTAGTTTTTGCTGAACGCATTTCTGCTTGTTTAGCGATAAGAAAATTAAATCATGCGACAGCATCCCCTGTAAAAGCAGAAGAGCTCATGAGACGTTGATAAAAACTCATGAGGCGTTGATGAAAAAGTTACACAGGATGCCTATCAGTTTTGTTACACCGATTGGAGCGCCAATATTTTCATCTTAAGGTGGCTGTAGCAGGTTCGGTGCCATTCTTGTGGCTACACTGGTTATTCCACCGTTCGGGATCTAACGTAACGCATGTTTAAAAAGCCGCTTGATGTAAATCAAGCGGGTGGTTTATTACCGGGTTTAGAATGAATTTCAGCCTTGGCACCGATATTGCTCCACACAATTTAATGATGTGGTGCCGCAACAGAATCTTTTTGGGTCTTATCAGGTTCTATTGGTCAGTTGGAATCTTTGAAAGAAAAATTTTCGATTCAACAGTAAGGGAGTTTTAATGGCTATTCACCAGACATCTGGCCGTTTTGTTAGTCGCCTCACGCGCGAAACCCTGGCAATTATTCTCGCCGGCGGGCGTGGATCTCGATTGCATCAATTGACCAACTGGCGTGCGAAGCCCGCCGTACATTTCGGCGGCAAGTTCCGCATCATTGATTTCCCGTTATCCAATTGTGTTAACTCCGGCATTCGCCGCATCAGTGTATTAACACAATATAAATCCCACTCTCTTGATCGTCACATCCAGCGCGGCTGGGGTTTTCTTGGTGGTGAACTGGGTGAGTTTGTTGAGCTGTTGCCGGCGCAACAGCGCCTGGAAACATCCTGGTATGCAGGCACCGCCGATGCGGTGTTGCAAAACCTGGATATTATCCGCCGCCACAATCCTGAATATGTGTTGATCCTCGCGGGCGATCATGTTTACAAGATGGACTACGGTACTATGCTCGCGGCTCATGTTGAGCGTGGTGCTGATATAACTGTGGGTTGTATTGAAGTGCCCCTGGAGATGGCGACCGCGTTCGGCGTGATGGATGTGGATGCCGATCTCAAGATTACCCGCTTTACGGAAAAGCCACCCAAACCGGAATCCATTCCCGGTCGCCCGAATCATGCGTTGGCATCGATGGGAATTTATGTGTTCAGCACCAAGGTGCTGTTCCGCGAATTGTTGCGCGATCAGGATTTGCCGGGCTCGTCCCACGACTTCGGTAAAGACATTATTCCCTCGCTGATTCACTCTCACCGGGTGATGGCGTTTCCGTTTCGCGACCCGGTCAGCGGCGGTGAAGCCTACTGGCGCGATGTGGGCACCGTGGATGCCTTGTGGGAAGCCAACCTGGAATTAACCAGCGTCAGCCCCGAGCTGGATCTGTACGACGAAGCCTGGCCGATCTGGACGTACCAGGAGCAGGTACCGCCTGCCAAGTTTGTGTTTGATGATGATGGCCGCCGCGGCTTTGCAGTGGACTCCATGATCGCCAGCGGCTGTATTGTGTCCGGCTCGACGGTACGCCATTCACAATTGTTTCCCCGCGTGCGCGTGCATTCCTACTGTGAGATTACCGACTCGGTGTTGTTCCCGAATGTTGAAGTCGGGCGCAACTGTAAAATTCGCAAAGCCTTGATTGATCGCTACTGCAAAATTCCAGATGGCACGGTCATTGGTTATAACGAAGAAGATGACCGCAGGCGCTTCCACGTTTCACCAAAAGGCGTTGTGCTGGTAACACCGGAAATGCTGGACGAGGATTTCCCGCATGTCAGTTAAAGGTGATGCAGCCAAACGCAAAATGAAAGTTGTCTTTTGTTGGCACATGCACCAGCCTGACTACCGTGACCTTGTGACCGGCGAATATTATTTTCCCTGGACCTATTTGCACGCGATCAAGGATTACGTGGATATGGTGGCGCATCTGGAACGGTATCCGGAGGCACACGCGGTATTTAATTTCGCACCGATTCTGCTGGAGCAACTGGAAGACTATGCTCACCAGATCGACGCGTGCCTGATGCGTGGCAAGCCGATCAAGGATGCCTTGTTAAATGCCTTGGTCGCCGAGAAATTACCGGCGGCAGGCACGCCCGGTTTTGCGGAGCTGACCCATAAATGTTTGCGCTCCAACCGTGAGCGCATCATCAACCGTTTTCCCGCTTACGCTGAGCTTGCCGACGCGGTCGCCATGTTTGAAGAAAAGCCGGGCAACCTGCGTTACGTGAATGAACAATTTCTGGTGGATTTACTGGTGTGGTACCACCTGGGCTGGATGGGAGAGACGGTACGTCGCACCGACTCGCGTGTGAAGCGACTGCAAGAGAAAGAGGGCAGTTACACCCTGGATGACCGGCGGGAATTATTGCGCATTATTGGCGAGCAATTGAGTTCGCTGGGGCCGCGTTATCGCCAGTTGGCGCAGCGCGGGCAAATTGAAATTTCCATGAGCCCCTATGCGCACCCGATTGTGCCTTTGCTGCTGGATTTAAAAAGTGCACGGCAAGCCATGCCCGATGTGGCGCTGCCCCATGCGAGCAAATATCCCGGCGGTGACGAACGCGCCCGCTGGCATATGACCCACGGCTTGCAAACCTTTGAACGCTTTTTCGGTTTCCGCCCGCGCGGTTGCTGGGCATCTGAAGGTTCGTTGAGCGATGCAACCTTTCACCTGCTGGACGATTTTAATTTTGATTGGGCCGCCACCGGAGACTCTGTGTTACACAACAGCCTGGGGCATGAAACCAATCACCATGCCGCCAAGGTGTTACACGAGCAAAATGGCGGCGCGGTGCATCGTGTTTATCAATTCAATAATGCGTCCACCTGCTGTTTCTTTCGCGATGACGGCCTCTCCGATTTGATCGGTTTCAAGTACGCCACCTGGCATGCGGACCATGCGGTGGATGATCTGATCAAGCACATGGAAAATATTGCGCAGAGCAGTGAATTTTCTAACGATGCCGTGATCTCCATCATTATGGATGGTGAAAATGCCTGGGAATATTTTCCTGAAAATGCCTACTATTTTCTCGATGCCTTGTACGCACGCCTGAGTAAGCATCCTGCGCTGGAATTATCCACCTACAGCCGCGTGCTGGATGAACAAAAACCTGCACCGGTGGCTCTGGCGCATATGGTTGCCGGCAGTTGGGTGTATGGCACCTTTTCGACCTGGATCGGTGATCGGGATAAAAATCGCGGCTGGGATATGTTGTGTGAAGCCAAACAACAAGTGGACAAGGTGCTAGCCAAAGATGTCCTGTCGCCAGAGCAGGTTGCACAGGTAGAAAAACAACTCGCGCTGTGCGAAGGCTCTGATTGGTTTTGGTGGTTTGGGGATTACAACCCGGCCGAAAGCGTCAGCGATTTTGAATATTTGTATCGCCGCCATTTAATTAATTTATACGCATTGATCGATCAGCCAGCCCCGGACTATCTCTGTCAAACCATCAGTAAAGGCAGTGGTTCACCGGCAGCGGGCGGCGTGATGCGTCAAGGACACGCCGAGGCGTAAGGGTAAAAGAGTGACTGAAAACGGAAAGGCATCTACAGGTTCTGCATTATTTGCCAATCGCTGTGCCGGTGTGTTGTTACATCCCACGTCGTTACCATCAACTAGCGGATTTGCGTCCGGCGATCTGGGAAAAGAGGCGTACCATTTTGTTAATTTTTTAGCGGATGCCGGTTTCTCTATCTGGCAGATGCTGCCGACGGGGCCGACCCACGGCGATTTATCACCTTATCAATCGCTGTCGGCGCATGCGGGTAATCCGGAGTTGATCAGCCTGGAAGCTTTGGTTGAACGCGGTTGGATGTCGCCGAACGACCCCGCACTCCACAGCAAGGAGCGCCGTGAACGGCAGGTGGGACGCCAGCGCGCGGCGCAGGGCTTCTTTGCGGCGGCACAAGAGAATACGCATTTACAACACCAGTACGACAGCTTTTGCAAAGACCACAAAGCCTGGCTGGATGACTTCGCGTTATTTCTGTCATTGCGCGAACATTTTCAGCGCAAGCCTTGGAATGAGTGGCCCCTGGAATTTATACGGCGCGACGCCGCTGCGTTGGAGAAAGCGCGCGAAGACTTTGCTGAAGAGATTCGCGTTTATTGTTTTGAACAATTTGTGTTTTTCCAGCAGTGGCATGATCTGCGCCAGTACGCGCGTAAAAAGAATATTTATTTCTTTGGCGACATGCCGATCTTTGTTGCCCACGACAGTGCCGATGTCTGGGCCGAGCAACATAATTTTCGTCTGGATGACGAAGGTAACCCATTAACCGTGGCCGGTGTGCCGCCGGATTATTTTTCCGAGTTCGGCCAGCATTGGGGTAATCCCCATTACGACTGGGAGCGTATGGAAGCTGACGGTTTCCAGTGGTGGCTGGCACGCCTGCGCTCGCAATTGAATTTATTCGATCTGATCCGTGTGGATCATTTCCGTGGCTTCGAAGCCTTTTGGGAAATTCCAGGTAAGGTGAAGGACGCACGGCAGGGACGTTGGGTTAAAGCACCAGGGAAAGCGTTATTGGCAGCTTGTTTCAAGGAATATCACAGCCTGCCGTTGGTAGCGGAAAACCTTGGCGTTATTACCGATGAAGTTGAACAGTTGCGTCAGGATTTTTCATTGCCGGGGATGTTGGTATTGCAGTTTGGATTTGACGGCAACGCTGAAAATCCACATCTACCGCATCGCCACAGTTTGCTCGACGTGATTTATACCGGTACCCACGATAACGACACCACCGTGGGTTGGTATGAATCCCTGAACCAGACAGCGCGTCAGCAAATTGATGAGTATTTTTTTCACGCACAGGACACCATGCCCTGGCTGTTAATCAAAGCGGCTTTTGCTTCGGTCTCGCGAATGGCCATTGTGCCTATGCAGGATTTACTGGAGTTATCCAGCGAGCATCGCATGAACATGCCGGGGACGACAGATAAAAATTGGACATGGCGTTTCAGTTGGGAGCAGGTACCGGAGAATCTTGCCGTGAAGGTACACAAGCTCCTGGCTTTATATGGTCGTTTGGCCAGGTAATGTGATGACTTCGCGTCGGTTGTCAGCCGAACAGACTCACCACCGACTATATACATTCATTAACTAACGGGACGGCATTATGGAACACAGATGCAGCGAACGCGTAACAACAGACTTGAAAGTGTTGATCTACAAATTGGGTGTACCGGTCGCTATCGGGCGTTTGAAAAACGGCAGTAAATTGGGCTTCTTTGTAGAAACTGATTTTGCCGATATTAATGTCCTGCAACCGCTGGATATTGAAGTCTTGCTGCAGCAGGGGCCGCACAACCCCGAGCGCTATAAATACACGACACGCGTAATTCGCAAGGCAGACGCGGGTTTGGGGCTCGAGCTGGAACACATGAGTGTTGAGGCAGCACAGGCACTGGACAAGCTGCTGCGTTCACCGCAGGCGCGTCAACAGCCGAAGCCGGCACTGCGCCCGGTGGCCGATGCGGCGCAAGTAGCCGCAAAGCTGTCCAGGAAAGTGGCCCAAGCCAACTAGTATTTTCCTGTCTACGCCAGTGTGAAACCCTTGTGCATCAAGGGTTTCAGCTGCGCCCTCGCACCCCGCATCGATAACCCACCTGAATTCCTTTACTATGGCGCCTGTGAATTGTGGCCAGGTTACAGGCAATACATAAATGCAGGATTTTTATAATAAAGCGTTGATCGGTTTTATCGGTCTGATTCTGGTGAGCTGCCTGGTCGGCTATCTGTGTGTGGACAACACCTTCCTCAAGATCTCATTGCTCCCGGTCACCAAGAGCGACCTCCCGTGGCGCACGGAGAAGAATACCGATGCACATCAAGGTGGGCAGTCGGCCCTGACTATTATCGACGACCGTTTCAGTCTGAATTTTGATATCACCATGTCACGCGCAGCTACTTATCCTTATGCCGCCTTCACCCTGGTTTTCGGCGAGGATACGAGCAACCCGGACCTGGTGGATTTATCCCGGTTCGATACGCTTTCCTTCAATGTGAAATGCTCCATCCCCAACACGCTCAGTTTTTCCATGTTGACCTTTGATGAAAAAGTATCCAACAAGAATGACTTCCTGAGCTATCGCGCTCCATCAACCTTCTTTTCCTGCGACGAGGATTGGCACTATGTCGAGCTGGACCTGACCCGACTGGAGACCGCGCAGTGGTGGTTCGACATGTTTAATGTTGACCTGTCCAGAAAAGCCTACGAACTCGACAAAGTGTCCAAGCTCAGTTTTGGCAGCAGTCCGCAAAGTCCCTTTGCCGTGAAGTCGAATGTCCATTTGAGTGAGATAGCCCTGGTCGGCCATAACTGGATGTACCTGTACGTGCTGGGTGGCTTTTTGATCATTGTGTGGGGCGGCTATGCTTTCTGGTTTTTCAGGCAGCATACAGCGGCCCTGGTAGACGACTTACGCAGTAAATTTCAACGGGACCGTCCTTTGGTAGCCTATCAGCAGCTTTCGGTGGAAACCCACAGAGACAAAGATCGCAGTGCAATCCTGCATTTTATGGCGACGCAATACGCGAACCCGGATGTAAGCCTGGACACCATGACCTCATCCATCGGCGTCAGTCGCACCAAGATCAATGACATCCTGAAATCTGAATTGGGTTTTACCTTTACCGGCTATCTCAACAAACTGCGCCTGACGGAAGCTGCCCGCTTGCTCAAGGAAGGGGAGGATGCCAACGTCGCTGAAATTGCCTATTCCGTTGGTTACAAGAACGTGTCTTACTTCAATAAATTATTCAAGGAAGAATACGGTTGCCCACCCAAAGCGTTCAAAGTGCTGTGCGAAAAGACGGCGACCCCGGATGCCTGAGCCGGTGACTTTAACTTTAATGAAAAAAACTTCAATTATTTGCAAATTGATACATTTTTTCCCGCAATAGATATCGACCCATCCTCTTTTCCACGCACACTTCTTGCGGAGCTTTACTGTGCGAAGCTCTGCTTATGAGAAGCCCCACTAAGAGAAGCCCCGCTACGGGAACACAATAATAGACATACTGATCGATGGAGAATCTATGCAAACCGTCCAGGACATGGTGAATAACCATATGCTCAAATCCTTTTTCCAGGTGGACCTGCTGGAGTGTACGGCGAAGAAAGTGACCTTCGGCCTAACACCCCAGGATGCGCTGGTTAACAAAGAGCTCCAGGGCATGTTTGGTTGCGTGTTTGACTGCGCGGCACGGTCGGTCGGTTATGCCAGTATCGGCCAGTGTGTCTTGTCCGAATGTGAGATGACCATGCACGCCGAACCTTCATCGCCAGAACTGTTTGTCAGAGCCCGCATTGGTACGGCGCACGCCTGGCATGCGATGTATTACTCCGAGATCTACAGCTTGAAAGGCCGGCGGAAAATCCTGGTGGCGGAGTCCCAGGGAACGCTGTCGAAAACTACTGCGATAAATCTTTCTTGATTCATTAGCGTGTCTGGATTTTTTACTTATGTCGGATGTAACACGTCGAAATTTATTTAAAGCCTGTTTGGCGGGCGCTGCGGTATCCCCTTTAACGCTTCTGGCCAAAACCCCAACAAAACCCGCAGTTAAATGCAATCTTGCAACGATGCAATGGAACACCGGCATAGAAGGGCAACGCAAAGCCGATCTGGGTGATGGGACTTTCCTCAATCCTATTATTGCGGGTGATCATCCTGATCCCACCATCCTGAAAGATGGCCCGGACTATTACATGACATTTTCGTCATTTAATTCCTATCCGGGCATTGTGCTATGGCATTCAACCGATCTGGTGAATTGGGCACCCATCGGCGCGGCTTTGCAACGCAATATCGGCACCGTGTGGGCGCTGGATCTGTGTAAACACAACGACCGTTATTACATATATATTCCCGCGCTCACAGACGGTAAACCCTGGTCCATTTATGCGATATGGGCGGATGATATCAACGGGCCCTGGAGTGATCCGATTGACCTCAAGATTGACGGCTGCATTGATCCCGGTCACATGGTAGGTGAAGACGGCAAGCGTTATTTATTTGTAAACGGCATCCGCAAAATTCGCCTGACCGACGACGGACTGGCCACCGATGGTGAACTCGAACACGCCTATGATCCCTGGCGTTACCCTGACCACTGGATTGTAGAAAATTTTGCCCCGGAAGGCCCAAAGTTATTGCGCCGGGGTGAGTGGTTTTACCTGGTCACTGCCGTTGGCGGTACTGCCGGCCCGGTAACAGGCCATATGGTTATTGCGGCGCGTTCACGCTCAATCCATGGTCCCTGGGAACATTGTCCACACAATCCCCTGGTGCGCACTTTATCCGATGATGAACCCTGGTGGTCAAAAGGTCATGCCACATTGATTGAAGGTCCAGCGGGTGATTGGTGGATGGTATATCACGGTTATGAAAACGGTTTTCGCACCTTGGGGCGGCAGGCCTTACTGGAGCCGATTGAGTGGACAGAAGATGGTTGGTTTCGCGCGACGGGCGGCGATTTATCAAAGCCGATGCGCAAATCGCGCCAAGGCAAAGCCGGCCCGCATAGCGCAGCTTTGTCCGATGATTTTTCAAACAATAAATTCGGCTTACAGTGGAATTTCCACAACCCCGGTACGGATGAAATGGCGCGGGTAGCATATGGGGAGAACCGCCTTGAATTGAGTGCAAAAGGAACTTCGCCAGTGGACAGCGCGCCATTGACCTGTGGCGTGGTGGATCGCGCTTATCAGGTGGAAATAGGGTTGACGCTAATCGGCGATGCCGAAGCCGGTCTGTTATTGTTTTATAATCACAAAGCGTTTGTCGGCATGGGTTTTACGCCAGAAGCCCTAAAAAGTTTTCAATACGCTGAAGAACAAGCCTGGGCACGTATCCCGCTAAAAACACGCAGCCTGCGAATGCGCATTACCAATGACCACCAGGTGATAACCTATGAATATTCGCAAGATGCGGGCCGCACCTGGACACGTCATCCAACGCGGATGGAAGTCTCTGGTTTGAATCACAATGTCTTCGGCGGGTTTTTGAGTTTGAGGGCAGGGATCTACTGTGCTGGAAAGGGTAAGGTGCAGTTGCAAGATTTTCGCTACCGCGCGTTAGTAAGCACCGTATAAATTTCTGCCGTACAAACACAATTATAAACGCGGTAGATCGTGGTTTGAACCAGATCTACCGCTTGGCCGACATCAATATTCTGACAAGGCGTCAATCAAATCCTGTTTGCTCATCTTCCCCGCATTTTCAATGCCGAACTCCATGGCCTTTTGATCCAGGTCGTAGCGCGACCACTTTTCATAGCGTGAGTATTTGTGATGATGTCGGGGTGATGCAGGGTCCGCGTTGGTGGAAAACTTTTTGCGGTACATGCGTTGCATACGCTGTGATTTATAGTTGTCAGTATCATCAAGATAATTTTGATAATGAGCAGCCATTTACATTCTCCTGATTTATTATCATGTTGATCATTAAAGCTGACGCCGGCCACCGGTTACGCCGTAAATTTCTCCGGTGATATAACTTGCGTCTTCCGACGCAAGAAATACATAGATCGGAGCCAATTCCGCCGGCTGGGCCGGGCGCTCAAACAGCGTATTGGAACCGAAAGTTTTGACTTTTTCTTCTGGCATGGTGGAGGGAATCAAGGGTGTCCACACTGGCCCCGGTGCGACGGCGTTTACGCGGATACCTTTCTTGATCGCTTCCTCCGCCAACGACAGCGTAAAGTTGGCAATCGCTGCTTTAGTTGCTGCATAAGGCGCGAGTTGCGCACTGGGAGAAAATGCCTGGATGGAGGTGGTGTTGATGATCGATCCACCGGGAGACATAAATTTCAGTGCATAGCGCGAAAAGAAAAAGAAGGATTCGATATTGGTGCGAAAGGTGTAATCAATGTCGTCGTCGGGAATATCTTCGATGGAAGAGTAGGTTTTTTGGAATGCTGCATTGTTGATTAAGATATCCAGACGACCGAAGCGTTCAAGGCAGTCGTCTATCACGCGTTCGCAGGCGGCGCGATCCGCTTGGTTCATCTTGATCGACATCACCTCTACGCCGCATTCCCGCACCAATTGTTCAGTTTCCCGTGCGTCTCTTTCTTCTTCCAGATAAGTAAATACTACATGAGCGCCTTCGCGTGCATAGGCCACCGCAATGGCACGACCTATGCCACTGTCGCCACCTGTAATAATGGCGACAGCACCGTTCAGTTTTTTATTGCCATGGTAGCTTTGTTCACCGTGGTCTGCCGGTGGGTCCATCTCCCGTTCAGTGCCAGGAATGGACTGTGGCTCGACCGGAAAATTGGGAGTGGGGTATTTAGTGCGGGGATCAATAAAGACGCTATTCATAGGTGACTCCATAAGATAGGGCATTGCATATTGAACGTTGTAAACCTTGCAATGTTATTTTCGCTCTTACAGTATTTGGCATGGGTTGCAACGATTTAATCCCAAGTTTTTTGTTATTCTGATTACAGCAAAAACCGGTCCATTGTCTTCAGGATGTCTCGCCTTCATTGTCGGATTACGCTGCGCTAATCCGACCTACGGGTTTGGGTGAAGGCGGTGAGTTCGGCTTGGGCGAAAGAGGAGGGTTCGCCTATGGCTTCGCAGAGATATATCTCGTGCCCCAGCTTCTTGATATTGCCAAACCCGGCGGCGCGTAACATGGCTTCAATGGCGGCGTGATTGGGTGCCCACCAATTGGTTGGGTCATTTTCGATACGGTGTTCGATAAATGCCATCTTTGGCCAGCCGGGGTGGGTCATGACTTCCCGCTGGGGCAGGGTGTAATTTTGTTCCGCGGGAAAAACCTCTTCGCCGGGCATGGTCATGGTTTGAAAAACCATCTTGCCTTTGCAACGCTGACGAATAATGTCCAGTGCTAATAACGGGTGGCGCAGGTGATACAGCACGCCCATAAACCACACCAGATCATATTGTTGGTTATCGTGGATCAGATCATAAACCGTGCTCTGGCGAAACGTAATTTGCTCACGGTAACCCAGCGTATCCGCTGCCCAGGATGCCTGCTGTAAATAATGCTCATCGATGTCGATGGCGGTGACCCGGGCACCGCGTTTGGCTAATTCAAAGCTGTAATAGCCAGCGTTGCAACCGATATCCAGTGCGCTGACTCCTTGCAGATCATCGGGCAACGACGTTGCAATTTCCTGCCACTTATAACGTGGGAAATCGCCCAGGAAATGATTCGGCGCCGTTTGCGTACCATCGGGTAGATGCAAATTATGAAACCAGGGTTGCAACGCTTCGACTTGAGCGACAATGGCAGCTTCGGGCATAGGATTTCTCCTCCGGATTAGCAACGGGAAGGTTAAAGTGCTTGCGCCAGCATTGGTGTAAAGGTTTCTTCCCAGTAATGTTCAAGTTCTGCGGCGCGGTGGGCGGCGGTGTGAAAGCGCAATACTTTTTGTTGCGCGCGCCGTGCAACAGCCGTGCGTTCAACAGCAGACATTTGCAGGTAATCCAGCACATCCCGGCACGTCCGTGCGACCAAAATTTCCTTGCCCGGTGTAAAGTAATTTTCCAGGCCTGACCATTCATCCGTAATAATTGGCGTACCGCAAGCGGCAGCTTCAAATAATCTCACGCTGGGTGAGTGGCCGGCTTCTATCATGTCCTTGCGGGTGATGTTCAGGGTGAATTTTTGGCTTTGATAAAACTGGCGATGCTGATGCGGTGGAATGTGTTCGATATAGGTCACATTATCAGGCCAGTAAATTGTTAACGGGTATTGGGCCCCCGCAACACAAAATGCCATCTCGCGTTCGGTGATCGCGGGCTCTAATAAAAATTTGTTCAGCGTTGGCTGGCGATCTTCACTGTAGGTACCGAGGTAACCGAGGGTGTAATCGTAACTGGGGTGCTCGTCCGTCGTGGGGTAATACAAATCCGGATCAACCGAACAATGAAGCGCCCGTGCACGTTGTGCGCCCCATTGCTCTTCCAGAATTTTCAGGACCGGCCCGCCGCTGAACGACAAATACATATCAAACAAGGGAATCATTGCCGGCGTCAGGTATTCATAATCGCCCCGTTGTAATTTAGCGAGGGTAACCGGCGTGTCGATATCGTAGAACGCGAAGCAACCGGATGATAACGCGCGAACGCGATTGGCCAGCACCTCGGCGTCCGCCACATAGGAGCCCAGGATTATCAGATCCGCTTTGGCCAGCGTGAGACGATAATCTTCAATCTCTACGATGGAGTGGTACAAAATAGTTTCGCAGAAAGACGGATTGGGTAAATCGCGATGCTGCCGGTACCAGGGTACATCTTTTTCAAAAAAAGTAACCTTGTGGCCGCGCTGGGCGAGCGCCTTTATCAGGCTGCGGTAGGTGGTTGCGTGGCCATTGCCCCAGGAGGATGTAATCGATAAACCGAAGATAACAATATTGAGTGCTTTCATATGAGGTGTCCTGAAGGTGTCCTATGCAATGGCAGCGGATGGATAGTCGGCGTTCATCAAGGCTTCAAATTCGCTGGCCCGATGCCGGTAGGTGTGTTCAGCCAGCATACGCTCGCGGGCTGCGGCACCGATTCGTTTGGCTTTTTCCGGCGTGAGGTGACGCAGGTGTTTAATCACATCATCGCCACTGCGCGCTACCAGGACTTCTTTGTCGGGCTCGAGGAATTGTTCAACGCCTTCCCAATAATCCATGATCAAACACGCACCGGCACCGGCGGCTTCGAACACGCGCGTTGGCGGAGAAAAACCATTGCGCGCCATGCTGTCACGATTGATATTGAGCACGGCCAGCGCACTGCAATTAAATTGATTGTGGTCGCGGGTATAAACATGCCCCAGGTAATGTAAATTCGGGAACTGTGGTGAATAACTTTCCCAACCGCTGCCGCCCAGAATAAATTTTTTATCAGGCAGGGCTGATACCGCATTGAAGAAAAATTCCTGTACGCGCGCTTCCCGATCTGGCAAACGGTTACCGAGAAAACTCAGCGTCGCTGAAAAAGCTTCATCCGCGGGCACCGGGTGATGAATATCCGGGTCCAGCGCGTTGTAAATCGGTTGGCAATGTTGCGCACCCAATTCTTGATATGCATCAATGACTGGCTGGCCACCACCATAGGTGAGAATAAAATCGTAGTGGGGAATCTGCTCTCGGAAAGGATCTTGCGGGTTGTTATGAATACGTTCCAGGGTCGCGGGTGCGTCCACGTCCCAGAAAATTTTTATCATGTTAGGTGTATCTTTGTAGTGCGCAATAACTTCCCGTTCAAGCCACTCATCCAATACGCCCACACCGCTGGCTTTAACGATCACGTCCACATTCTGCGCAGATTCCAGTGCTTCTTTTGCGCTGGTCTCATCCGCCTGGTAAACCACGACTTCAGCCCATTCCGGATCGTCGATATCGCGATGCTGTTGGCGTTCGAACGCATCGGGTTCGTAAAATGTAATCTCGTGACCGCGTTCGGCCAAGGCTTTGATGATGCCGCGATAATAGGTTGCTGCGCCGTTCCAATAGGATGACACCAGGCTGGAACCAAAAAACGCAATCTTTAAACGCTGTTGATACATGACTTATCTCCCGATGTGTTGTACCTGCGTGTTACTTTGGGGGTAGGTCACGCGCATGCCTATTCCTGCATCGCCGATCAGATTTAACAGCTGGTCAACGCGATGACCGCAGGTGTGGCGCGATAAAATGGTGCTGCGAGCCTGATTGGCCAGATGCCGGGCAAAATCCCGGTCATTGAGGATGGTGCGTAAATGTTTTTCCATCTGTTCGGTATTGCGCGCAACCAGAAAATCCTCGCCCGGCGTAAACAGATTTTCGCTGTCCTGCCAGGGCGCGGAGATCAAGGGAATACCGCAGGCCATGGCTTCAAAGGGTCTGATGGTGGGAATACCGGGCAAGGTTTCCGCGTAATAACGGCGTGGCACATGCACGGTGACAGCGTGATTGGCAAAGACCTGCGGCGCACGGAAATTAGGTAACCAGCCGCAGTGGTGGATGCCGTCTGCTTCCAGTTGATCGAGCACCAGTTGCGGATAACGCACGCCGTAAATATGGGCGTTTAATTCCAGGTTGCGAATCGGTTCAAACAGAAACGTTTCCAACTCACGGGTCCGTTCATCGTCGCCCCAGTTGCCGATCCACACAAGATCGCCACGGGGAAAATCCGCTGAAGGCTCGCGCGGATAAAATACCCGAATGTCTGCTGCTTCGTGCCAGGTCCAGACCGTGTCACTCCAGCCGTGGGCGCGGTAGACGTTGGTGAGGATGTCGCCGAAGGCAAGGATGCCGTCGTAACATTCCAGGTTAAAGCGTTTGATCCATTCCGGATCACTCACGGCGCGGTGGTGCGTATCATGAAACAGCAGGGTGAAGGGCTGGCCGCGATTGCTGCCGTATTGAATCCGGTTACGCAATTCACCCAAGCCGTTGACCAACCAGGGTTCATTCCATTCATGCACAATGATGACATCGGAATCTTCAGCGATCTGTTCAAGATCCAGTGTGTGTTGGTCATAAAATTGACCGCGCATTTGCAGTTGCGGATACGCCTGGTGAAACGCCTTGATGGGTTCCAGACCGTGCGTATCAATTAACTGCTGTTTACTCCAGCCATTGGCCGGTTCATACACCTGGACCTGGTGACCACGGTCAAGTAGTTCGCTGACGATACCGCGCAGAAAATGGGCGTTGCCGTGATTCCAGTCGGACACTAATGAATGGTAAAACAAACTGAATTTCATATAGGCATTCCTGATAAAGATGCAACGGAACGGGGGCGGGTGAAGACAGCGGGATTTACTAAGGCCTCGTAGGCTTTTATATAATCGTTGGCCATTTGTTCGGCAAAATAGGATTGCGCCGTGTCCCAGGCCAGCGCGCTCAATTGCTGGCGGCGCTGCGGATCATCGATCAACTGATTAACCACCCGACGTAATTCGGCAGGATTGTCAGGGTCGACATACTCGGCGGCTTCGCCCCACACTTCACGCAAACTCTCGATGTCGCCAAGCACCAATGCACAGCCGGCGCGGGCAGCTTCCAGAATCGCTAAACCGAAAGGTTCGTAGCGCGCGGGCGCAATATAAATCGACGCGCGCGCGAGCCAGCGCGCCATCTCTGTGTTATGCAAAAATCCCAGGCAATGAAGATTGTCGGGCGCCTTGCCTTTGCCATTGGGTTGATCAACCTCGCCGGCGACATACACAGGCCACGGCACATCTGCCGCTATGCTTGATAGTGCGGCAATATTTTTTGCTTCATCCCATAGGCGGCCTGCTGCGAAGATCAAGGGTTCGGCCTGATTGAATTTATCCGTTGGCGAGTCCGCCAGCGCGGGAAAGTTGCTGCCGTTGTAGATAACACTGGGCGCGGGATAAAGCCGGTTAAATGGTCCGTAATGATGCGCGAGTGCTTTGGACATGGCGTGTGTGGGCGCAACAATTAAATCGGCGTTTTTAAGGCTCGCACTCACGCGCTCCCGGTACTCGTGCCACGCCCGGGGTGCAGATTGTTTTTTTACCGCATCCCACCAGGACAACACGCAGGAATGGCCGACCATCACCACCGGAGCCGGCCAGGCCAAATCGCCGTGGCCGAGGTCATTTAACTGAATGATATCCGGCCGGTAGCGACGTGCGAGGGATAACAACCAGTCACCGGCGCGGGCGACGTCATGCCAGGGCTCTTCCATCCAGCATAAACGCCAGGTGCTTTCATGCACGTCCACGTTGTCCAGTTGATCCACTTGCTTGCGTTGTTCCAAAGATAAAGCCCGGCCCATAGTGGCCAGCACCACGTGAACGCCGTGAGGTTTCAAGGCCGCGCATAGCGACATGCAATAGCTCCAGACGCCGCCGAGTGTGTCTGTGGTCATCAATATTTTCATCGGCAGTAAATCCGGTCAATGACGTCCGCTACCTGGATGGCTTGCTCGACATCCGGATCAAACGCACTGCTGTGGCTGAGATTTTTTACCCAATCAATCAGCGCGCGACCGCCCCAGGCGTCGGGATAACCAGCGAGTTTTTCGCGCGTGGTGCCGGTGAACTGATGTACCTCAAAATCGTAGAAAGAACCATTGACGTTAGTAATCGATGCGCCACCATGGGTACCGTAAAAACTCGCTTCAATCACAGCATCGCGCCCGGCGTGCAAATTCCATGAGCAGGTCAAGCGCGTGCGCGTGCGGCCATGCATAAATTCAGCGGTTGCGTAATCTTCTACCACGCTGTACGGCGGTAACAGGGATTTGCCTTTGTGAAATAAATTGCTCGATACCTGCTTGACGGGGCGATTACCCAAGAGGTACATCGCGAGATCTACCAGGTGAATACCCAGGTCCATCACACAACCGCCACCGGCAGAACTGACGTCGTAAAACCACGACTTGTCGGGGCCGTAAGCGTTATGAAACACCAGGTCCGCCGCATAAATTTCACCGAGTTCGCCGGTAAATATTTTTTGCTTCAATGTATCTACACCCGCCAGGTGACGATAAGAAAAATCAACACCCAGTAGTTTATTGGCGGCGCGCGCTGCTTCCACCACACGTTGGGTTTCTTCACAGGTGCGCGCCAGGGGTTTTTGGCAGAAGACTGCTTTGCCAGTACGCAAGGCAGCAATGCAATGATCGGCATGGAATGCGCTGGGCGTTGCAATTACAACGCCGTCCAGATCCTGTGAAAGAATGTCCGTAAGGCTTTTGCTTATCCGGATACCGCGTTGCAATGCGGCGGCTTCGGTGGCAGCGTCCAGTGACGGGTCATACACGGTACAACAGTCCGCGATGTGTTCGTTGAGTAGAGCTTCCATTCGCATCCGACCGATCCAGCCTGTGCCGATAAATCCTAACCGTGGTGTGGCAGGTACAACGTAGGTATCGAAGATATGTGCTGTGGCAGTGTTCATAGTTCAATCCAACCTTTAATAAAACCGTCAGGACGATCGCACATCATTTGATAAGCGTCGTTTAATTGTTCGAGACTGAAACGATGGGTTAATAATGTTTGCGGGCTGATACGTCCGCTGATGGTGGCACTGATGCCTTCACGAATTCCCTGGATATACCGATGACGATCACGCTCATGGGCATTGATGACATCGATAGCACGCCAATTCCATTTCTGCATGTTGACCTGGCGTAAGCCATCCTGGTGATAACCGCCGATAACCAGCTTGCCATATTCGCCGATCATCTCGGTGGCCATGTCCAGAGCGAATTGCATACCAGTGACTTCCATAACCCGATCGCAGCCGCGACCCTGGGTATACTCAATCACCTTTTGCGCATTGCCCCACCAGTCTTCGGTGTCAAAACTGATTTCTGCACCCAGTTGCTCAGCCAGTTGGCGGACTTCCGCTCGGCGTGAAATCGCGATAACCCGTGCGCCGGCAGCGATACTTAATTGCACGAGCAATAAGCCTAAAAATCCGGCGCCGATGATGGCGACGGTTTGGTCGGGCCGTACATCGGCGCGCTTAAAAATATTCATTGCACAGCCGATGGCTTCGCCGGGAAAGGGGATATCGTCGAGTTCTTCGGGTAAGCACACGGCATCTTCGGCAGGCACACACATGGTTTCAGCAAAGGCACGATCACCAAGACAGGCAACACGTTGATCGACAGAAAACGTTTCCACCTGATCACCCACCGCAATCACGCGGCCCCAGCCTTCATGTCCTGGTGCGCCGGCGGGCAGGGGATATTCAAACCAGGGGCGGCCTTCCCATACGGGAAGATTGGACGCGCACACGCCGCAGCCTTCCAGGCGAATCATTATCTCGTTCGGGCCGCACTGCGGCGTCGGTTGTTGTTGGACCACAAATTGTTTTGCCGCCGATAGCACGGCAACGGTGTGACGGGCAGGCACAGTCTGGTAGTCATCTGTAACAGCGAGATTACCGGATATAGGCATGACTCATCGCTCCTTTTGTAAAATCATTGGAGGGTGTAAAACCCTTTGAAGATGCAGCGGAATGATTAAATTCTGTGTGGTGGTTAAGGAGGTAAGCGGAGATCCATTGATAAAGTTGCTCAAGGCCAGTATTGATATCCACTTTGGGTTTCCAGCCGGTTAGTTCGCGGAACAAACGCGTATCCGTGACATAATATTTTTGGTCGCCCAAACGCCAACTGGAAAATGCATAAGGGCAGGAGCGTCCGGTCAGTGCTTCAATACGTGCGAGAATTTCCAGCAAGCTGGTGCTGTTCTCGACACCGCCGCCAATGTTGAAAGCTTTACCCGACACACGCGTCATGTTGTCCTGTGCCAACAGCATTGCGTTAACCAGGTCGTCCACAAACAAAATATCGCGCACCTGGCGGCCATCACCATAAAGTGTCAGGGGTAAATCTTTCATTGCCTGAATTAAAAAGTGCGCGACCCAGCCCTGATCCTCTGTACCAAATTGATGTGGTCCGTAGATGCAACTCATACGGAATACTGCGGCAGGAATGCCATAGGTGCGCGCGTAATCCAGCACATACTGGTCCGCTGCGCCCTTGGAGCAGCCGTAGGGACTGTGGAAATCGAGCGGTTGTTGTTCGCTAATACCTTGGGAAAAATCGGGATCGGTGGGATGATAACGATCGTGGGTACGTGTCAATTCAACATTGTCCAGCGCGCCGTAAACTTTGTTGGTCGATGTAAATAGCAGTGAGGGCGGGGTGTCCATTTGCCGCATGGATTCCAGAATATTTAATGTGCCGCGCACATTGATATCGAAATCTTTTTGTGGTGCATCAATGCTGGTGGTCACCGCAACCTGGGCGGCAAAGTGAAATATCCGCGCTGACTGGTGGACCGCATCCCGTACCAGATGAGCATCGCGAATGTCCGCAATTTCCAGTTGCACATCGCTGCCGTAGGTATCACACAACCACTCCAGGTTGCGCTCGACACCCGCGCGACCGAGGTTGTCAAAGATCAGCACAGACTCACCTTGCTCCAATAAACGCGCGGCCAGATTGGTGCCGATAAAACCGGCACCGCCGGTAATCAGATTGGGCTTTTTGCGCGAACTGGGTGGTACGATGGTGAGACCTTTTTCACCGAGGACGGTGGAGGGCTCCCGGGATAATCCTGCACCACTATGAAATACGGTTTCGGCTAAATGCCGCAAACCTTGCAAGCCGGATTCGGCCCATACGCGGTAAAGTAATTTGGGCGTACCATCGGCAGCCTTTAAACCAAAATGATAATGGCGCTCGTCTTCATGGAAGCCATCCTGATGGCATTCGTGCGGGTGGAGGTCGTAGCCGGAATACCAGTACACACGTTCCACCGGTGCATCCAACACCTCCATAAATTTTTTCACCTGAATAATTTCATCGTGGCGCCAGGTGGAGTAGCCCACTTCGGTTAACCAGATTTCCGGCGCTAGGTGATGCTTGTCCAGGAGCGTGCGAAGCTGGCTGACTTTGTTGCCCCAGTCATGGGAATCAAATTCCCAGGTGCCGGGAAAACCGTGCATGCCTATCGCATCCATCAGACCGATGACGCCACGTGAGCACATCATGTCCAGCCAATTGGGATCGGTCGGACACATGCCGGCTAATACGGTTTTTTTGCCGCGCTGTTTCGCCCAATGCGCGGCCATACCAATCATGTCGGTGAAGATGTTCCAGTCCGGGTCCAGGTGCCAATCCCAATCGTTCAGATTATTGGGTTCATTCCATAATTCCACCCACTCAAAATAACGTCCGTACCGGCTGATCATGACATCCAGAAAATCAGCGTAGGCTTTCGGATTGCGCGGCGGCGAAGAGGTTTTTGGTTCAATTCCCAGGGAGGGTGGTGTGTAGGTAAAGCAAGGTAATAACTCGGCTGTTTTAGCCACCTTGGGCACAAACCAGTCAAACCATTTCTGGCCTTCCGGCGTGTGCCAGTCCGCCCAGGATAATCCGGTCCGCAACCGCGGAATATCCAGCGTTTGCAGGTCTTGCAGCATATCTTCTGCACGTTGATATTCACCGGGACGAAGCCATTCGATCACACCTAATCGCTGCTGGGCAGTTTTTCGGTAATTGATGCTCATAAGCTCAATCCTCTGCTGAATAATTCGTTGCGCATGGTGTCAACGCGATCAAAGGATGCTTTACCCTGGAGCCACTGCGACAGTTCTTCCAAGCCATCTTCCAGTGAAACACGCGGTTGATAGCCGAGCAGATTGCGCGCTTTATCGATATTGGAAAAACAGTGACGAATATCGCCAACCCGATATTCACCGGTAATTTCCGGTGCGATGTGTGCCTTATCCAACACCTGGCCAACCTTGGTGGCGATATCGGCGATACTGTAGTTTTCGCCACTGCCGATATTAAAGACTTCCCCATCCGCGTTACTGTTTTCCAGCGCCAGCACGCATGCCCGGGTAATGTCATGCACACTCACAAAGTCGCGGCGCTGTTTGCCGTCTTCAAAAATAATCGGCGGCTTGTTGTTGAGAAAACGCGACGAAAAGATCGCCAGCACGCCGGTGTAAGGATTGGAGAGCGCCTGGCGCGGCCCATAAATATTGAAGAAACGCAGAGCTGTGACGGGGATGTTGTAGGCGGAACCGACAATCAGGCATAACCGCTCCTGGTCGTATTTTGACAAGGCATACACAGAAGACGGCGAGGGCAGTTTGGTTTCCGGTGTGGCGACAGGTTGCAGTGCTTCGCCGCCGTAAAATACATCCCATTGCCCTTCAGCAAATGCTTTTACCGAACGTTCCGGCGGCGAATAAATATTGCCGCTGGCATCGCGATATAAACCTTCGCCGTATAGACTCATGCTTGATGCAACCACCAGTTTTTTTACCGGTCGCTTGCTTAGTGCTTCGAGTAATACCGCCGTGCCGCGATTGTTGACATCCGTGTAATGGTTGATTTGATACATGCTTTGGCCAACGCCTACAGCAGCCGCGAAGTGATACACGGCACTCACGTCCTGCAAGGCTTCTTCCACCTTTGCCGCGTCGCGCACATCGCCTTCAACACGCTCGACATATTGATTCAGATAGTCCGGCCATTCCTGGTCGCCGTGTACCTGTTGTGTCAGGTTATCCAGAACCCTTACGGCGTATCCTTCTTTCAGTAATTGGTCCGCAAGGTGTGACCCCACAAAACCGGCGCCGCCGGTAATCAGAATTCGTTCTTTCATCTCAACGCTCCATATTGACATGTGGATTTGCTGAGGCAGAGTGGGTGGCCGCAATCAACGCGTTGTTGTTCAGTAATTTCTCAAAATACTGAATGGTCTCGGCCAGGCCTTGTTCCAGTTTCACACGCGGTTGCCAGTTGAGCAGGCGATTAGCGCGTGTAATGTCCGGCCGACGTTTGATCGGATCATCCTGCGGCAGGGGATAGAACTGAATCCGCGATGATGAATCAGTCATCTCAATTACCTTGGACGCCAGTTCCAGCACGGTAAACTCGCCGGGATTACCAAGATTGACCGGCCCTACAACCGTTTGTGGTGTCTTCATCAACGCCTTGATGCCGGCAATCATGTCATCGACATAACAAAAAGAGCGCGTCTGGCTGCCGTCGCCGTAGATGGTGATCGGCTGATTCATCAAGGCTTGCACAATAAAGTTGGATACCACCCGGCCATCATTCGGTTGCATATAAGGGCCATAGGTATTGAAGATGCGTGCAATCTTGATGTCGACATTGAAGATGCGGTGGTAATCCATGCACAGGGTTTCGGCGCAACGTTTACCTTCGTCGTAACAGGCGCGTGGGCCGATGGGATTCACGTTGCCGAAGTAATCTTCCTGTTGCGGGTGCACATGGGGGTTGCCGTAGATCTCGCTGGTGGATGATTGGAAAATCCGCGCTTTTTTGGCGACGGCCAGCTTGAGTAAATTGTTGATCCCTTCGGTGCTGGTACGAATAGTTTGCAAAGGGTCAGCCTGATATTGTACCGGGGAGGCAACGCAGGCCATATTGTAGATTTCATCTACATTCTCATTGATAGGATCGGTGACATCCTGTTCCAGTAGCGTGAAGTTTCTGAATGAAGAAACAAGCTCAAGATTGGATTTGCTACCACTCGAAAAATTATCCAGGCAGATAACGTCATGGCCTTCTTCCAGCAGGTTTTTGCACAAATTAATACCCAGAAATCCGCCACCGCCAGCTACAAGAATGCGTTTGCTCATTGAATGTTTCATTGGTAGTCCTCAACACAGGGAGATCAATCGTAAACACAGAACATCAGCAATTTTCCGGGTATTCATCAGGATTCCGATGTCTGTGCTTTTGCCACGCAAACGACATCACGGCGTTTACCCTTGAACTCCCTTTGTTGATTTACCGTTGCGCTTATTGCTTTTTAGCTTTAACCATGTATGTGCATAAAACTAAAAGGCTGATAGTACAGCCCATATCCTTGAGCCATAACCATGCCAATTCGTTAATACGGCATTGAACTCGTCAAAGGCGCTGTGGGATCTTGTGTGGTGATAGAAGAATGAGCAGAAATGACAGCAGCAGGAAGGACGTGATTGCGCGTTTAACAACATCTGTAATCATAAATTTACAAAGGTTTGTAATATTTACTTTTGCAGCTGCTGCTCCGCTTGTCGTTGGGTTTTGCACAACGCCTGAAAAATAAAAAGCCAAGCCCCGTAAGGCTTGGCTTAATTTTCAACTTGTGTGGCGGGATCAATCAGGTGATCCCGCCGAATGATTAGTTACCGTTCCACAAGCGTTGTAATAAGCTGGTTTTTCTACTATCAAAGTTCAGCCAGGTACCCCAGCCGGATTCGTTCACCTCTGGAATGTGCGAGTGCTCGTACAAACCGCCGGTGTCGGCAGATTCCGGGTTAATGGACCAGTAGCAGGCTTCAATATCCTTCTCGATCATGTAATCAACAAACGCGTTTTGCCATTGTTGATCCACAGGAGTGGTGATGTGGCTCCACATTTCCTGTTCGGCAGCGCGCGTATTTTGTGGCCAATCCATGTTGCCACCGAACTCGCCGATGATCATCGCATAGCCCTGGTCACGCAAGTAGCCGAAGTGCTCTTGCCAGCCAGCTTCGAGCTTGGTTGGATCAAGCGTGATCTGGCAGTCAGCGCGGCCCGCTTCATCACCTTCCAGCTCAGCACATTCGCCGGTCATGAAATGACGTTGAACGAATACCGATGGACCGTAAGTATGCGGAGACAGTACCAGACGCTCTTTCGGAATGTTGAGCGGACGCTCAGCGAAACCGAAGAAGTTTTCACCCCAGTTCGGGTTGTAGTCCATGCTGCCGTGGGCAACTTCAGTGCCGTCAGATTTCACGGAACCTACGCCTTCCACTACGATCAGGACGTTCTGGTTAACTTCGTTGATCGCCTGGTAAGCGCTTTCAGCGAGGGTAGCCCACTCGTCCCAGGTGTAATCCCAGGGTTCGTTGAAGATGTCGATACCGAGGATATTGTCTACGCCGAGAGACTGCTCAAACGCTGCAATGGTACGCAGGTCTTCCAGCCAGAGTTGCTCGTTGTATGGATCATCATTTGGTGCACCACCGCCACAGGAGTACTCTTCACGGGTGAAGTCATACCCTTCGCGAGTCGCATCCGCATAAGGTGGGTTTGCATCCAGACGGCCGGCACGCCAGCCCACATAGTTGGAGCAGGAATGGATGTCGATGATCACTTCGAGATCGTTCTGATCCGCCAGCTTGATGAAATCTTCAAGCGCTTGGCGAGCGTTGGTTTGACGTACAGAAGGATGGTTTTTCAATACGCCACCAGCACGGATATCACCGATACCTTGCGGATCGGTCGGATCAAGTGTTTGTGGTGCGATAGGCACACGAATCACATTGATACCAACGTTTTTGATTTCCGTCATGGTTTGCTGGATGGTACGGCCAGTGTCTGCCCACCACATGTTGCCGACGTACATTTCCAGCGGCGCGCCGCCTGCATTGTTTTCCGCATCGTTTGGCTCATGTTGACCTTCAAGACCGAACCAGGCACCACACTGAACGGGGAAGATACTGCCGTTTTTGGTGATCTTACCGGTTGAATCTACACGCCAGCGGCCGCTGGTGGGCGTGCTGGATGAGACAGAACTGGCCACGCTGGAGGCAACGCTCGAAGCGACACTTGAAGCAACACTCGAGGGTGCGCTTGACGCAACACTTGACGGTGCACTTGAGGCAACGCTCGAAGGAGCGCTCGAGGCCACACTTGAAGGTGCACTTGATGCAACGCTTGAAGGAGCGCTGGACGCCACGCTGGAAGAATTGCCTCCCGGAACCGGACCGTAAGGCGCCGGCTGGCTGCTACAGGTGCTGAGGGAGATACAGCTACGATTTTGTTCCCAGCCCCAGCCACTTTGCGTGGTGGTACACAGGGGATACAAGGTGCCGTACCAGTTACATTGCCCGCCCGTATTATTGTTGGGGCTTGAACTGGAGGCCACGGAGCTCACGGTGCTGCTCGCAGCGGATGACTGGTTGCCGTTGCTGCCACAAACCGCACCGTTAACGGTAGGGTTCTCAGCGCTGCCGCCATTTTTATTAACCTGGAAGCCGAACTCGACGGTCTGGCCGGGCTGAATTGTGCCGTTCCATCCGAGGTTGGTTGCCGTGTAAGGATTGCTACCGCTGAGGTTTGCGTTCCAGGAACTGGTCACGCGGTTAGCATTATATTGCCAGCTCACGTTCCAGCCATTGATCGCGGTGCTGCCATCATTGGTAATGCGAATGGCGGCAGTGTAGCCGCTGTTCCATTCGTTACTAATGACATGGCTACACACGGCGGCCTCGGCAGAGTTGCCGTAACCCGCCGCAGCGATACCAATGCTGAGCGCGGCCACTGCCAGGCTTAAGCCCTTTGGATTTGCCGTTAACATTTGTTAGCTCCTATCTTATTTATGATTTAAGAAGTTATGGCTCATGCTCTTTTTTGTGTGTTCACACGCAATACCCTAGAGCTGCGGGACCTCATTACGTGCTTGTGTCTTCCCTGTTGTCTTTTTCAGGCTGCGCGGCCTGTTGGTCGCTCCATGGCAGACGAACGCCACCCTGATGAATCAGGCTGGCGTTTGAATTTGTTCAATGTTGAGGGTTCTCCGGTGCGAGTCAGCGATAACACGGCGTAGCGCGGTCGTCAGACGACAGCAGGGCAGGCGTGATGTACCTGGCTGACAGGCAACAAAGAAAAAATAAAACTCACCGCAGCTATTCGAAAATATCGAACAGTGGCCGTGGTTTACGTCGATGTGAACTGTGTGGAACGCACTGATAACTTGCGTTTATTATTGATTTTTATATATAAAATATTTACTGCTACTTACTTATTGTTTCACATTGCTAGTGTACGGTTGAACTTGCTTATAGTTGCGTGTTTTTCCGTTTGCCTTACTTCAAATCGTAATGTATCAATAATCTTTTAGTCGTAATTAAAAGGTAAAACTAAAAGAAAGCCCCTTAATACATCGCGAAAAATTTTCTCTGTTCACGTTTATTATTGATGGTGATGATAGATATTACTTCAGCTTGGCTATTATTTTCGGTATTGAGTTCCGCTTTAGATTATTTTATGCGCCAATGTTTATTTCGTGTGAAAAATATCACAATAAACAGATTCGCACCATCACCCTTTGTATAAAAATTTCCCCGGCACGCCAGAGTATGGCGAGGTTATAACAGATAAATGGAGATAAGCTGCACTTCTCATTCCGGCCGATGATAACCGCCGGGAATGCCTCGTTTGCTGAGCACCCACTGCCACAATTGAATATTGCGTGCACGAAACGAACCGGCGCACGACAATAAGTAATAGCGCCACATTCGTAAAAAACGTTCGCCAAGTTGGGCTGAAAACTGCGGCCAGGCATTTACCACATTGTTGTACCATGCCAGCAGCGTCTTATCGTAATCTGCACCAAAATTATGAAAATCTTCCACAATAAAATAACTTTCCAGCGCTTCGTCAATCTGACTGATTGCCGGCAGTTCGCTGTTCGGAAAAATATAACGATCAAGCCAGGGATCTGGCGTGGTGCGGCGGCGATTCTTGCCGATGGTGTGCAATAAAAATAGGCCGTCATCCACTAAACAGCGATGGGCCACTTTCATATAGGTGCGATAGTTTTTGTGACCCACATGTTCAAACATGCCAATGCTGACAATGCGGTCAAACTTTTCATTAACTTCGCGGTAATCCTGCAAACGAAATTCCAGCGGTAATCCGCTGTAGCGCGTTTGCGCCAGTTTGACCTGTTCTTTGGAAATCGTAACCCCCACACACTCCACTTGATAGTGTTCAGCAGCGTAGCCCATAAAACTGCCCCAGCCACACCCGATATCCAATACCCGCATACCCGGTTGCAACTGCAATTTACGGCAAATAAGATCCAGCTTGGCTTCCTGGGCCTGGGCAAGATTATCGGCATCTTTCCAATACCCGCAGGTATAGGTCATGCGCGGATCGAGCATCGCTGCGTAAAAATCGTTGCCCAAATCGTAATGCACTTCACCCACTTGCCAGGCGCGTTTGGTATTTTGTCGATTGAGTAAACGCGAACGCAGTGCATGGAAAATCAACTTGTGCGGTTTGACCCGTTGTGCAACCCGTCCGCGCAACAACCGACAAAAAAATTCATCCAGCTGCTGAACCTCCCAATCGCCATCCATATAAGCTTCGCCCAAACCCAGGTTACCTTGTGAAAACGCGCGTTCAAAAACACCGGGGGCCAGTAGTTGGATATCCCAGGGACGAGAACCGTTGATCTTGATATCAGCCTGTTCCAGAAGCTCGGAGATCAATTGATGCAGGCTGGATTGTTCGGGAGAGAAATGCGTACTTTGAAAGGTAGACAGGTCATGGGACATAACAAACTCCTCTCAATCATTAGTCGTAATGCGAGGCGAATGAGGTTACCGAAATGCTGCTGTGCCAATTTACCCGATCTTATGTTAGGACAAAAGCTTTTCTTGTGGCCCGCAGTTGCGTACTCATCTTACAAGACGTGCGTGCCCACCTTAATAAGGAGGTTCGTGTAAGGAGGTGCGTGCTCCCGTACAAACTATCGGCTTTACTGTTGGCGGCACGAATGTGCCCATAAAAGCGGGTAATTTTTTACCCGCGCGGGCCAAAATAACCCATCACTTCGTGTGCTGCCGCACACAGTAACCATAGGGTTTTCCGCCGGTTATCGGACAGAACCTGGTGCGTATTTTTTTACCCGCCTTACATCACGCCAACAAAAAAATAACTTAATTTTCAATGGGTTATTCAACACATTTCAACTGGCATAGAGCTTGCTCAATGGATTACAAAGGTTAAATTCACGGGAAGTGGAGGCATCACAGAGTGGCATCGTTCAGAGCCGTTCCAGCCATTCTGGAAGCGTTAAGGAATTTCCTGGAACTGCGCGCAGAAGCAGATCTTGCCAGCTTCATTACCTCGCCAGGTATTGTCATCCTGGGGACCAAAGAACTGGATGCGGAACCGACGGGTAATCATCTCGGCATTTATTTGCACCGTGTTTCGGTAGATCCATTCGGCAGGAACCGGTACCTGAATTCCACTAACACCACCAAGCCCATGCAGCCGGAACTACCGATCAATTTGCATTTTCTGCTGGTGGCCTGGACCGATACCGGTGAAAACGAAAGTGCGTTGATCAGTTGGGGCTTGCAACACATAGGTGCCTCGCTGGAGCTGGATATCTCCCATATCGGCGGTGCGGATGAATTTTGGCAGGACCATGAAAATGTGCAGATTATTCCGGAAGAAATGAGCACCGAAGATTTGCTGCGCATATGGGATGGCTTGCCAAGAAGCTACAAATTATCAGTGCCTTTTCTGGTGAAGACGGTGCGCTTGTTGCCGGTGCCGGAACGAGTCAACGGACCACGGGTACAAACCCTTGTCACGCCGATGCATGTGATAAAAGGCAGCTGATTAAGAAAAAAAGGTTGGCGTACCTGAAGACAAAAGCGGAATCCTTGAAAGGAATTTTTATGTTGATGTCGCAATTGCTCGAAATTCCCCTGCGCCATGGTAGTGATTACATTCACTGCTACGACGCCACCGGTTTTTCAGCGCCGGATCATCGCCCCATGGTGCATGATAACTGGGCAATCACCTTGCATCAGGCACCACGCGATTTACGCGTGCTTCACAAAGCGCATCAAGCTACGTTGTTTCGCCGGGAACCGGAAACGCTGCAACGCATTGCAAAAAAGGATGAAACAGATTTTACCCGGCCCGCTACCGACACTTATTTATTGCGTGGACTCATCTCGCCGGTCCGCCGTTATTTTAATCCGCGGCGCTTTACCATCAATGCAGGGCAGGGCGCAGGACATTGGCTAGCGCTTTACCGCTCACCTTCGGGTACAGCAATTCCGTCTGCCGGTGCGCTGACCGGCACGCTGATGTTTGATGCAGAGGATGATCAACCTGTTACGCCCGCCGCCTGGGCTTTGGTCACGGCAGTGGTTACACCGACAGTAGGTAACCCGCTACGATTCATCGCACAGGCGGATGCGCACGGCGATTTTATCTTGCCATTAAACCGTATGCCGGCCCTGGCTAAAGACGCACCTGCATCGAACTATGCTGCCGTGTTGACGGTTCAGATACCGGAACAGGTTGAAGAACAAGCCGAGACTGCTGGCGAAATAACAGCGATAGACCCGGATCAAGTTATTGATGCAAACATTGAAAGTTTTACTGACGCCGGGACTTTTTTACCGTCCATCGAGTTCGCCATAACACCGGGTAACACGATGCGAATTGTCAGTCGGGATCAACCCTTTGTTGTGCTCAGACAAGGTTAGACATTTTTTACCTGAACATGCCGTTACGGCCCCATTAACCTACGCAAAAGGAATCTGGTCATGCCGGAATATCTTGCTCCTGGAGTGTTTGTCGAAGAAGTCAGTTTCCGTTCAAAATCTATCGAAGGTGTAGGCACCAGTGTGGCCGGCATCGCGGGGCCAACCCGTTATGGTCCTGTGCGTGGTACGCCGGAAGTTATCACCAGCTACAACGAGTTTGAGCGGATATACGGTGACCCCGGTTCCCTGACCTTTGGTGACGAAACCCATCTGAATTATACCGCCCTGGCCGCACGCGCTTTCTTTGAAAACGGCGGCAAGCAATTGTTTGTTACCCGCGTGGTTAACGGCGGTAACGATACCGACGCTAATGGTTCCGGCAGTTCGGCAGGAACAGCTGGTGTTGCAGAGGGCGGCTTGGATATTGAGGCACGCTTTCCCGGTTCAGGCGGCAACTTTGATGTCGAGGTGATTTGGGAAGATGCGCAGAATCTTCTGAAAAGTAGAAATTATCCAGACGTCGATGAAATCCCCGAAGGTTCAATCGGTTTATTGGTATTGGAAAATATAGAGGCGGGTCAGTTACAGGGAACCGTTACTCACGACGGTGGGAATTTTCCGTTGCTGCGACTGAGAGTACTAGCTGAAAAAACGGCAACGGGATTTACCTTTCTTGAGGATACCAGCGCGCAAGTAACCAATGCAGCGGCAGGAGATGCCGATCCGGTGACTGAATTTATTGATGTAGCTGATTTAGGAACCGGTGTTACCGATAGCGTCGCTACCGCGCGGTTTGATCAGTTCAGGGTGACTTATGCAGCCCAGCCTGCCAGTGGCCCTTTAGCTGATAATACGCCAGCCGAGCTAGTGCTTAATGAGGCGGTAGATATTGTCGGATTTACCGGGCTTAATCTGGGCGGCAACAGAATTATCCGCGGATTGGTGGATGCGGATGGTTTGGTTTTCACTCTGCCGGATATAGAGTCAGAAAATAATTCGTTTGACCTTGCCGTACTTGCTATAGCGCCTAACGCGGTGAAGTCGTTGCACGTCCTGCGGGAGTTCTCCCTCGACGTTATCCGCCGTAAAATCGGTGTTGAGGATGAAGGGATTCCCGGTAAAGGTGAGGTGGTTTATCGGGCCGCTGGTTTGTCGCTCGATAGCGATAAAAAAAATTTCGTCTCCAAAGTGCTGCGTCAAAACCCGGAAAAGAAATTGGATGGATTAACCCAACCGATTGCCGTGGAAGCTGAAGGTACTGTTGAGCAGTTACACACTGCGCTCTTCACTTTATTTAACTCCGATTTATTAAACCCCGGCGAAGATTCCTTCGATGATCCGCGCTACATCATCGTGCTGGAAGGTGGCACCGATGGCAGTTTGCCGATTGCCATTGATTACGCCGGTGAGACCGATGAACAACAAGGTTCAACGGGGCTGGCGGCATTGGAGGAGATTGAAGACATTGCCATTGTGATGACACCGGCGGCAGCGAATGATCCGGATAATCACCAGGCAGTGGTGTCCGAATTGCTCAAGCATTGCGTGAAGATGCGTTACCGCATCGGGCTGGTGGACAGCCGCGAAAATATGAGTTTGTCTGAAGTGCGCGCCTTCCGCGATAACTTTGACGATTCCCGGCTCGCGCTCTATACACCCTGGGTGGTTACCTCTGATCCTACCGGACAATCACAAACGATTAATCTACCGCCTTCCGGTTTTATGGCCGGTATCTATGCACGTACCGACGTTGACTTTGGTGTGCACAAAGCGCCCGCCAATACACCGGTCCTGGGTGCACTGCGCTTCGAGCAGGATATCAATAAATTCCAACAGGAGTTGCTCAATCCCAACGGCATAAACTGTTTGCGTTCCTTCGCCGGTCGCGGTCACCGCGTGTGGGGCGGGCGCACCTTATCCAGCGATCCGGAATGGAAATACGTGAACGTGCGGCGCTATTTCCTGTATCTCGAACGCTCCGTTGATAAAGGCACCCAGTGGGCCGTGTTTGAACCCAACGGTGAAAAGCTCTGGGCGAACGTAGTCACTACGGTGGAAAGCTTTTTATTCAATGAATGGAAAAATGGCCGCCTGCTCGGTAGCAAACCCACCTCCGCGTATTTTGTGCGCTGTGATCGCAGCACCATGACTCAAAACGATATTGATAATGGCAGGCTGATTTGTGAAGTGGGTGTGGCGCCGTTGCGTCCCGCTGAATTTGTCGTTTTCCGGGTCGGCCAGAAAACGGCTGATGCTTAATTTCTTCAGCCCCTAGAAAGGAATTGATTATGCCTATTTCACGAGAAACACCTTATTCAGCGTTTAATTTTTTGGTGAATACCGGCTTCGGTGGCGAAGAAGAAGTCATCGGCGGATTCTCCGAAGTTTCAGGATTAAATGCAGAAGTCACCGTGGCAGAATACCGCGCGGGTAATGCCAAAGTGAATTACGTCAGCAAAATATTGGGCATCCACAAAAGCGGTGATGTGACGCTCAAACGTGGCGTGATCGGTGCAGAAAATATCTGGGAATGGTTAAACCAGGCCCGGGACGGCGAGATAACAGCCAAGCGCGATGGCATCACCATTAAACTGCTCAGCGAAAATCGCCAGCAAACCGTGGTGACCTGGACACTGCATGGTGTTACCCCCATCAAGTGGACCGGACCCACCCTGACGGCCAAAGGCGGCGGCGATGTCGCCATGGAAGAGCTGGTGTTGTCGGTGGAGATGATTGAGGAGTCCTGATACGTGTTCACAGGGTTCGCATGATTTAAAACATATAAACCATGCATGTATTTAACGTGCAAACGGGCAGGGAACGGGTGCAATGAATTTTGATGGCAAGCGCATATATCTCGATCCGGAACCGGTGGTGGACCGTCAGGCTGCCTTTGAGGTAGTGATGATCGGACACTGCCCCGGTGCGGCAGACAAGCGTGTCCTGTTTGCTCATCAAACCATGGCCCCGGAGATAGCCGCGTTGGGTTATGCCGAACCACTGGACGCACTAAAGAAAGATATCGATCAACCAGATCCGTTGTACAACTTGCCCATCCCGCTGTATTCCCTGGCGGAATTCCTGCAATTATTCCCGCGCGAAAATCCGGCGACTGTGTATCGCAGCCGCCTTGCGGGAAGCCAGTTATGGTTGCCGGCAGCCGTTGAAGATTTTTTTCGTTACAGCGGCAGCCATGTGCTTAAAAAATTGTGGATCATCAACGTTGATCAGATGCTGGCGCAACATGCCTTCATGCCCGACGAGCAGAACACCACACTGGATACTCGTGCGGGTAATGCGTTTATGCGCGCGCTGGCGTTGCCCCGCGCAGGTTTACTGGTGATGCCGGACCTGGAGCGTTTACAAATACCGGCACAGATTGAAGGCGTGCCACACCTGCGCATTGCGAACCCGGTACCGCAGTTTTTACCCTGCAGTACCAACCTTGAGGACGGTGTGCGCGAGCGGCGTAACAGCGAAGAAATGCAGCAGGCTCCGGAGCCGCGTGCTTTCGGCACACTCTTGCGGCCTATGCTCGCATCGATTTCCCGTTTCCGCCCCGACCTGCGTTTGTTGATCAGTTTACCCTTTGATCGCGAGCTACTTGGCGAGGTACCGCAGGAATCGCGCAGTGCGCTGACGGATGTAAACAATTTGCAGAAAAGCCAACTCGCGGATGCTTTGCATCGCGTGCAGATAATTTACCCGTACGTGCGCGATTACCGCCGTCGCCTGTTGACCGCAACGGGGTTGCTGGCAGGGAAGATGGCAGAAATTGTGGCCAGTAAAGGTGCCTGGCGATCTGTTGCCGGCATTCCACTGGCGGGACATTACGAACCCTTTCCGCGCCTGTCGCAACAACACATCGAAGTATTGCGCAACGACAAAGCGATTGGTGTGCTGCGTTCGCGCTTGCAAAAAACAGAGCTTGATGATGAGCGCCTGTGTGGTGGTGTGTTTGGCGATCAGACCGAACATGCCCGCAGTGGTGAGATCTCCCGCTTTCTGGGCTGGGTGTATCGCGAACTTGAACGCTTGGGTCATCAGTTACTGTTCAATGTCGACCCGGCTGACCCAAAGCCGTTAATTGTGTTACAGGATTTTTTTAATCGATTACATCAGCTGGGCGCGTTGCGTGGCAAGACGGCTGACCAGGCATTTACTATTCAACGGCTGTTAAGCGACAACGATCCTTCGACTCTGATCTTCACTATTGATATCGCCCCGGCATTTCCTATCGATACCATTCGTTTGCGGTTGCAACAGGATCGCCTGGAGATAAGCCGTGGCTGAATTCGTTCCGTTTCGTTTTGTAGTCAGCTTGTACGCTATTGATGGCGATAAAAACTCGCCCATTTGTCAGGGCGCGTTCAGCGAAGTCTCCGGTTTTGAATCGACCATGACACCCAAAACAATGAAGGAGGGCGGACGTAACTGGGGCGAAATCCAGTTGGCCGGTAACACCACCTTTCCGGCCATCGTATTAAAACGCGGCGTAACCTCGGTGCGCGATTTATACAGCTGGTTTGATGTGACGACTCGCCAGGCGAACTATGCCTACCGTATGACCGGCATTATCGAAGTGTACGACAACAACCGCTTTACTCAGGACATTAAACCGGTGTTGAGCTGGAAACTGGAACGAGCCATGGCAACCAAATTTAAAGGTCCGGATTTATCGGCCAGCAGCAGCCAGGTCGCTATCGAAGAACTGCATCTGGTTCACGAAGGTTTGTCGCTGCAAACGGAGGGTCAGTAACATGAGTACTAGCCCACCCTTGACCAAAGCCGTATTGATTCCTATGAATGGCGATCAACCGGAAACCGATGAAACGCAGCATATCATCGTCCAGTTTAATCCCACGAGTTTGCGCGTGACCTTGTCGAACACGCTCAAGGCGGATAATGCCGGTGGTGAAACCTCCAGTGCAGCGCAGTACATTGATAAAAGTGAATCGACACTGGCAGTGCAGCTACTTTTTGATACCAGTGTGCCGGGGGCGGTGAATGGTTCACACAGTGCCAACGGTAAGCCAAAAACTGAAACACAAACGCGCGCCGCCCAGGCTAACCATGAAGCCAACACCGATGTGCGTTTGTTGACCAAAGCCATTGCCGATGTGTTCATGCAACCGCAGAATCCTGAAGCGGAACGACCCAGTGCGCCGAAGCGGTGCCGGTTCCAATGGGGTGCTTTTGTTTTTGTCGGTATGGTCAGTAGCTACAACGAAACGCTGGATTATTTTTCATCGGAAGGTGTGCCCTTGCGCGCGACATTGGCACTGACGCTCAAAGAAGATCGCTATCAATTTGAAACTGATCCGAGCGTAACCGCCAGCGGCCGTAACCAACCCAGGTTTGCCCCCGGCGGTGAAGATGTGAGCGCCGCCAGCGCCACCCGCGCTGCTAATAAAAAGCCTCAACAATGGCGCGAGACCGCGTTGTTTAATGGCATGGAAAATCCACGACTCAGTGCTCAGTCCGGTTTATCAATTCCCGGCGTCAGCCTCGGCGCAAGTGTTGGCATCTCAGCAAATGCAGGGCTCGGTTTTCATGTGGGAAAATCTGCTGCGCTGGGCACTGGTATTCCCGGCGCTTTTTCATTGAAAACAGAAAAAACCATCAAGGGCAATGTGACACTGCGGCTCGATGCGCACACGGAACTGGAGGGGTAACTCATGCCGTTGATTATCAATGAACTGGTTACCCACGTTGAAGCACCGGCCGATCACGCGACACAATCGGCAACCGCAACCGGTCTGGATGAAGCGGAGCAACAGGTGATGGAAGCGCTGGCGCTCAGTATGGAACGTGAGGAGCGGTTGAAAATTGACTGAAGAAAATATTGCCACTGTCAACGCGCGCCCGCGTATTCGTCTGCAAAACGAATTGCGCCCGGAATTAAATTCAGCCTTGCTGGATATGCGTATTAATTTGCCCTTGAGTGGTATGGCCAATGCGGAAGTGCGCTTCGTCAATTGGCGCAGCAACAGTGCGGACGGCGATGCGGACTTTGCTTTTCAATCCATCGAACACGGCGACCGTTTAGAGATCCTGGCGGGCGACAGCGATACAGAACCCTTGTTCAGTGGCGAAATAACCGCTATCGAAGAACGTTACGGTGACGGTGCTCCGCAGCTGGTGCTGCTGGCAGAAGATGTGTTGCATCACCTGGCGCGGAGTCGGCACAACCGTGTCTTTGAGGACATGAGCCTTGATGACGTAATCACGTCGCTGGTGCGCGACCTTGGGCTGGACACGGATATCCAGGTCAGTCAGTTACAAAGTACCTGGCATCAGATGAATGAAAGCAACCTGGCTTTTATTGCGCGCTTACTGGCGCCCTATGATGTGAGCCTGCGCATTGACAATGGCAGGTTGCGCGCAAAAGCCGAAGAGCCGGATGCACGACCCGAACCGCTGCACCCGCAAAATAATATTCAGCACCTGCGCATTGCCGCTGATCTTAATCATCAACCCACGCATGCGCACGTCAGGGGATTTGATCTGGGTACCCATGCGGATTCTGACAGTGAGAACAATGAATTTCCCGGTGCGAGTGACACCACGGCGGTGGATATATTGCAGGATTTATCCTGGGGACAAACGGAGATTTTTCCGCAACCTTTCGCGCGCACACAACTGGAAGCCCAGGATTGGGCAAAAGGGCGCTTTCACCAGAAAGCCAAACGTTTTTTATACGGCGATATTTTATGCAGCGGCATCGCCAGTATGCGAGTCGGTCGCGAAGTGGAATTACAGGGTGTAAGCCAACGCTTGCAAGGCAAATATCAAGTGGTGGATTGCCAGCATTGTTTTGATGCGCAGCGCGGTTATATCACGCACCTGAAAGTGCAACGTGGTGGCTGGAGTGGTTGATTAATTGTTATGAATCATCAGGCCGGTGTATTACAGGCGTTACACCTCGGGCGGGTACTGGATAACAGTGATCCGGAAACCCGTGGACGGTTGCAGGTGGAGATCTTAAATACCGGCATGCAACTGTGGGCCACCTGCATGACCAGCAGTGCGGGCCAGGGTTATGGCATCAGTTGTTTACCGAAGGTCGATGAAATTGTGGTGCTGGCTTTTTTAAGTCCGGAATTGCCAGTAGTGCTGGGCGCTGTCTGGAGTGGTGGCAGCAGTCATCCCGGCGATGCGCAAGCGGTGGAAGATAAATACAGTTTGATTTCGCCCCAGGGTACGCGGGTGATTCTTGATGATAGTGATGGGCCGAAAGTCAACATTCAAACCAGCAGCGGCTATCACCTGACGATCACTGAAGCTAGCGGTGGCGAAATCAAGATTGAAAAGGGTAGTGAGTCGGTAACTCTGTCTACCTCGGGCATCAGTATTGTCAGTGCATCAACGGTTGAGGTGCAGGCTTCGCAAGTGAATGTGAGTGCGGGAATGGTAAAAGTGGACGCGGCGATGAGCCAATTTTCGGGCGTGGTGAAATGCGATACCCTGATCGCCACCTCCGTGGTCGGTACCAGTTATACACCGGGAGCAGGAAACATATGGTAAAGCATCACGGCATTCGTGTTACGGCGCCTTATTACGCTGCCAGCAGTGACGGAACCATGTTGCACCGTTATCTGGATGATCAATTCATTGATCGCTTCCAGCGCGAAGCCAGCACCGGCAAACTGGCAGGACGCAGCGCACAACGCTGGTTGACTGATGATCGCTTTGGCAAGGATCGCGTGGTGTTGCGGCTGCCGATTCATCGCACGTTTTATGTGGTGTCCTGCGAGGTGAGTTGTGATCGCCAGGGGCAGCCCGCGTTAGATCCCGCGCGCATTGTGTCTGCCGGTTTGGTGGTGCGCAAAGGCACACCACACAATTACCAGACCTGGCAGGTACGCGACGGCGTGGCCATTGGTTGGCGCCCCGCCAATGCCATCGATCATGAGCAGGAACCGGATCATTATCGTCGTTTGCTGAAACGCGGGTTTATAAAAAGTAAACCGAAAACACCGCCTTACAGTGGCGAACAAACTCACCCGCTGCATACGCAACTTGTCGCTCAACAAACAGAGCAGCACAGTCGTAATCACACCTTACTGTTTGGTTATTTACCTTTAAGCGGTTCTGTTGAGGCGAGTTTGGCCAGCGATGTGGAGGACAACACAACATCACCGGCAGGCGCTACACAAGTGTCCGCCGCCGGACAACTGGCGGAGCACGAATGGCCCTTCGGCAGTTGGGATGTTAACAACGATAAACCTGTCTGCGATTGCAGCGGCCAATTGTCAGAAGTGGTTGATGAAATTGCACAACATTTCCACTGGCACCAGGAAACCGGATTGCAGGTGGACAACGGCATACCGACCCGCGCATTTGTCGGATTGTTACGCACGCTAATGCAACGCTATCAAGTGTTTGATGTATCCATTGAAGACAACGAAGCCCTGCGTTATCTCTTATCCCAGATTTATTTTTACGACGGCATTGTGGTGAATGTGGGTGTGGCTGGTGATGCGTCGACACTAGGTCGTCCGGTAGTGGAGACGCTGTTGCATTACCTGCAGACACATTGCGATGACTTGTTTATGTGGCTGGCGGAACTGGATCGACAAGACATTCTGCATGCGAAACAAAATCTGGCTCCACCTGCGCTTTCTGTGTTGCCGGGCATCAATAAGGATTTATACATACGTGAAACCCAGGCCGCCAATTTGCGTGAGCAATTGGTGCTGCGCGCAGAGCAAGCTGAACAATTAATTGAAAAATCCCTGCCGCTGCCACGCTATACCCAGGGCAAAGACGATTATTACTTTGTGGTGCCGTTTGTGCGCTATCGCAACGACTGCGGTGATGAAGCCATCGCCTGGGGTAGCCCGAGCCAATCCTTTCGCGTGGCTAGTCCGCTGGATGCGGAAGCAGCGCGCCCGGTGGTGATTCAGTTGCCTGAATTCCAGGATCTCAAACGCGGCTTTGCCAAAGGCGTCACCTTTTTAACGCCCAGATCCATGGCAGAAGCGCTGAACAGCGTGGTACCGGATATGGAATTCAAAAAACAAAACAAAAAAAATCGCCTTGATGCATGCCTCGGTTTCAGCATCAGTTTCAGTATTCCGATTATCACCATCTGCGCGATGATCTTATTGATGATCATCCTGAATTTGTTGAACCTGATTTTTTTCTGGCTGCCTTGGGCATTCCTGCAACTGCCGCGTTTGTGTCGCAAGCAAGGATCATGACGATGCCATCGGTCATCAGTTTTCCGTTGAGCGGTTTTGATAACAAACGTTTGCCTTGGTCGACAGGCAACCAGAGCGTGCGCGAAGTGATCTGGAATATCTTGTTGACGCAACCCGGTGAGCGATTGATGCGTCCGGATTTCGGGGCAGGATTAAAACAATTTATCCATAAACCCAACAATGAAACCACGCGCCGTTTAATGGCGGATATGGCGCTCAAAGCCATTCAACGCTGGGAGCCGCGTATCGATATCCTGGAATTAACCGTCAGCACCGAACCGGCGCAATTGAACAAGGTTATTTTGAGTTTACGTTACCGAATCAAGATGACCGCCGAGGAAGACAACCTGGAACTGGGACTGCAATTGAGTTAAGACGATGCCAATACCCATTACATCACTCGATAATCGAAGTTTCGACGACCTGGTGGCTGAAGCACGGCGGCGTTTGCAAACGCATTTGCCCGAGATGCAGCCTTTGGTCGAAGGCGATCCCATGTTGGCCTTGGTTGACGTGTTCGCATGGATGACAGAGTCCGTCATCTACCGCGCAAACCTGATTCCCGAACGTCAACGGCAAGCCTTTTTAAATCTGTTGCATTTGCCCATGCGGCCCGCACAAGCCGCGCGCGGTATCGTTTCAATTGATACCAAACCGACAGGGCCCGGATTACCGCCGCTATTGCGCAGCGAAAGTACACTGGCGGCAGGCGAAGTGATCTTCAGCACGCTCGGTGAATTACAGTCCACGCCTCTGGCGATGGCGGTGATGACCAAAGAGAGCGTCTCTGATTCAGAATTGGATTCACTCGGTATACCGCGGCACAGTTTGCGCGAAATCTACGGTGTGAAAACCAAAGCGTTTCGCCCGCGCAGCTTCAGCGCCGGTAAGGACACACTGGACCTGGCGCACAGCCAGGACAAACGTTTTTATCTGTTATTGCATCTGCCGGATAAAAAGCTCGCGGCGCCGGCGATCATGGAAAAATTCCGTGAAAACCTGGCCGGACAAATTATTAATATCGGTATTGCACCACTGGATGATCAACCGGCGGAGATTGCGGAGTCACTGGCGCCGCGCACATTACAGTGGCACATCATCTGGCAAAAAAATGCCACTGATCGTAAAGCCATGTACCTGCCGCTGGAGGTGATTCAGGACACCTCTAAAGGTGGGCGACAAACTGGCGTGGTGCGTTTGCGTTTGCCTAAAAGCGTTGGGGTATTGAAATCCCAATTTGCGGGCGATCCACAATACGCTGGCTTCGCTAATACGCCGCCGGAACAACCCGCCGATATTCCGCCGGAACAGATAGTGTGCTGGTTGAGTTTAAGTGCACCGGGCGAGACAGATCTCAAGCTGGGTTATTTGGGCATTAACGCCGTCGATGTGATTGCCCAAGGGATTGCGCGCGATCAGGTGATCGGCATCGGCGATGGTCGGGTAGGCCAGGTGGCGATGTTGAATCGTACCGATGTAGACGCGGCCAGCTTACAGATTGAAGTCAGCGAGCACGGCACCTATGTGCCCTGGCAACCGGTTGCCCATTTCGCAGCGAGCAGGCCGGACGACCGCGTCTACCGTTTTGACAGCGCGACCGGAACCGTGCAATTCGGCGATGGTATTCGTGGCAGCCGTCCCGCACCCAATGCGCGAATTCGTGCGGCTTATTATCGCTACGGTGGCGGCAGGCAAGGCAATTTACCGGCGGGCAATATCAAGCAGTTGATTACACCCGCCAGCACACAATTTTTATTGCGTCACGAGTGGCGCACCGCTCACGGCCTGGATGCAGAAACCGTCGCCGAAGCAGAACAACGTATTCCAGCCCATTTGCAACATCGCAATCGCGCAGTGACCCAACAGGATTTTATTCAACTGGCTCGCGATAACCCGGTTGCCCCTGTCGGTCGCGCTGAAATGATTCCCGGTTTATTGCCAAACAACAGCCTGGCCAGCGTGCGTTTTAATGTACCTGGCGTGGTCAGTTTATTCGTCATGCCGCCTGCATTACCCGCGTTTGCTGCTGCGCCCAAACCGACCGTGGGTTTATTGCGCGATGTGTACACCTATATGGACGAGCGCAAATTGCTCGGCACCGAATTGTATGTACTCAGCCCGGAATTTATTTCTGTCGCGCTGTCCCTGAGCGTCGAAGTGATTGACCCCGGTGTTCTGACAGAAACCCTGAATGCAGTGAATCAGGCACTGTTGATTTACCTGTGGGCTTTGGCACCCGGCGGACATTTGGCGCAAGGCTGGCCGATGGGACGCGCGCTGGAAGTGAATGAATTGGTTACCGTCGCAGCCCGCGTGAATGGCGTGTTGGCGGTAAATCATGTCCGCTTGTTTTATCAAACACAACAGGGTGACTGGGTAGAAACAGACAAGCTGTCGTTACAGAAATACCAGCTACCGGAAGTGATGACAGTGGAGACACACGAAGGCGAAGCCTTGCCGCCGCCGCCAGCCATCACCAGCGGCATGGGCAGCGACGATGACGACGATGCAATCGCCGTCCCGATCATTCCGGAATTATGTTAATTCATAAGGTTTAAAACGAATGGACAGTTACGGAACACAATTTCAATTACTTAGCAGCGCCGGTGATTTTCGCACCGGCGGCTTTGATCATTGTGTCTGGGATGAGTCCGTGGCCTTATTTCGCCTTGCGGTTCAGCAGGTGCCGCGCGTGTCGGTCATCAATCGCGCCGGCGCATTTTTGCAATGGCAGGAAGCGCGGCCGTTAGTTGAAGATGCGTTTGGTCAGTTAGGCTTTTTAAGCGAAGACCGCCAACAACTTTTTTACGCACTCAATTGGCAACAAAAACAGCGATTTGATGCAGGCGATGCAAGCGCAACAGCAGGCCCTGTGCTGGCGAGTAGCCAGGGTACCGTCGGTGACATCGCTGCTGCTATCAGCCTTGATCCGGTGGATGCGCCGGAAAACACTCAGTTTATGGATGTGCATCTGGGTGGTGATGGCCGTGTTGCGCTGGTATTTCAAGGCGCAACGCAACGCGGTTTGATAGTGGTGCATCTTGCACGACGCTGGCAATTGCGCCTGGATATCGAACATGAAGCGCAACGTGTGTGGGTGGACTACCTGAATCGTATCTGGGTTGTGGGCAATAACTGGTTGGGGTTATGTCAGGGCGAACCTTTACCCCAGGCTTATCAAAAACGCCGTGATCGCTTTGAACCTTTGCAGGAAAATCCTCACCCGCTGCAACTTCACTGGCAACAAAACCTGCCGGATGACCTGCGGATTATTGCCGTCTGCGCTGACGAGCAACAACTGTACCTGTTGCTGATGAATCAGAGTACCGACAAACAATTACTCATGGTGCGCAGCCTGGATGATGACCCCGCTGCGGTACTGTCCACTTGGCACTTACCCGATTCACCCTTCTTTACTGACGTTGCTGTGCTGGCACCGCACAAGATCGTGCTGATGGTCCCGCAGGAAAATACCGCCGATCCCGCGCTGGATTTACCAGTGATGCTCCTGCACGAGGGTGGCACTTTTACGCTTGAACCGCGCCGTTATCCGCAACACAGCCAACAGAGTGTGCGCTTTGTTACCGGCCAACGGGGCATGGTGCGCTATCTGTCGGAGCAGGGGCCCAAACGATTGTATCCCTTGTCGCAAGCGCGGTTTAAAGGCGAGGGTAGTGCCATCCTCAATCAAACGCTCGATTCCGGCAATTACGATACGGTGTGGCACCGGATGTATATGGAAGCCTGTATTCCACCGGGTTGCGAATTGCGTATTTTTGTAAAGGCATTTGATGATTTTGATAAGGAGGGCTCCGATTGGCAACAACAGCCAGCACCGCTCTGGTCGTCGCGCCATTCTGAACTACCTTTTTATCGCGGACGTTTCGAGCCGGATCAGGATCACGAGGGGCTATTTGAAATTCAACTACAACGCGAGCGCGGCGCCGTGCGGCAAATTCGCGGTCGTTACCTGAAATTAAAGATTTCCATGCGCGGTGACGGGCGGCATACACCAGCCATTGCGAGCATGCGGGTGTATTACCCGCGTTTCTCCTGGCAAGCGCATTATTTGCCGGAACATTTTCATCAGCAGGACAACATCGACATTAACGATCAACGCACGGCTAATGGTGCCGATGTGCGTGAACGAATGCTGGCCAGTTTTGAAGGATTGATGACACCGATAGAAGAAACCATCGTTAACGCCGAATGTTGGTTGTATCCGGCAACCACACCGGAACGACGCCTGATGCGTTTGGGCGCTACCATCGCATCCACCATGTCCGCGAGTTGGCCAACAGCACGTAAACGGCGCTGGCTGGAAGTGGAAGGTTATCTGCAACAAATCAAAGGCACCTATGCAGGCCTTTGCCTCGCGCTGGATGTCGCCACCGATGGCGCCGTCAGTCGCGGCCAGATTATTCCAGTGGAAAATTATCGCCTGCGGCGCACGCTGGCGACCATTATCGGTATTGACCTGGATGATAACGATCATCCGCTGACCCTGGGCACCGGCCAAAGCGGTAACAGTATTGTCGGTGAATCGCTGATCCTGACGGACGAAACCGCGCAGGAATTCCTTGCGCTGTTTGCGCCGGAGTTGGCAGAAACCTCCGAACAGCAAGAAGCTGTTACAGCGTTTTTTGATCGCTACGCTTATCGCCTGTCCATTGTCTTGCACGGCGATGCACAGCCGCTTCGCAAGGTGATTGAACAATGTCTGGTGCAACAGATTCCGGCGCATCTGGAATGGAAAATTATTGAAAGTGACTTGCCGTTTGTATTGGGGCTCTCGCCCTTGCTGGGCATTGATACTTACTTGCAACATCCCATGCCCTGGCGTGAGGTTATTCTGGATGATACCTGGTTGGGCCGCGAAGGCGTCATGCGTAATCATGCGGCCTTATCGCCCACCGACCTGTTGTATGGCAATCGCGGTTTTACGGGAGAACACTGATGAGCCAATTCACACTTGAAGAACACCTGCAACAGGACGCCGATTTTCACACGCCGCTGGAGCGCGTGAATTTTGAAGCGGGGATGTTGTTAGGTATCGATGCGACGCGCGCGGAACAGGCTTACCATCGCTTGCGCATCAATCGTCACAATTACTGGTTTCACGGTGCAGGAACCCTGGTGGGTTTTGCCGTAAAACTGGACCCGCCGGAAGGCAGCGAAACAGAAGAACCCGGCGAGGAACCGGCCAATATCAGTGTGCGTTTGATTGTCACACCCGGTATTGGTGTTGATGGTTTGGGTCGTGAAGTGATGAGTTTTGAACCCTATTGCGTCAATCTGCGCGATTGGCTGGTGGCGCAGATTGAGCAACCCGAAGGCAATCAATTATTGAGCGATGGTTTTATCGAAGGTGACACAGTATTGAGTTTATTGATCACCATGCGATACCACGCTTGCGCCACTGGATTACAACCGGTATTAGCCCGCAAGATCAACGCCGGAACCGACCCGGTACAACCCAGCCGTGCACGCGACAGTGTATTGCTGGAAATTATTCCCGGCCCCACACCTTCCGGTACAGAAAATCCCTGGCGCGGTTTGAATCTGGAAACGGTTGATCCGGAAGCGGATTTCACACCGACAGAAACGGCGTTTATGCAAGCAGCCCATACGTCAGAAGCGCAATTTTATGCGGACAAGGGTCGCCTGATTTACGCCATTCCAGCGACCAATCGTGCATTGGAGATTGATGGTGATATTGAGGATTTATCCCGCACCTTGTTGGCACAAGTACGCATTCCGCTAACGGCGGACCTGCAACCCGATATCGATCCCGCCCGCATTACTGTTAATAACCTTGTGCGTCCTTTCGTCAGCACGGCAAACCAGCTGGCGTGGTTGAGCAGACAGGAGCCTACGTCATGAGTTTTTTTCAAAGTCCGTTTAATCCGGTAAATTTTGCGCTGGCTGAAGATAAAGCGCGCAATATTTCCAGTATCGATCCCAAGCTGTCGCGTACCAACTATTACGATGGCCGCTTACTCAAAGCTTCGGATTTAATTCGTGATCAACTTTATCTGGATGAACGCCTGCGAGAAGCGGGTCGGGTCATCGGACAGGGTATTGTCCGGGGGCTCGATATCCAACTCACTGACGAAGGACGGCTGCTGGTCACACCGGGATTAGCCATTGCTCCCTCCGGGCGTATCCTGGAGCTTGAACAAGAAACCCTTGAAATTAATCTTTACGATCCGGCAAAGATGGCCGAACTGAATCCCGGCTTTCGTTATCTGGAACGGGGATTGTATGCCGTGGTGCTGGCCTACGCGGAGAAGGGCGAAGGCAGTGCGGAAATGTATCCGCGCGACCTGGAAGCAGAGCGCGGGTTTCATTTTAATGTTTATGCGGAAGGTGTTGTCTTGACCTTGCAGGCATTGCCCACCCGCTACGTGTATTCAACCAAATCCTCGGGGCAACGGTTGCACAGCTCGGTGGTATCGCGAGCGGCCTTGGTGCGGGATTTTATTGTGACGCATCGCACCCAGCCAGCGGAGTTGTCCGAGAATGGTGTAGCCTTGGGATTACTCGCCGTCGAAAATGGCAAGCCACAATGGCTGGACCGCGGCCTGCTGCGTCGGCAACACCGGCCGGCCCAGTCGCGCTACAACCTGCAAATGGATTTGTTTTATCACTACGAGGAACTTTTACAGGACGTATTAAAGTTGCGCCAGCAAAGCACCCGCGAAGATCCTTTTCCCGCTGCGCATTACTTTGATCTGATGCCACCTTTTGGCTCAATCCCCAAACGTTGTGTCGATCCCGTCAATGGTTATCAGGGTTACTTTCCCGAAGGTTTTGAGGTCAGTATTGCGCCGGTTCGACTCGACGACATCAATGCGATTGTTGAGCAGAGCAAGGCGCTGGAACCCATCGACCTGCAAAAAGATACTGATGTCGATATCGTCATCCTGGTGCCGCTGAGCGACCACGAATTTTCTTTGCGCGCACGGCAGCTCCAGCACACGCGTTCATTGTCGGAAAGCGAACGTGAATTCCTCCACCCGCCCCATCTGGATGATTATGCACTGCGCGCGTATGGCGAAACTACGCACGAGGAAAATACCGATTCAGCTATCTGGAATGCAATCTGGGCCGGTGACAAAAATATTCTCTATGTGAGGCGACCAACGCGTGTGGCAGAGACCCAGGTCAGCGCCATCGTTCTGGCAGCAGGACGCTACGAAGACCTGCCGGATATTGATGCTGAATTACCGCAGGATGTGGAGGAACTGGAAGCACGTATTGATGAACTGGAGGAAGACAACGAAGCCCTGCTGCTGGAACTGAATCGCACGCCGGATGAACGTCTCGACGAAGCCAGGGCTCTGATCGACGATCTTAATGAACAGATTGAGGAACTTGAAGAAGCCCTGGAGGCTGCGGAAACTGGCGATGATCAAACCGCCGCCCTGCGCGAAAGAGTCAGCCAACTGGAAGAAGAAAATAAGAATATCCTCGCAGAACAGGAAAACCTTGAAAAGAAACTGGCCGAGGCTGAACAACGGATCAAGGAGTTGGAATCCGGTAATGGCGGTCCATCGGTGTCCATTGAAGACATTCTCAAGCGTCGCCCGGTAAACGACGATACAGCCAGGAAAGCTGCGCAGGAATTGCACGAAAATACCAAGGATAACCCCCGCGCGCTGGTCGCGATTGTTGATGCCTTGCTGGTGATGCCCGCCCGCTACGATGCACTGAACTGGCCGACGCTTGCCATTGTGGCAAAACAAGAACAACTGTCCGATCTGCTGGCTTTATTCGAGAAAAATCCCGATACCCGTTTGCCTGAACTGATGGCGAAGACCGGCGAGCAATTCAAGCTGGATCAACAGCTGATGGAGCAATGGAGAAAACTTGCTGAATCGGAATAGTGTGGTTAGCAAGTGTTATTGACGAGCGAACTGTTGGAGTAAACCGTCGGAGCAGATTATGGAAACCCAAGGCTTACAACTGCATAAAGTTATCGCTGACAACAATACCCGGCGCCTGCATTATTTTGCCGGGCGTTATCTGTCAGAGCAGGAATTTGACCTGATGCAGCAATATGTCGACGAGCGTTGCGAGGATTTATTGCGCAGCGCGCCGCCGGGCATTGTCTACGGCCTTGATGTGAGCATCACCGAAACGGACGAGAGTATTGATATCAACGTGCGCCCCGGTTTGGGTGTCGGGGGCGATGGTCGGGCTGTGCATGTTAATTTCCCTATTCGGCTCGATTGGAATTCGCTGATTGACGAATATAAAAACCGCATTACACCGGAAGATCATGAATCGGTGCCGGTTGAGGGGTTTTATTTTCTGACGGTAAAGCGGCAAGTTGCATTGCTGGATGAGAGTGAAGGCGCTGATCCCTGTTCACGCACAGAGCCTAATCCATTGCGCGACAGTCGCCTGGAAGCCTTCGCGACCCTGGATTTACATTTTATATCCAAGGCGGCTTCCTGGATGGCCATGGAAAAAAACCGCGCAGCCATGCGCGTGTTGGTTCGTTCCCTGTCCGATTCACCCTTCGATATCGATACCGGTGCAGTCCCTGTCTGTCTGCTAAAGATTGTCGACGACCAGTTGCAATGGGCGGAAAACCGGGTAGGGCGCTTCGATGCGGAAGCGGATAATGTTTACCAGAACATCTTGAAATATTGGCAGGTTCTGCAAAGCCAACTGCGTCATGATCATACGGATGGAGAAACGCTGGATAACCTGGCCACCATTACCGGCGTTGATTATCTGCCTGCTGCCGGCCCCTTTCCCCAGGATTTAATCACCGATATCGCCGGGCGCGAAAGCGAAGACGACAGCAATCTCTGGCAGCGGCCGGTTTTGCATTTCAATCCCCGCGATTTGCAAATGGAATTGGTGGCGGTGCCGGCCAACAGTGTTGACGGTGTTATCCAGCATGAATTACATCGCGGGGTGATTGACCTTGTACATAACCAACAGGACCGTATCCGCATTATGGTCGCGGTGGAACCGGATGATTACCGCGCTGATTTGCTGGACCTGCCGGATATTGATATGGCACTGCTCAATGAGCTGCACGAGCGCTATGTGCAAGCGGCCTCCGATTACAACGCCTGGGCCATTGAATATTTTTTGTTGTATGGAAACATCACCCGCACCCCGAGCGATTTTACCGAAGAAGATAAGCTAGCGGTGCTTAAACAGATTTACAAAGTCGCCGGACCCGTTAACGATTATTTTGATTTAACGAGTGAAGAGCGCAGGCTCGCCGACTTACCTGTCAGCCAACCGGCGCCGCAAGCCACCCTCAGTTATTTTTCAGAGCTGGTATCCCAGCGCCGTTTGCAGATGCAAGAATCGGAAGTCTTACCGCGCCCCTACAGTGCTATCAGTGCGCGGATATCCGATGAGAATTGGGACGAGCTTTTCCTGACATCGCCGGAGCCGGCGTTCCCCGTAGAGCAAGCAGTCAGTGATGGCCTGTATCGCCAGCGGGAAAACTTGCTGTATGAAATAGAGACCATTGAGAACTTTATCAGTCGCAGTACTGAGTTGATTGATGAGGTCAGTGACTTCCTGTTGCTTCAACGTCAACAGTTGGATTCGATTACTGTCTCCTTTGCCGGGCTTGCCAGTGGTGTTATCGGTGACGGCAGCGGCCTTAATTTGATGCGTTGGAGCGATAGCATTGATTATAAAGCCTTCATTAAAGATGACGAACCTGAACCTCAGTAGGGGTGTGTTATGGCAATCAGTAAAAAGAACAATTTGCTGTTAGGTGCAATCAAGGGAACAGCTGAAACCACTCAGGTGTTTGAATATAAAGCGTCCACGCAATACCTTGATTCCAAATACCTGACGACAGACAAAGGGCAGAGTATCAATGAATATATTGGAGTACTAAATAAGAGTCCGATATATACCGCAAAATTCTTTGACAGTGAGGTATTTGAAAAGCCGAATGAAAAGTTCGGTACGATCTCCCATATTAATGTTGCCGATATAAATTTTTTGAACGCAAAGAATGGAATTGATGATTTACGTGGAGAGTTTGATTTAAATAAAGAAGAAACCATTGTCGGGAAACTAAAAAAGTTTTTTGACGAAATAAAAGATAGCTGGGTTTACAAGAATAATAATTTTTACAACTTTTCTTTTGTATCCAAGAGCTTGGAGCCAAGGGATGATCCTTGGGAAAGTTATAAAAATTTAGAAGCGTACGATGAGCCCGGAAAACCACCTCTAGATCCTAAGGCATTAGCTGAAGGAATGAAAGTTAACAACCATACCGCGTTATTTTCAACAGGCAAGATTATCCGGAAAGATATTCTGTTAATCGAGCGGCTGCGGCGCGAATTGGTCAATTTGCACAAATTCCAACAAAAAATCCTCGCCGAAAAACGCACCGCCTTGGGCAAAGTGGAAACCGAGATTCCCCAACACCACCAGACGCTCGCTAACCTGAACCGGCAACGTATCCGCAGCGAAGGCGACTATCAAGTCGTACGCTTGCTGGTGGCCGAAAACTGGGCCGATGTTGAAAAAGCCTACGCTGAGCGCGCCCGTATTCTCAACAACCATAAAGGTTTGTTCTACGCCCGCGTCCGCGAAACGCCGATCAACCTCCGCCCGGTAACGCCTTTGCCCCTGCGCTACGGCAGTCTGGATGACCTGGTGCCGGGTTATCCCCTGGAAGACATCGATTTGCCGGAAGATCTCCAGGTGTTTATGGAAGCGGTGCTGGATATTTCCATGAATGATTGGGTGAGCCTGCACAACCAGTACACGCTCTTGCCAACCCGTCCGCAATTGCAACGTATGCTCGGTGTGCGCCAGGCTCGCCTGGGTTATCGCATCAACCAGAGTTACCAGGCAGACAGCAAGATGGTTTCGGTAAAGCTGGGCCGCTTGCGCAACCAGAACCAGATGTTGATGAGCGACTTACTTCACAAAACGTTTATTCCCAGCGCATCCATCCTTGAATACCAGCGCAATGCTGCACAACTGATTTCGCTGGAAGATTTGTTGAATGGTCCACCCCATCGGCTACGGGGGTTGGCTGAAACCCAGCGTAATAAACTGGACCAGGCTACCCACTCGCTGTTGAAAGAATTGCGTAAGGTTGCGCCGTCTATCCGTTTGCAATGGGCCGAAGCCGCTGAACTGGATACGCTTAATGTAAAGCAACCCACGCAATGGCCGGGTATCGGGCAGGCGGAAGCCAAAGACCTTAACGGTATTCGCACGCTGGTAGAATTAATCCAGTGGTGGTGGCGGCAACTCACCACTAACGCCAGCAGTACAAGCCATTCCGCCGTACGCAATTTAATTCGCGCGACCTTGATGCTCGCCGCAGCGGATGATCCCGATCAGATTTTACGTGGTAATTTGGCAACGGTGCCGGGACGTTTTGTTATCGGTGAGGCGCTGCGTTTAACGCTCAACAAGGAAGCCTTGCCGGGTACTTTATTGCAAATGGTGAGCCCGGCAAATGTCCTGATCGGCACGCTGAGGATCGACGATTTTGATGATAAGGGTGCAGTAGCCACCTTGACCCAACTGATAACGCAAGATGCAGTACCTTCCACGGCTTACACCGTTACCGGCTATATGATGCCGGGCAAGAAAAGGTAACGTGGAATGGACGCTCGTGGTGTTGCCATTCAACGTATGACGCTCAGCGGAGCAATTCATCACCGGGAGGCGCTGCTGCACTCTCTGGAAGCACAATCCTGGCCAGCAGAAGATGACGAAAGGTTGATGGTTATCCGGCGCATTGACGTGCGCGGCCCCTGGTGGCAATTGGGTGCGGATGCTGCCGCCATGGCTCGCCAGCTGGTGGCTAACGCAGTGCATATCTCGCAGCCGGACGCACAAACGGCGGACATTATTTATTTTCGTCACCGCACTGAACAAGTGGTTTACCTTTGTCTGGATCTCTTACGCAATAACTATCAGCATTGGTATTGGCAGACATTTATCCACCCTGCATCAACGCCCACAGCTATATTGCGTAATCTCTTGCAGGAAAATGTGTTTGATTTGCCCGATGTGTTATTCCATCTGAATCGTGCGCATTATTTCCCCGCACTGATTAAAACAGTGGGAGCTGACAATGTTCGCGATATTTACCGGGGACTTTGTGCTGTCACACAGTGGCAGGGACATTCGCCCACCGCATCAAACAGTAATAATTTTTCGCAGGAACAATTTTCTGTAGAGAGCCAGAAGGTCTTCTCTGAATGGGCCGACACCCTGATCTCGCTCAAACGTGATGCATTGGATAATGCCGATGTCATCGCTTTAATTTCATTGATCTGCGCCTGGAAAATTTACCCGCATAAATTACCGGATCGACATTTTTCAGTGCGTTGGCAACAATGGTTTTGTGGCGTTATTCAAGACGATACAAAATCTGTGGATAAGCAACACGTTACGCAATACGCCGCTCAAACGGTTGAGATGGAAGGGAACTGTATTCCCGCTGCCAGATTGGAAAACGCCGAGATCACAACCAAAAATGTTGCTGGCCAAGCACAGCAGGTTTTTTCTCCCGACGCTACAGGTTCATCTGCCTCATTAACCGATGTTGAAACTATCGTTTTGCCGGATCATGACATTTACCTGACCCAATACGGCGGTATTTTTTTCTTGATCAATGCCTTGCTACTGACTAAATGTACTGACGAAATCCAGGTAAACCAGGTGGCCCCCTGGCAGCTTATCCAGCATATGGCGCATATGCTGGGGTGCGGTAAGGATGCGGGGTTAATGGAGTTTTTCGACAGCCAGTTGGCAACGCCCGCAGAAGAGGGCGCTTTACAATCCGCAGCGCATCTTGCCGAAAAGCTGACGCCGCAGGTAATACACCGTTTTCATCAACACCTGCAGTGGAATGCGGATTTTTTTCTGTTGCGTGCGCGTATCGAGCAGCGCCTGCCGTACATCAATGTGTATTTTCATGTGTCGTCGATACAACTGCCTTTGCGTCTGCTGGGGTTGGATATCAATCCCGGGTGGCAGCCCTGGCTGGGGCAGGTGGTCAAGTATCACTATGTCACTGATCCGGATCTCTTACCGTTAAATCCTATGTGAGACCCAAACCCATGAACAGCACTGTCAGGATTTCATCCATACCAGCGCACGATGCGCGGTCAAAGCATGAATCGTTTTTTTCTCAGTGGATTCTGGCAGGCATCAGTGATTTCGGCCGCACGCGCCTCGCATCGCCATCCATTACCTTTACACAATCGGAACACGCGCAACAATTGGCAAGCTACTGGCAGCTTTCCCGTTACGACTGGGCAACGGTGCGTTCTCATACGCGCATTCAGCACCTCAGGTTATCTGAACCGCTGCAACAGGTACTGAAGGATTATCAGCTTGGCTTGGCAGATCTGTTTTTACTTGGCTTGTGCGGCGAAGTAGAAAACAGTTACTGGCTTAACCTGGCGCTCGCAGAACTACAAACACCGGATCAGCATCCGCGTCCCCGCCTGCATCTTGTGTGTGAGTTGTTAAATGATTTATTTGATGCAGATGTCTCGCCGATTGAGCTTGTTAACCATCCCCTGGTCAACGCGGGCTTGCTTCAAGTCGTTGGCGATGAACCCTGGCCCTTGCGCCATTTGCAGGTTGATGGATTATTATGGTCGCTATTGACCGGGGCGAGAGTGTCCTGGCCCGGTACGACTCGGCTTACGAGTGATGAGCCGCTGGTGCCTGAAGCCTTGCAACAATCGCTTGCGATCATTGCGCAGCACATTCGGTTAGGTCGTGCCCATACAATTGTACTACGTGGTGCGCGTGCCACCGCTGTCCATGTTGCCAGCGAGCTGGCCCGTTATCTGAATATTCAACCAATTAAAATCACTCCGGATTTATGGGCGCGTGACAAAGCTTTACACCTTGCCGCCACCTACGGCAAATGGCTTCCCGTTATTGAACCGGTGCTTGGTCCAGGGGAGATCTATCAAGTGCCCGATGCTGCCACCGTGGCGCAAGTGATGCTCTGTGGCCACGAGGGTATTGTGCAGGCGCGAGCGCCGGTAGAGCTGGATATTCCCGGCTTTACTTTGCAGGAGCGGCAGATGTTGTGGCAGAACTATTTGTCATCGCCAGAGCTTGCGCAGGAACTGGCGGAATCATCGTTGATCGACGGCTCAAGCATCCAGACGCTGTCACAGATGGCACAAGTCCAGGCAGCCCGCGAACAACAACCGCTTAAGCGTCAGCATATTCTGAGCTCACGTCTTCATCAGGGGAATCATCGGTTACGTCAATTGGCACAGCCCGTGTTGCGTCAGGTGGATAGCGATGCGTTGGTGTTGCCAGCGGGCGTGAACCAACAGATACACCAATTAATCCAGCGTTGTAAAAAGCGCGAAACCTTATGGCAGGATTTGGGCTGCACGGCCCAGTCCTCGGTAAATTTAGGAATTCGAGTGTTATTTTCCGGCGAAAGTGGAACAGGAAAAACGCTGGCCGCCAGTTACATTGCAACACAACTCGGTGCACCCTTGTATCGGGTAGACCTGGCCTCGGTAATGAACAAATACATTGGTGAGACAGAAAAGAATCTCGGCCTGTTGTTAGATGAAGCAGCAGCGAGTGACACAATATTGTTGCTCGACGAAGCCGATGCGTTATTCGGCAAACGCACGGACACAGGTGGCGCGGGTGATCGTTTTGCTAATATGCTGACCAATTATCTACTCACGCGCATCGAAACCCATCCCGGCATTGCAATCCTGACCAGCAATGGCCGTTCCCGTATTGATTCAGCGTTCACCCGCCGCCTGGATGCCATTATTGAATTTATCCCACCGGCAGCAGCCGAGCGTTACCTGATCTGGCAATCCCATCTCGGTGCGCGAAATCCCGGCGAACAATTTTGCCAACTGCTCGCCAGCTATTCAGAACTGCCCGGCGGCTTTATTCGCAACGCTGTGCTCACCGCAGCAACACACATCAATACGAGGGAAAATCAAACGATTCCTCCTGCTATGTTGTTGCGCGCCTTGATGGATGAATACCGCAAACTGGGTAAAGCCATTCCCACCAAACTTGAACATCTGGCGCAATCATTGGCAACACAGTAAAGGACGCCGACCATGGCAACACTTGCACAAAAAAAGCGTTCAGGAAAATCCGGCGGCCACGACAATAAAACAGCCAACCGGCAGGCCGAAGAGAAAAAAGAGTCGCCAGCGCAGCGCAAGGTGATGCGCTCAGCCTACCTGCAAACCAAGATGGCCGTCAGTACACCGGGCGACACCCAGGAACAGGAAGCCGACCGCGTAGCCGACGAAGTCAGCCGTATGCCGAAAGGTGTAGCACGCGCAGTCGACGAAACAGCACCGCCGGGCTCATCCCAGCCAGAGAATAATGCAGAGCAACCACAATCCCTGCAAACCAAAATTTCCCGGATGCAAGAAGAACCGGAAGCTGCGCACACCAAATTGTGCCGTGCGGAAGCGGAAAATTTGGATACGAAAGCTGCACGCACGGAAGAAGAGGACCTTACCGCACAAACAAAACTTTATCGACAGGAGGAAGAGCCCGCGACGACCGAAACCGATACAGAAGCCGCATCACCCGAAACACCCGTCGTCGCCGACGAAACTGAACAAAAAATAGAATCCCTGCGCGGCCAGGGAAACCCCATGGCCGACGACATCCGCCAGGAAATGGAAGGCAAACTGCACGCCGATTTTTCCCGCGTCTCCATCCACACCAGCGGCGACGCCGACGCCCTATGCAAACAACTCAGCGCCCGCGCCTTCACCGTAGGCAACGACATCTTCTTCGCCGCCGGTGAATATGCGCCTACGACGGAAGCCGGGAGGAAGTTGCTGGTGCATGAGTTGACGCATGTGGTTCAGCAGGGGGGCGATGTTGCCAGGAAAGTTTTTCGAGAGGTAAACCCACGACCTGCTGTTACACCCGGATCTGAGGCAGAAACAAAATTGAATGAATTGAGCAGGCTTGAGTTGCCGCCAATAAAGCACCGCCATGCCGCGCTATACACGGGACATGGTGCAAGACGGGCTGCTGGTTATCGTAGAAATACTAGTGAAGAGCAGGTAAACGTATGGAAACGTGATGTACAGCTTACAGAAGATACTATTGCTCAGAAAATTCGTGCAGAAATGCAGAGGGCAGATCCTCAATCTGATTTTACGATACCTACGTCCTCTCATGCTCACGTCAGTTTTTCTTTGCCGGGTGGGCAGGTAATTAGCGGACAGTGGCGAGGCATTAGAAACCAGTTAATTATCCCCGATTGGGACAGGAGAGGGAACTATCTAACGGCGCGAGACCAGAAGTTTCAGGTTGATCATATGATAGAACTACAGGTTTATGGGGACACGACAGGGAACGCGGGTAATGTCGCTGGCAATCTCGAATTATTAAAGGGTGCACCTAACGCTAGCTCAGGAGCTACGATTAAAACAAAAATTTATGAAAAGGTTTACGGTTTTCTACAGGCGCAAGATCCTGCGTTTTCTACCTTATCTTCCGAAACTAAAGCAAACAGACGGAGAGCATTTTTACAAAATCATACCATTACATTTACGGAAATGGTTCGAGGAGAGGGAAGGGATGGAAATGATAATGATTGGTGGACGCGTGCAGAAATAGAGGAAGGGGCTCATTTGGATGTGATAGAGCCCGCGCCAGCTACACGGCTGGAGGGAAGCTCGGGTAATTTTGTTTTGGCTTCTGGTCCAGGTGGAATTGAAATAGCTCGTTATCGTTATCCAAATTTGAATTTCGAACCAGCAAATCGACGCCTAAGAGAGGCGATGGCTGGCCTTAATATCAATCGGTTTGAATTGAACAGCAACGTCGAACAGGGCGTTGAAGGAAATGATGTCGGTAGTATTCAGGCAACCTGGAATTTACCCAACAATTTCAGAACCGATGAACCTGTCACTATACCCCTGAAAGCTGTCGGTCCCTACTGTGCATCCCCTGGAGAAATTCCAGGTTTAAATACGAGTTTTACGCACCTCAGCCCAGTAAGCTTTCCGTCAATCGAACTGCGCAATGGTGGATTGTATGCCGAAGGCCAGATCAGTCCAACAATCCCCCTTTTGGCTAACATTCCGATTTCCATAATACTGGAAGGTGATGATTTGCGATTTCAAGTCGAATATTCGACAGGTGCGTTGAATATTCCCATACCTGGATTAACTATTGATGATAGTACTCTGGCACTTTTCTACAGCACTCGTGATGGCTTCGGTGGCTCCGGCAGAATAGATTTTGGGGTTAATCAATTAGGCTCAGGAAATTTAGAAGTAAGTGTTTCAGAACGCACGGGATTTTCAGCAGCAGGGCAATTTGATTTCGATTCAGAACTTTTTGATAGAGCAAGGATTAATATCTGGTACCGAGAGGGTGCATTCGGAGGATCAGGAGAAATTGGAATAGATCAGCCCGATAAGATTCGTGGTATCCGATCAGCAAATCTTACTGTCACCTTTGGACATAATGAGTTTTCTGCGGAGGGAGATATCCAGCCAGATATTCCTGGCGTGCAACAGGCGGGTTTGGATATTAGTTACTCGGAGGAAGAAGGACTTACCATTGGCGGAGAGTTACAACTTAACGCCGATACTCCCGGAATCGAGTCCGGAAATATAGAGGTTACGCTTAATAAACAAGAGGATACTTGGAAGGTGGCTGCTTCCGGAACTGCTGTTCCCTCTATCCCTGGTATCAACTCGGAATTAACAGTCAGCTACAACGACGGCGCCTTCACCGCCGAAATTGAAGCAGATTATTCGCGCGGTATGTTATCCGGTCGGGTCAACGCCGGCGTCACGAACCGCAGTGTCGGCGAAGATGGCCAAACACTTTCAGAAACCGCCGAGCCGGATAATCCCTTGATTGTTTACGGTGGCGGTTCGCTTTCCTTGCAGCTCGCCCCCTGGCTGCAAGCAACCGCCGGTGTACAGTTTTCTCCAAACGGGGAAATTACCGTGACCGGTGAAATCGGTTTGCCCGATGAGCTGGAAATTTTTGCGCGGCGCGAGATCAATAAATCCATCTTTAACATCGCCGTGCAAGCACCGATTTTCCCCGGCATTGTGGCGGAGATCGGTGGGGGCTTGAGTGCGACGGCGGGTATCGGTCCCGGTGTGATCGATCAATTACGCCTGGGCGTGACTTACAACCCGGACCACGAAGAAGATACGCATATCACAGGCGATGCCCATCTCAATATTCCTGCCAATGCCGGCTTACGTTTATCGGTGCGCGCGGGCATCGGTTTGGGTATCACCGGTGCCAGTGCAACCGGTGGTCTGGACATTGGCGGCACACTCGGTATCGAAGGCGCGGCGGAAGCAGGTGTGCATGTGGACTGGACACCGGCTACAGGCCTGGATATCGAAGCGGAAGTGGCGGTACATGCACAACCGAGTTTCACCTTTGATATCGGTGGCTATGTCAGCGTGCGCGCGTTGGGCTTCAGTGTGTACGACGAGCGATGGGAATTTGCGTCTTACACCTTTGGTTCCGATTACCGTTTTGGTATTCGCTTACCGATTCATTATAAAGAAGGTGAGCCCTTTGATATTTCTCTTGATGATGTGGAATTTGAAGTGCCGGATATCGACACCAACCAATTACTCCGTGGACTTATTGCGAGGATCGCCTAAATGAATACAGCAATTGAACAAATCAGAGCCGGTGTGGAAGCGCATTTAAATGGCAATTTAAAAGCGGCCGAATCTGCTTACCTGGCTGCGCTGACGGTAGATGCGGCGAATGCCACAGCGCACAATAATTTGGGGTTTATTTACGGTCAATGCCAGCGCTGGGATGAGGCATTGTTGCATTTGCGTACCGCACTGGATTTAAAACCGGACTTGTCCATGGCTCACAGTAATCTTGGTCAGGTACTGATGAATCTCGGCTCGGCGGAAGAGGGCATGGAGCATCTGGAAAAAGCGGTGGATCTCGACTCAGAAAACCTACAGGCCTGGGATAATCTGGGACGATTCTGTTTACATGCCGGTAATTTTCAGCGCGCCGAATACAGTTGGCTGCGTGCCTTGGGCATTCGCCCGCATACACCACACCTCATGGTTCGTTTGGGAACGGCAATCGCGGCCCAGAGGCGTTTTGACGAAGCGATTGAGCTCTATCAACAGGTGTTGCGTAACTATCCCATTGATGTCGATGCCTGGGCACAGTTGGGCGTCTGTTATTTTTTGCGTAAGGATTTCGGTAGTTGTCAAAGTGCGTTGGAACGCGCTTTGACTATCAAACCGGACGACCATATTGCTTTACGTCATTTGGGCCTGGTGCACATTGCCTTGGGTGCTAAGCAAGAGGCTGAAGCGGTTTTCGCGGAACTGTTACGCCATTATCCTGGCGACCAGGAAACGTTACTAGATCTCGCGGTGTTGCAGTTGTCGCTGGATAACCCCGCCACGGCCCTGGCAAAATTGGAACAACTTTATATCAAGGATGCAACCAATGAACGCATTCGCTTTTACCTGGCCCTTGCTTTACGAGCTTGCGGTGAACCAGCGCGGGCAAGCGATTTGCTGCGGGACATTGCCGGTGCACAAGGCCTCTATGCGAAAAAAGCCAGACAAGTTATGAGGCTGGAGATTCATTAATCATTCCTACTGCGGGGGCCGTCATAGAAGCTGTGCTTTAGTTGGGTTATGATTAATTCCGGTCAATATCACACCGGAATTAATCATGAAAATAATGAACCGCACCCAGCAGATCGTCTTCATTACTGGGATGGTCGCCATCACAATGGCCCATTATCTTGTCGCCGATACATCAGAAGAAACATCGGAAGAGACTGTCGTTACTTTGGATGCGAAAGGTGATCCATCGTCAAACACGCCGCGCTGCCTGCAAGATTATAAAACCAGTTTGGTATGGGAATTAAAAACAGACGACGACAGCCTGCACGGAAAAGATAAAACCTTTCGCTGGGGTGGGGTAGGCGCTGATAAAGTCGGGAGCATGGCTTTTGATGACTGGAACGCACTGGTAAAAGCGGCTAACAAAAATGCGTTGTGTGGTTTCACCGATTGGCGCGTACCAACCATTGATGAGTTAAAGCAGTTATACACCTTGCAGCAGTCTTCTGACATAAAGCCGTATTTTTCCAATACTCAAGAGACACCTTACTGGTCAGTTTCCGCTTACGAAAAATATCCGGAGCATGCGCAGACCGTGCATTTCGGTAACGGGGTTTCTTATTATTACAACGGCTATCGCGGCAATCCTTTGCCGGTGCATTTGGTTCGCGGTAACAAGCAGGACGTACCGCGCTAGCCGGTATCCTTACATTACTTAATTAGCCAATTGCCAACGCAAACCCACTCGCCACAATAATCCCGGAGCAGGGAAGCCAACAGCAGTTTGATATTCCTCGTCCAGCACATTCTCCAGCGTGAAATTCGCTTTCACCACCTCGTTGATATTCCAGAACACATTCGCATCCACGCGATGGTATTCATCCAGTTTTTCAAACACGGTGTCGCCGGTGTGCTGGCTGCTGGCAAACTGTTCGTCGACCCATTGGTAATCCACTGATGTGTTCCAACTGTCATTCACTTGCCAGTTTACCGTTACACCGGCGCGGGCTTGTGGACGGCCGGTGAGGATGGAGACGCTGTCTTTCACATCAATATCCGTATAGGTCGCATGAGTGCGTACACCGACGCGGCCATCGATGCTTTGCCACTGGGCTTGCCATTCAACGCCGCTGGTGTCGACTCGATCGCGGTTGACGTTGGTAAATAATTCGCTGTCGAAGTCGATGGCGTCGCGGTAAGCGTTGTTGAAATAATTCAGGCTGCTAAACAATTGATCATTCATTTGCCATTCAACGCCGAGATCCCAACTTTCTGCTTTTTCCGGTTGCAGCTCGGGGTTGCCGACCAAGGGATGACCCAAGGCAAAAAAGCTCGGCAATTTATAGCCTTCGCCGAAGCTGGAACGTAGGGTGACAGCGTCGGTAAGCGCAAAACGTACACCAACTTTGGTGGAGGTTTGGCTATCGAAATTCTCCGGATCGTCGTAGCGCAGGCTGCCTTGTAATAATAAACGTTCGTTAACTTGTGCATTCAGATCAACAAAGCCGCTGTCGGTGGTGCGTTCCAGAGAAAAGTCGGTGGGGAAGGGGAAGCCGATATCGAGATAACCGCGACTGTCGCCATCTTCTTTACGCTGGTCTACGCCGAGGTTAGCCCAGAATTTTCCTTGCTGTCCGAGGGTGTTAATCCAGGACATTTGATCGCGCGTGAATTCTGTTTGCGCGCCGTTGGCGGGCACAGCCGTGTAGGGTGCGATACCGGGTGATTGGTAATCTTCTTCGCGTTGATAGCGGGTTGCTTGCAGTTGGCTTTTCCAGAATTCCGTGACCTGATATTGCCAGGTGAGTGCAGCGCTTTCATCGGTGTAATCGGTGAAATCCAGTTCTGTTGATGTGGCGAACAACGGCCCGCCACTTTGTTCGGGATAACTGCTGCGCTCGCCATCAAAATAACGGTAGCTCACAGAAATGTAATGCGCGTCGTTGGGTTGCCAACCTAAACGCAGGTTGGCTTCATTATCTTCCGCTTCACTGCCTTCCACCGGCTCGCCGCTGTCGCGCGCGCGAAATTGCAATGAATAATCGAATTGGTCGGTTTTACCGGACGCGCCTAAACCGATGTGTTGATAACCTTCATCGCCGCCAGCAGCAGACAAGGTTTGTTGATGACCATCCTGCGGACGCAGCGTAATAATATTGATGACACCAGCCAAAGCATCGGCACCGTAAATTGCTGATTGTGGGCCGCTCACAATTTCAATGCGCTCGATAGAATCCACATTGATGTTGCCGAGATCAAATGCACCGCCGCGTGTATTACCCGGATCGTTCATGGCAACACCATCCACCATCACCATGGTGTAATTGGATTCGCCGCCGCGAATCGAGGCAACGGTTAATCCGCCAGGGCCACCCTGACGTTCAACCAGTACGCCGGGCACCGTTTGTAAAACATCGGCGAGGTTGGTTTTGTTGAGTTGGGCAATCGTCGTGCGATCAATCACACTGACACTGGATGACACCTGGGTCGCTGCGAGCGGACTGTGGGTGCCGGTTACGATGACTTGTTCTTGCAGTGGTTCCTGATTAGGTTGCTGAGCATACAGTGGCGCGGAGGCCATGGTCAGGGCGATGGGCAGCAGTGGCGAAAATCTCATAGTGCGTCTCTTCACTCGTTAAGGTTGTGTCTGCAGTCATTAATGGCGCGCTGCGACAAATTTTTTGCAGCGGCGTGGAGTGTAATGGATGTTGAAGGGAATGGTCACCCCTTCTTTCGTTAAGAAAAGAAGGGGTGACTTAGTTGCGCGAATTGTTGCGAGAATTTCAGATTTTTTGCAGGCTATCGGCGGATTAATCCGCCGATGTCCATTCAATCGCCTTGCGAATCATCTCGATCATTTTGGGATCGGAGAAGTTGGCATCCACGTGACCCATGGCAGTGTAAAACGCGCGACCGGCGCCCACGGTATTTTTGAAGATCACCGGATGATCTTCCACCGGATAATTCGAGTTGTAACTTGAACGATCCAGATTGGCGAGCACTTCAATGTTGCCAGCATTACGTGGATTATCTCGCCAGAAATACCACTCGTCACCAATGGTCCATTCGCTACCGATGTGATTAACCAGCACATCACCGGGCTTCTCAATTTCCACTCGCGCTTGGGGAATACCATCACCGTGGTGGATAAATTCCGCACCGCCCAGCAGCGTATCGGTATACCAGGTCCAGTCGTGTTCGGTGTCGGCCGCCGAATGCAATCCGACAAAGCCGCCGCCGTTTTCGATATAGGAACGGAATGCCGTTTCCTGGCTGGTGTTGAAGATATCGCCAGTAGTATTCATAAATACGATAGTGCTGTATTGCGCCAGGTTGGCGGTGGTGAACAGGCTGGAATCTTCGCTGAAGGTGACATCGAAACCGTAAGTATCCGCGATGTCTTGCACCATGGCATTACCGGCCTCGATAGAACCATGGCGGAAGCCGGAGGTTTTGGAGAACACCAGCACGTTAGGGCAGTTGTCGCCGCAGTTGACCGTAAATTCACGGGTGCGCGGAATACCGACCTCATTACCAGCGTCATCCAGCAGGCTGACACGCAACGTGTGGCGGCCCGTGGGCAGAATGCCGAGGTTCACCGGCGTGAGGCTGGCTAAAGTCACTGGCGCATTGCCGTCCAATGAATAGCGGTAACTGCCACCGCTGGACAACCAGCTGCTGTCGCTAATGCTGACCTGCAAGCTGACATTCTGATCTTCCGCAATGGCTTGGCCGGCACTGGGTGATTCGACATTGATAAAGGCCACGCCCGCGTCGGCGGGAATACCATAAATATCCACGTCATACAGCGAATAACCGTAACCCGTACCGCGTTGGGTTCCATAGATGCGGATATAACGGCCTTGCTGGCCATCCAGCGCAATGTCCACCACGCCGCCGATGCCCTTATCGGTTTCGTAGATGGTCTGCCAGCTGCTGCCGGTTGCAGAGATCTGGATACTGTAGGCCCGCGCATAGGCGCCTTCCCAATCCAGGCGGATGCGGCTCAGGTAGACACTTTCACCCATGTCGGCCTGTAAGTATTGCGGGTCAGCGGATTCACTTTCCCAACGCGTCGCGCGATTGCCATCAAAGCCGCCGGCAGCGGTGTTACCGCCCACCGAGGTGGATGCACTGCTGTCAACCGGGATGAGTTTGGTCGGGGCAGGGGTCTCCGGCGTGCTGCCGCCGGATTCCCGCACCGAGAAGCTGGCCGAGCTACTGGTGCCCACGACCTGGCCCTGGTTGTTGACCAGCGTCACTTGCACGCTGTGGTTGCCAACTGACAAGGCCCCCAAATTCACCGGGTTGCCATTGGTCACAGTCACCGCAGCGCCGCCATCCAGCGCGTAGCGGTAACGACCACCGTTGGTGAACCAGGCGCTGTCGGAGATCGCCACCTGCAGGCTCACCGCCGTGCCTTGCTGATACTGCTGGCCCGCTGCCGGTGCGGTGATGCTGATTTGCGGTGTCGGTGTTGGATCGGTGCCGCCCGGTTCGGTACCCCAAACCTGGAATTCCCACAGCGAATAACCCCAGGGGGTTGCGCGAACGGTGCCGGTCAGGCGTACATAGCGGCCCTGGCCATTCACGGTTAAATCGTCTGTACCGCCGTTGCCGGTGGTGGTGTTATAGATCTGCGTCCAGCTGCTGCCATTATCGGAAACCTCAATACGATAGCCGCTGCCGTACGCCCCTTCCCATTCCAGCAGGATGCGGGTGATGGTCATGCTTTCACCCAGGTCAATCTGGATAAACTGGTTGTCGCTGTGGGCGCTGCTCCAGCGGGTATTCATGTTGCCGTCCACGGCATTGCTGCCCACATAATCGCCCTCGATGTCGGACGTAGTGACTGTCTTGCCGGCGGATAGCAACTCAGGTTCCGCCGGTGCACCCGGGCTAACCGCAAACTGCACGGTTCGGGCGGTGCCGGTTAAGGCGCCGGACGCATTCAGCAGTTGCACCTGCACACTGTGCTGGCCGACCGCCAGGGCACCCAGGCTGATGGTGGTACCGCTGATTACTTCCACCGGATTATTGCTGTCCAGGATGTAGCGGAAGCTACCGCCACTGCTGAACCAGTTAGCATCAGAAATACCCACTTGCAGGTTGACGGGCTGACCTTGCGTGTAAGTCTGCCCGGCAGTGGGCGAGAGTACATTGATGGTCGGCGCCGGTGCGGAAGTGCCGCCCCAGACTTCAAACTCAAACAATGAATAACCCCACACCGTCGCGCGTTGGGTGCCGGTGAGGCGGATATAACGGTAGGTACCGGACAAGTCGTCAAAGGTTTCCGTACCGCCGGTGCCGTTGGTCCGGGTCACGATGTTGGACCAGGTGTTGCCATCGGTTGAGCCTTCAATCACATAAGCGCTGCCGTAGGCTGCTTCCCAATTCAGCACGATACGGCTTATGCGGTAAGCCGCTTCCAGGTCGATACGAATCCATTGCGGATCTTCAAATTCGCTGCCCCAACGGGTTGTCGCCACACCGTCGACAGCGCTGCTGCCCACAAAACCACCTTCGTAGCTGGAGACCGTTACCGGTTTATTGCGCGAAAGCAATTCTTCAGCGATGGGCTCTTCCGGTCCATCGCCGGACAAACTATCGATCCATTGCTCCAGTACCTGGATATATTCACCGTGTTCCAACGCGCGACCTATAGGCGGCATGCGGTCATTCGGATTGACGCTCTTGTCGCGGATATAGAGGATGGATTCTTCCGGCGCGCCAGCCGCCACGACCTTGGCGTTATTAATGCCATAGTCATTCAGGTAGTTGCGAATACCCGTGGTGTTGGAGTTAACGATTTGCATCTGGTTCAGCGGCGTGTTGTAGCGTGCATCCCACTGCGAGCCGCCTTTGCCGACACCGTGGCAGTGCGCACAGTTAGCATCGATGTAGGACTTCACACGCTGCTCAAGCGAAGCACTGGTATCGGCAATGTCGACCATCTTGTCGAAGCCGGCAATCTGGCTGTTGGTAAACGCCGGGCTGAACAGGTTCAGATTGTTCCAATGAGCAAGTTGATTCTGTGAACCTATGCCGGGGTAGGTGAAGTTCTTGTTCAACTGCCGTGTGCTGAGACCCAGAATCTTCGCAGATTCTGCATTGTGGCAATCAATACATTCCGTCGGGCTGGGGTAAGCCCAGGTTTGCGTCCAGGTGGAGCCATCGGCGGCGGTGATATTAATATTCTCCGTCGCACCAGCCATCAGCAGATCGGCATCGCTATTGTCCGCGCGCCATTTGTAAGTCACGCCGTAAATATTGCCATCGGCTTGTACCACGATCAGTCGGGTTTCCAGGCGTTTGGTCTGGGCCGGGTTGTTAGCATTCAAAGGCAATTCGAAATGCTTAACCGCCACAGTGCCTTGCGGGTAGGTCCAGTTGTCCCGCGCATGCCAGTTAATCTTTTTGTCAGCGGGGATGGAGATCCAGCGCAGCTTGTCGGCGCGGTCGGACCAGAGTTTGGCGTTGGGCTCAAACGGCAAGAGGTTTTCGCTCGGTGTCATAGTGGCGGTATTGCTGAACACACCGGTTTGCGACAGCAAGCGCGGTACGCCGGTAAATTGCGTATCCAGGGTGTGCGGCATATTCAGGTAAGCAAATTCTGTCAGCTCTTCCGGCGGTTCTTCTTCGCCACCGGCAAAGATTTCAAACTCATAAATCGAATGGCCGTAGCCCGTGCCGCGCTCGGTGCCGGTCAAACGAATGTAACGATACTCTTTGGTGGAATCGATCAAATGAAATTCCGTTCCGCCGTGGCCGTCGGTGTTGTTCACCAGGACATCCCAGGTGGTGCCGTCCATCGAACCTTCAATCACGTAACGGGAGCTGTAGGCATTTTCCCAGGTGATCACAATACTGCCGATGGTGGATGCCTGTTGCAGTTCAATGTTGAGTGTTTGCGGATCGGAAGACGCACTTTCCCAGCGCGTGGTTGGGTCACCATCCACAGCGTAGGCGGCGAGGTTGCCGCCGACAGCAGAGGTTGCTGTGGCCGTACTGCCAACTGAAATATTGGTGCCGTTATCGCGATCACCGATGTGGTCAAAGCGATAGAGTGCGCCGCCACCGTAGGGCTCTTTATCACAGCAACCTGAACCCCATTGCAATACATAAAGCTGATGGGTGCGCGGGTCCAGTTCGGTATCGATGGCGCCCTGGAAACCATTGGTATTGATCGGCATGGGTTCGGCGATGGGTGGATTATTGTTGGCGGCCAGGTCAATGGTGAAGAAGCGGCTGCTGTTGAAATCCCAGAAGATCAATTTGCCGTTGTAATAGGCGGGCAATTTAAAATCGTGATCAATGCTTTCATCAAAACGATACACCGGACCAGACATGGTCGCCTGGTGGCGAATGGTCCACAGTGCCGATTTGGATGGGGGCAGGTTAGTAGCCCCGGTGTTGAGGTTGTAATTGTTGACGATGTTGTTGGGATTGAAGCCGGCATAGGGCTGGTTGTAGCCGATGATATACGGCCAGCCGAAGTTGCCTGCTTCGCGAATTTCGTTGATCTCATCCAGGCCGCCGGGGCCTTCGGCGCTATCCGCGGACGCGTCCGGGCCGATATCACCGACATACAAATAACCGGTCAGTGGGTCAATGTTAAGGCGGAAGGGGTTACGAAAACCCATGGCATAAATTTCCGGCCGACGGGTTGCATCGCCGGCAAATAAATTGCCCGCTGGAATCGTATAGCCGCCGGCTGGGGTGGGCCTGATACGCAGAACTTTCCCGCGCAGGTCGTTGGTGTTGCCGGAGGTTTCCTGAGCCGCTGGCTGGAAATAACCGCCGGCCGCTTTGTTGTCGCCGGTGGTGATAATCAGGTTGCCCGCCTTATCAAATTGCAGGGAACCGCCCATGTGCCCGTGAGCTTCATCGCCGGTCTGCCATTCGAGCAGGATACTTTCTGAATTCAAATCCAGCGTGTTGTTTGCATTCACCCGGTAACGCGATACCCGCGTCAGGCTGCCGGGTGCGGTGTATTGAAAATACACGTAACCGTTGATGGTGAAATTTGGATCGAGCGCCAGGCTCAATAAACCGTCTTCAAATTCGCAGCGAACATTGGGTACCGTCGAGGTTTGGGACGCGACACCGCCATCGAGATTCCATGCGTAAAACGCGCCGCATTTTCCGACCACAAACGCACGGCCATCGTTTGAAATTTCAAATTCCATCGGCAAGTCCAGACCTTCCGCGACCACATGCCGCTGAAAATCTGTGCTTACCGGTGCTTGCGCAAATGCCGTCGTTACGGCCAGCAGGTTGAAAATAAGAACCGACATTAACCAGCGTGTGTGGCGAATACCATTGCCATGCTCACGCCAGAGCGTTTTCAGAGAGTTCATTGATGTTCTCCATTGTTATTATGTGGAGGGTTGTTAAGTGGATGCAGCGTTTGTACACACCACGGCTGTTGGTGGAAACGAAAGGTTGGGCACCATCCCGCCACCGTTTTTCGTGAGGTAAGTCACAGATCCTTTAAAACACGAATCCTTGAACGTCAGTTGAGCAACCGACATGGTGAAAGTCAGGCGGTTTTTATTTTTGGGCACGTTTTCCTGACTTACTCATGAAATCACAATCGCCAACCAATAACCGCGAAATCCCCACAATTTCATTCCCGCTTATCGCAACAGCAGCCCCTTTTATCGCAAGCGCTGGCTTGGCGAATAACAACACGAGGCAACCTGACGAAAAGAGAAATAAAAACTGATTGATGCGTGACTGAAGCCAACAGCAGATTATTGTTGTGTGCGATTTATAATTATGTTTTCTGTGCACGGAATAACCGGGTTGGCAACAGTGTCTGGACTATAACTGAGGTACTAGTCGATCATCCAGTAACAGTTAACGCTGAGCGAAAGGTGGGAATTGGCAGTAGTGAAGTAAAGTGGGAAGCAAGGAAAACAGGCGTGTAGCGGCGATAAAAATGCTGTGCTATTCCCTTGTTTCCCACACCAAACAAAAAGTGGGACACCAACAAAACCCTAGGTCGGATTAGCGCAGCGTAATCCGACACTGGTCAAGCAGTTAGCTAAAAATCATACTTCGCCTTCACCCCCCAGGTAATTCCCCGCGCGCGATAAGCTACGTCTTTTGCCGCGCCACCAAACAACTCTTTTTCAGTGGGCGCGTATTCAGAATCATATTCCGTATCGAAACAATTCTTGCACCACAACTGGAATTCCAGGTTATCCGCCAATTGCAAGGCAATGCTGGAATCCACCAGATTGACCGACTCCTGTACATCCTGGCCATCCAGCCACCAGTAACGGTCACCGGAGTAGTTGTAATCCACCCGGGTGATCAGGGTTTTATCGCGACCAAAAGACAATTCGTGCAATAAAAACAGGTTGGCGGTCTGGTGCGCAAAGTTGGGCAGGTGCTCACCTTCAAATTGATGATCAAAGGCTTCACGGGTGCCGGCGGGCAGTTTTACGCTGTTGGCGGTTCGTGCCAGCAATTCCGATTCCATTCGGTTAAAGATCTCATCATCAAATTCAACGATTTCAGAATCCATCCAGCCGAAACCGGCACCGGCAGTCAAGGTCTCGGTCACCGCCAGATCAATGGTGCCTTCTATACCGTAAATCGTACTTTCCGGAATGTTGTAAAGACTTTGCACAAAGGTGTTGCCATCGAATTCAAATTGCTGCGCATTTTGATAATCCTGGTAAAAAATCGCCGAGCTCGCGCGCAGGCGACCATCGAGCAATGTTGTCTTGAAACCGAATTCGAAGCTATCGAGTGTTTCTTTATCGTAAGTGTCCGTCAGTAATGCACCGGAGGCATTGAAACCGCCGCTGCGGAAACCGCGTGCATAGGTTGTATAAAAGCTCCAGTCTTCGTTCGGTGTATAAACCAGTGAGGCTTTGGGTTGAAATGCGTCAAACGTCTCTTCAAGTTTTGCACCGGCCGGTGCGCAATTTTCCGGGTCGGCATCTGAATCGCAGGCACCGACACCTGCACCATCAGTATCGACAGTGGGACCATCAATTCGCGTGACTTCGCGCCGGTCTTCGTCGTAGCGCGCTGCCAGGGTCAGGGTAAACACATCGGACAATTGGTAATCCGTACTGGCGAATAATGCCCAGGCGGTATTGTTCTGTTCATTCTGGGTCGTATTGATTAAACCGTTGCACGTAAAGTCCGTAACACTGGGGCCACCGGCGTAAGCGGGTGCGCAATTAAACGGCGCACCACTGGGCGTTTCCCAGGTTGCGCGAATCGTATCAGCGCGATCCGTCAACAAAACGTACGCGCCAGCCACATAACTCAAACGATCACGTTCGCCTGAAAAACGCGCTTCCGATGATAAGGTTTCCACGTCGTAGTATTGATCGCTGCCGACAAAATTACCGGCCAGTTGGTCCGCTATCTGCGCACTGAAAAATGCCTGATCCACCGGATCATCCAATTGCGCAATAAATTCCTCGACGAAGGGTTGGGTGAAAAACAAAACATTACCGGTGCGATCATTGCCGCGCACTTCACCGGCAACACCGTAACGTTCGTTGGTGTCGGTGTGGTTGGTAATCCAGGAAAATTCCGTACTGTCAAATGCGTGTTTGAACATCAGGGTGTGGCTATCGATACCGCGAATGGCAACGGGATTACCGTTGGAGTTGATCGGAAACTCATAGGTTTCATCAGGATTGCTCTCCAGGCGATAAATATTGCGATACCACATGGCCCCGGATTCCAGATTATTTTCTGAATAGCGATAATCCAGCGAGGTAAACTCCGAAAGCTCCCACAATAATTGAACACGGAAATCTTCGTTCTCTTCAAAATCCATATAAGAATCTGTGGGCGCATCACCGGTTACACTACGGCTGTTGCGTTCGAGTACGCGTTCAAGGTATTCGTTTTCGATGGTGCCATCGAAGGTGCGTTGGTTGCCGGCCACACGGAAAAATAAGTCATCTGCCAGCGGCCCGGAGAAAGATGCAGAAACTTCTTTTAAACCACCGCTGCCGGTGCCGATATTCACCTTGCCGGTAAAATCATCGCCCGGTTTTTTGGACGTAATAATCAGCGCACCGCCCAGTGCATTACGCCCATAGAGCGCGCCTTGCGGGCCTTTTAATAACTCGATTTGCTCCACATCGTAATAAGACTGTGATACTTCGGAGGCACTGCCGACCTGTACGCCATCGACAACGACCGCAACGGCAGGCTCTGAGTTGCGTACTGAAGAAATGCCGCGCACGATAATAAATGTGGATGTAGGGCTTAGTGATTCCACGATAGAGACGTTAGGCATACGCATCGTGATATCGCGCGCTGCGCTGATGTTGGCTCGCTCAACGGTTTCGCCGGAAAGTACGGCCACTGTGTCCGGCACGGTTTGCAAATTTTCTGTTTTTTTACGCGCGGTTACCAATACTTCTTCCAGCGCATATTTACCGGGCTGGGCATTGGCTGTGTGAATTAATCCGCCAATACTGGCTGCGGCGATGAGTTGTGAAAGCACGAGTGAAAGTTTTTTTTGACGTAGCATGGTCTTCCCTTTAGGTGTTTATTGTTATCTTGAATGGAAAGCCAGACTACACCTGAGTGCGTAAAGCAGTTTGTAACGTTTACGTTAATTTTTGGTGGGTTTTCGGCAATTGGTTTTGGAGAGTGGCGATTACATAGAAAGTGTCGGATTACGCTGCGCTAATCCGACCTACGGGTGTGGGTTTGGCTGTGAGTGTTGGTTAGGTGAGGGCGATGTCGCGTTGGAATTTTTTTGGGGTTTTTCCCATGATGGCGCGGAATTCACGGGTAAAGTAGCTCTGATCACAGAAACCGCTTTCCATGGCGGCCTGTTGAATGGTCAGACCGGCGCGCAATAAATGGCAGGCTTCCTGTATGCGTAAACGTTTGATGTGTTGCTTGGGAGAATAGCCAAATTGTTTTTTGAATTTTCGCTCAAAGGTACTCACCGACATGCAGGCCATGCCGGCCAGTTTGTCGACATAAATGGTTTGCCTGAAGTTTTTCTGCATGTAATTAACGCATTCATAAAATACGTTATACGACTTCATGTTCAATTCAGCATGGCGCGCTGAGCGGCTAATACCTTCCACGCCCACGATCTGGCCATCGCGGTTTTTCAAGGCAATCTTTGAGGTAACCAGCCAGAGTACTTCGCCTCGCCCATCCTCTATCAGCTCCAATTTATTGACCATCGGGCGACCGCTCATGACACTGAGGTCGTCGCACCGAATCTGCTCGGTAATTTCTCCGCGAAAAAAATCCGCGTCGGTTTTACCGATAGCTTCTTCAGGATCGGCTAAATCAAAGTAATCAAACAATAGCTGATTGGCGTAAACAAAACGCCCGAGCAAATCCTTGGCAAAGTAAAAACTGTCGGTGAAGGTATTAACCAATTCAGAGGGGCGATTGACGCGTTGTGTTTCGTAAAAATGCGTGGCGTCGTCCAGGCAAGCGGCACGTATCATCGTTTTGTCCCTTTATGTATCAAGCAGCGAGCGGGATCTGTTGTAGATCCCGCCAGTCCCTTACAGTGGTGAAACTTCCAACCAATTTATGGCCAGGTTCGCGGTAGGTACTTCCAAAAGAAGGCTGTGATCGCCAGCGGTTAAGATGATATTTGCGCTCAGTGTTTGCCACACTTGTTCCCCGCCGGTTTGAATATTATTGCGGGTCATCAGCGATGTATTATTCAGGAGTACGCGCAATTCACGCTGGGGTTCTGCACTCGCCACGCGTAGGTTTAATTGATAATTTCCAGCCTGCGTTACGTGCACCTTGAATTCCGCTGAAGCATTGGCGCCAGCCACAAGATTGACATAGCCGGACGTATCCGCCGTGGCGCGGTGCGTGAAGTTGGTTAGGCTGTGCGCACCTTCGGCTTCAATGCGGCCGGGCAGGGTGTGACGATAATTTTTCGCCGGAATGGCCGTGTACAAACCGCCCAAGGGACTCAGCTGTCCATCACCCGCTAAAATATCAAGATAAGGAAATGCCGAGGGACCGCCGTCGGTACGGCCAATAAACCAGGAGTAGCGATACACGTTGGGGCTGTTTTCCATCCAGCGAACGGTGCTTGCAAGATAATCCATCTGCTCACCAACGTTGGCCGGGCCGCCCTCATCCCAGGAAGCCCATTCCGTTACCCAAATGGGACGGTCGTAACGTTCGAACTCACCGATAAACCATTCAAACGCGCCGGCGTATTTCATGTAGCAATGCACGGCGATGTAATCCACGCGGCAACCTTCACAGGCTTCAAAAAATGCATCCAGATATTCCCAGGGACTCCAGTCATCCTCTGTACCGGGAGTATCCACATTACCAGGGCTGTAATTCACGGCCGGTGCGACTAATTTCAAATTGTAGTCATCGGCAATGGCTTCCAGTTGCGGCCATAAATCCGCTGCTTGCTGGGGCGTCAGGTTGGCCTGTTCGGCAAAATTGGGCTCATTAAAACCGAGCAAATATTTTACGTTGGGATGCTCATCAAGAAATTCCCGTAGCGCGGTTTCATTAAACTCACCGTTCCAGGCCATGGGTACAAAATCCATGTCGTAGTCTTCATAGTGATCTCTCACTGGCAACTCGGGCGTCACCGCCCAGTTGTACCACCAGCTTACCTTGCCTTGCATCACCGACAAATCCGCCAGAGAATGATAGCCGTACGCCAGCCCGCGCTTTTGGCTTACAAGATTGTCCGCCGACGAAGATGATAAAGACGAAGCGTCACTTGATGCGGATGATGAAGAAAGACTGCTGGAAATGGCAACGGACGAAACACGTGAAGATATCGACGAAGATGCTGGCGCGCTCGAAATTGCTATAACGGATATTGATGACGACGCAGTAACAGACGAAGAGGATGCCGCTGAAGATACACTGGCAGCTGCGGAATCATCACCGGACGACGACCCGCCGCAACCACTTAATACCGCGCCGACAAATATCCAAACCGGGATAAAGCGATAGTGTTTGCCAACGGCGATAGAAGCGAGCAAAGACATAGACATTACCCTTAAAAATACGTTACATCGGACCGGTATTAACCGTCCGATAGCGATGCCAGGTAATTGTCCGGCTGCGCCGGTGCTCTCCAGATGCCCTCTTGCAAGGGACTCTTTATTATGCGCTTTATTACGCGCACCTTATGGGGCTTGGATACTAAACGAAGTTGATAGACGGTTTCTGTGCGCGAGTTAAACCTGTTAGCCAATTGCGACGAAGCGGATGATTTACGGGTTGAACGGGAATAAAAAATCCCCGCCGAAGCGGGGATATAGAGGGGCACTACAAAAAAGTTTTTACATTAATAACAAACCTGGAACTCCACAATACCGTCGCCGGAGCCGAAGCGTTGCATGGTGTATTTTTCAATATCAATCAGGAAACCATCACCGGCAAGGTTGGCGGTGCAGCAACCGTTGCAATCCGAATCAGCACAAGCGTCATAGACTTTACCGGTAATGCGACGATTTCCCTGACGCAAATTCAGGGTTTTCAGGCCCAGCCAATTCCAGTCTTTCATGTGCACCGCGATGATGTTATTAGCTGCAACCCAGGACTCCGGTTGCTTGCCATTCACGCCATAGAAATAGCCCGCCCATTGGCAACCGTTGTAATAAATACACTCAATGCTGCCCGGGTCCGGATAAGACTCATAATTCGTCAGTCGTGCTTCATACCAATCGGTACCGCAATCGTTGGTTGGGGTAGAGCTGCTGGACGATGAACTGCTTCCGCCCGGACAAGATGAAACCGGGTCCCAATACCAGGTACTGATGGTCGGGCTGTAGCCGGGATTATCGTGTTCCGCCACGTAGAACGCGCCGTTGTATCTCACCACCGTCCCCGCTGAGTAGAAGGTTCCGGCGCTCCATGTTGGGCATGAGCCGCCTGTGTTCGTCGCACTGCTGGAGGAAGAAGAAACCCGGGTGGATGATGAGGACGAACTGCTGGAACTTGTTGGTGTAGCACCACTGCATACGTCGTTGTATTTCCATTCCTGCCATTGGCCGGAATGGGTTTCCGGATTGGCGCCTTGCGTCCACCACTGCGAGGTGTAGGACTTGCCATTGTGTTTCACCGTAGTATTACCGTTGTACGCGGTACCACTTTGCCAGGTCGGTAAGTTGGTGCAATTTACGGCCGCCAGACTCGGCAGCGACAACAAGATGCCACAACACATTCCCGCCCAAACCATTGCCTTTTTCAACATGAGAATCACCTCAATTCAGTTTGTTTTTAGTTTTGTTTTGCGTAGCGAAGCCTGGCTTCCTGCCTGCTACTGAAAATCTCTTCAAGGATGGAGCAGGGGTGTTGTCAGAAGTGATACTTATCTTGCGAGTTTTGATACTTTCGACGCATCAACTCGAGTGGAGATATTGTGACAAGTGAATAAATATTGGTGGAATGATTGCAGTATTCCGAAGATAAACGCTATCGGAATACTGCAAAAATGTAGCGGCGATTAATTACAACTGTTACTGATACCGCCCAGATTACTGCGATTCATACCGGACGTATTAATCAATTCCGCCGGGCAGGAGACTTCACGGTAGCGCAGGGAAGGATTATCTGCCGCCTCAAACCAATCCGCATACCAGCGACAACCGGCTTGCAATTCCGTTAATCCGCGCGACCCAAATACACTGTCACAACGACTGGTCACGCAGGATTTATATTGCTCGCGCGTCGCGTTGTAACCCAACTCGCTTTTACACGCGGAGAGGAAGCCACCATATTGCGCACCCAGTTCCGAATTGGAAACGCCCCACTGATTTGCGCAGCCATTAAATGCACCAACACCGCCGCCGGGAACCATGATGTCAAACTGGCCGCCGCCCACGTCGTACCCGACATTAATTGCCTGCACGATCATGGTTTTTCCCGCTAAGGCCGCCGAGCCAGGATCACCGGGTGCATTGTAAGACTGGCCAGTAAATTCCAGCTGATAACAACGTCCGCACACATCACCGCTGGACGTGGCCGCATAACCGTAAGATAACGTGTTATTCACGGCAAAAGGCGCGAGGCCATAGCAGGTGTGCGCGTTACCACCTTCGCAACTGCTGGTCGCATCAAGGTCAGACAGCACCTGGTTATTGGCGCCGCAACTTTTCATCGGCTCCATTCCACTTGGCACATTGCCTGACCAGCCGCAATGCGGTTTACAGCAATCCCAGAAGCGTGTCGCATAGCCGCTGCATCCGCCGGTAATCGGCCCGATGCTGGAGCTTGCAGAACTGACACTGCTGGCAACACTGGATGATGAAGCTGGCTGCGACGAAGGTGAGCTCGATGCCGGACTCGCGGAAGACGTGGCACCACCGCCACTGCAAACGCTGCCCGTCACCGCAGGGCGTTCTGTTGCGCCGCCATTTTTACTAACCTGAAAACCGAACTCCACGCTTTGTCCGGGTTGAATGGTGCCATTCCAACCCATATCGCTGGCACTGTAGGGATTGCTGCCGCTTACCTGTGCATTCCAACTGTTGGTGACGCGATTGCTTTGATATTGCCAGCTCACTTGCCACCCCTGAATGGCAGAGGTTTGCGTATTGGTTACGCGTATGGAGGCGGTATAACCATCATTCCATTCATTGGCAATGATGTATTCGCAGCTTGCCTGGGCGAAGCTGGCAGAGCTAACCAGCCAGGAGAATAACCCCAGGCTGACAGACGTGAGAAAAGACGTAGCCGAGCGCATAGAAAACTCCTTTCAACCGTTGAAATTATGTTAGGTCGTCGTTGAAATCTATGCAGTGTGGATATTGCAGCGGCACATTGTGATGGAGCAGGGCGGCCACTTTCATAAAGACCGACCCATTGTAAGGAAAGAAATTCCCAAACGAAAACCGGCCACCAATCAGCATGAGGGGTATCACGCATAACATTGCCGGCCGGTATGTTAAAAGCTCCCGCTAAATGCGGGAGCGGAGCATTACTCTACTGCGCTGACAATCGCATCAACAATCGCAGGATACAGCTGATTGCCGTTGCTCCTGTCAAAGATCGCCATGCCTGCGTTACCGGCGTAACCGTTATCCCAGTAAACCGGAACCAGGCCATGATTCACCGCAGACTCGGTGATGTACTCGTTCCAGTAGGTGCGGTAAATCTCGTGATTGGCCACATTGGGGCGAGAGATCACTCCGTATTCACCCAGGATCACACCGATGCCCTGATCAACAAAGTTAGTCTTCATACGCTGGAACTGTGCATCAACCCAGGATTCATTGGCCCAGGTCTCGGTGGCGTTTGGGTCCGTTGCAATGGCACCCCACTGCGTGATGCTGCTGTTTTCGTTCAGCGTAAAGTTGTAAGGATCGTAGTAATGTACTTCCATCATCAAACGATTCGCCACGGTATCCACCGGGATCTCAGCAAAATTTACCGTGTGATCGATGTTGGTGTTGAAGCCTTGTACAACCAGATGACGCGTGGCATTACCACCGCCGGTAGCGCGCACGGTATCGACGAAGGTTTGGTTGAAGCTGTTTTGGACCGTGTAGTACTCCTCGGTTGGTGTGCCGTAATCACCTTCGACCATCACCTCGTTAGTGCCGGCAAACAGTAAACGCTCATCGTAATCGCGGAAGCGCGTAGCAATCTGTTCCCACATAATCGATAAACGATTGTTGACGTAATTTTGCTGCGCATAAGTCGGCTGCATCCAACCCTCGTCCCAGTGGATGTTCACAATGACATACATGTCTGCATTCAGGCCGTAGTTAACCACTTCTTCAACGCGATCCATCCAACTGCTTTGGATAACAAAGTTGGCTGGATCGGAGAATTTGCTCCAGGCCACCGGCACCCGCAAGGTATCAAAACCGGCTGCTTTCACGGCGTTGATTAATTGCTGGGTCACCATCGGATTACCCCAGGCCGTTTCGCCGCCGATCGCATCCAGGGAATTACCCAGGTTCCAACCCACACCCATCACCTGGGTCAATTCAACACTGGTCATGCCACCGGGATTGGTGACACTGGAAGCGCTGCTGGAGGAACCTGGAGCCGATGATGAACTGGAGCTGATCGGCGTTGCGCTGGAGGATGAACTCGAACCCGGACATGCAGCGCCGCCCACAATGCCAAAGGGGGCTGGTTGGCTGGTACAGGTGCTGCGTGAGATACAGCTCTGATTATTTTCCCAACCCCAGCCGCTTTGCGTGGTATTGCAAAGTGGGTAGTTGGTGCCATACCAATTGCATTGCGAACCGGCACTGGCGCAACTGCTGGCAGAACTGGCAACGGATGAAGCCGGCACGCTGGATAAGGAGCTCACTGGCGGCGTTGATGAGCTACTTGAACTGGACGCCGAAGAAGCTGGACTACTGCCACAGATACTGCCGGTTACGGCTGGCGTTTCAGCGGCACCATTGGTATTTACCTGCATGCCGAAGGAAACCGTTTGCCCCGGCTGGATACTGCCATTCCAGCTTAGATTATTGGCTGAATAGGGGTTGCTGCCGCTGACATTGGCATTCCAGCTGCTGGTGACACGATTGTTATTGTAGGACCAGCTGACGTTCCAGCCATTGATCACAGTAGTACTGTTGTTAGTTATTTCGATAGCGGCCGTCGCGCCGCTACCCCAGCTGTTAGTTACTACATATTCACAGTTAGCCTGAGCCAAAGCTGATGAACTGGCCGCCAGCCCGGTACTGAGCAAGGCCGCGAGGCCAAGCGCTTTTAATCGTGAGGTTTTCATCAGGTTGTTCTCCTATCGTTATTAAATTTTTAAGGACATCGGAAGCAGACGCTTCGATTGAGATGAACCCGCAGCACGTCATTTGAGGATGAACTGCAGCCAAAATAGTCTGCGGGACCATATAGTAACGACCCGAGGCCGATGACGAGGACGAGCGCGTTGGATCATGCGACTAAAGTTCAGGAATGGGATACAAATCACATACGGAATTATTTTTATATATAAAAAAATGAGATGTGACGAACGGAAAACGGTAAATAGGCGGGCAGCAGAGATACCAACAGCGATATTTAATGGCACGAAAGAATAAGAAAATATTTGCGCTTCGTTTGTTGGTGTTTTAATTGGAGAAATTTTTTATTCACTACAGCACGCCATTTATAAGAATTCGGTACGCAAGTCAGCGCTAAGTGTGTCAAACCGAACTGAAAAAAAATCTGCGATGCGCGAATTTATAAACTGGCTTCTGAGAAGCTTGAACCCCTTAGAGATTTAATAATAACGCGCGATAGGAATTCCTATGTCACTTATCAGCATCGACAAAGATCCTTTTATTTTTCATTCGCGTCTCGCTAAGTTTAACAACATTCGCTTGGCAGTAGGTACGCCTTCGCCACTGTGGGAAGAAAATGAACGTAACGACTTCGCGTATCGTCTTCTTGAAGGAAAATTTTTGGAAGCATTACGTGCATCGATAAAACCACTTACGCGGAGAACAACAGGTGATGCAGATCAATTTGTCGCTTGGTTTGAATCTTTGGCGGAGTGGGGCCCTGGACAACACCATCCATTGTTTGATTGGTTAGCCAATACCGCAACGGCAGATCAATTGAAATGGTTTTTAACGCAGGAAGCGGCAGGCGAGGCGGGGTTTGATGACCTGGTGGCATACACTCAAGTGAAGCTGCCGGTGCAGGCAAAACTCGAATGCGCAAGAAATTACTGGGATGAAATGGGCCGTGGCAAACCGCGCGCAATGCACGGCCCGCTGCTTGAATATATGGTCCGGAATCTAGGTTTGCAGCCTTCTATTGGTTCGACGGTGTGGGAATCCCTGGCGCTGGCAAATACCATGTTGGGGCTTGCGACTTCGCGTCGCTACGCGTATCACTCGCTCGGCGCGCTGGGCGTTATCGAATTAACCGCTCCGTTAAGAGCTGCACGTGTTGCGCAAGGTATGAAGCGCGTCGGCTTTTCGAGACGAGCGCGTGCCTATTTTGATTTGCACGCAGTACTGGATGTATGTCACTCGCAAGCCTGGAATAGAGAAATTATCCAACCGCTGGTTGCAGAAAATCCCGATTGTGCGCAATTCATTGCTGAAGGCGCGTTGATGCGATTGCAGTGCGGCAAGCTGTGCTTTGATCGGTATAGCCGTGAATTCGGGTTGAGCGTTAGTGACATGGAGAATAGCAGGAAAAAGGTCGTCAATTGCTAACGCAGCGTGAATTGAACATTCAGCCCCGAGATGAAAGTCCGGCTTCACCATCGCAAAAATTAATGGTAGAGCTTTTGCGAACTCTTGCAACGCAAGGCTATCGATTTACTACCGTGACGCCGGTCACTCATCAGCGTTTTTTTACACAGCATCAGGCGCCGGGCACCACGCTCTGGGACATCTTCGGCTGGAATGTGCCATTTGACATCAACGTACTGTCGCCGTTACTGCGCAGCTTGATGATAGAAGCGGACCTGCTACAGCCCTGCGGCGAATTTTTTAAAAGCAAAGTGCGAATATCTTCACTGGGAGAAGATTTATTTTTACACTCTGCATTTCCAACTACCCAATCTGACGCTGTATTTTTTGGCCCTGATACCTATCGTTTCGCGCGCTTCATTCGGCAGACGTTGCAAAGCTGCGTGGTCAGCTCCGCCGATCCAGTGAGAATCCTGGATATCGGTAGCGGCAGCGGGGCGGGTGGGGTGGTCGCCGTGCGCGCGTCGAGAAGTCCTGTTGATCTTACTTTGAATGACATTAACCCCCTGGCGATAACTTACGCACGGGCAAATGCTGCCGCCGCAACTGTCGAAGCCCGCTTTGTGCACGGCGATGTCTTTACCACCGTTCACGACAACTTTGACCTCATCATATCGAACCCGCCTTACATAAAGGATACTGCTGGCCGCGCTTATAGAGATGGTGGCGCTCAGCTCGGACTGCATTTAAGTATCCGTATCGTCCAACACGCGATTAGCCGTTTGGCACCTGGAGGTCGATTGCTCCTATACACCGGCGTCGCCATGACAAGCCGCTCAGATCCATTGATGGCCGAATTGCGTCACTTGCTCGCTGAGGCAAACTGCCACTGGTTTTATGAAGAGATAGATCCAGATATTTTTAGCGAAGAGCTGGAACAGCCGGAGTATGTTGAGGCACACCGTATTGCAGCCGTGGGTCTGGTTGTGACGCGGCGGAAATAAATCCGGAGTGAGAGACAAATTAGCGGAGAGTCATCGGGAAAGAGCACCAAGGGAAATCCGTTTCCCTTGATCGTTTGCGTAAAACGCTTATTGATACTGCAAGCGCTTAGCGGTTCAGATACTCCATCAACCACTGCATGGCAGGGCGCTGCTGACCATTACTTTGAATCAGGCCAGTGCCTTCACGCCAGGTAGCACCGACAACATAACCCCAGAGGGTTATACCGGCCACATTGGGGTGGTTGTAGAAGATAGGGAAGTGCATCTGCATGTACTGTAGCTGAGTCTGATCATTCGTCGCCTCAATGTCATACTCGGAGATGTACAGCGGCAGGCCCAATTCGGAAATCTGATCCAGTTTCGCCTGGATTTCCTGAGCGGTCCAGACGCGCGGAGAGTAGAGACTGTGCGCCTGAAGGCCCAGAGCATCGACATAACCGGAGTTCACAGCCGGGCGAATCATATCGATGATGGCATCGGTATCCCAGGTCATGAAGTTATAGTCGTTGTAGATCAGAATGGCATTCGGACAATGCTGGCGCGCTAACCGGAAAGACTCAGTGATCCAATTACTGCCAAACGCATTGGCCGCATAATTTGCCGGCGCGTGCGAAGGCAGAGCTTCGTTCACCACATCAATCATCGCCGTATCCGGGTAGCGTGCGCAGTAATCGCGAATCCATTCTTCAATTTCCGCGCGCTGCTCGGCAGCACTCAAGCCGTCAATCCAACCCGGACGCTGACTCCCCCACACCAGGGTGTGCGCTTTGACAGGAATACCGTTCGCGCGAGCGAAGTTGTAAATGGCATCCAGCGGACCCCAGTTGTACTGGTCGCGAGTGCTCTCAACGGAACCCCATTTTCCTTCATTTTCCGGTGTAATTTGATCCCAGTACTGGGTGAAGTCGGAGCGAACCGAACCATTGGTGGTGATGTTACCCACAAAGAAATCGGGGAAATTCGGGTTACCGGGGTTCTGGCTGCTGCTTGAGCTTGAGGTGCTGCTGGAACTGGACGATGAGTTGCTGCCATCGAACGGGTTACCAAAACCGATGGAACCGTTGCAATGCAACATTTGTGAGAAGGAACCCGCCCCACATTCTCCGTCCCACGCGCCGGTATTATCTTCCTGATCTTCAGCCTGATAGGTCATGCCGTTGACGATGATGTAATCCACTTCGACATCGCGATCACCAGCGTCATTGGTAAATGCAACGCGCAACTGACCGGTAGCGTTGGTTTGTACAGTGTAGTCGAGCATGCCGACGCTCAATGTCCAGGTCTGAATGGTCTGGCCACCGATCTGCAAGCTGACACTCTCGTCACCGGTAACGCCGCTCATGCGCACGGTGATGCTGTTGTTACCACCGGCAACTGAACTGCTAGAGCTGCTCGAGCTAACAGAGCTACTCGAATTAACGGCGCTGCTCGAACTGCTGGAACTACTGATTGGACCGCCGCCGCCCTGAACGGTAAACGACGCAAGTGCTGGCGTCCCGCTACCGTTGGCACAGAAACCAAAACTGGTGTTGCCGCCCGGCGCAACATTGGCGTTATAAGGTGCGGGGGTAACCGTAATGCCACTCAGGTTGCCGTTCCAAAGGTTATTGATGGTCGTGCCATTAAGGTTCAAGCCAACCGTCCAGGAAGTAATAGCTTGACTGCCATTATTGGCAATGGTGACATTGGCGCAATAACCGGAACCCCAATTGTTATTGACATCAAGTGTGGCTTCGGCAGAGCCGGAGGTCAGGGCGTGCGCCCCATGGGCTGACGTGAGTACAGCTGCTGCAAAGAGCAGGTTTCTTGGTAAATGGATGGTCATTTTCGAACTCCTGTTTGAAATCATTATTGGCATTGGGAGTGTTGCTGATATTTACACTGAAACGCCTGAACATCGACGGAGGTTCGACTCGGAAAAACAAAGTGAATAGCGAGGCCTACTGCTTATTTGAATCTATTATCAAGCGCTATTTTCGTACCACCGACGGCCGGCGTCGTAGGGGAGTAAACAACTGTGGGACGATATTGTCAATTTGAAACTAAGGTATGGCGTCTCTCATTTTTTTTAATTATCTGGATTGCGCATCGCATCACGAATCTCATCGAATCTGTCGTTATGGTCATGCCATGATTCACGCAGGCGTCACACAAAATAAAATTTTTATAAGAAATTTGTTTTTCACAGAGTAAATTCTGGCATCAAATTTCTACAACTAAATCGTGTTACTTGCGATGTAATTGAAACCGTATGACGGAAAATATTTCCGTATGATTGATAGCCAAAAAAGAAATGAATGTGTAATTCAACCGGGGTTATACGACGCCGCCGACCACGCGCAGCATATGAGTCATTGTTTTGGTGTTGCCGGTGCTTTATGAACTATTGGCGTTTGCATTATTGATGGTGATTCATGATCCATGCGCGGCTAATTGATTGTTTTTCTTTGAAAATTTCACCAATGACCTCACCGGTCAATGTGCGCATAATGTATATTATGTTAAATTGCATTTATCATTTGAGCCCTCAATATGCCTTAATCGCCCACTCAATGGCATATTCAGCGAAATTTGTGGCGGACGTATCGATAAGATTATTACGCGAGATAACGAATGTTCAATAAATCATATCTTTCAATTTAAAAATCGTGACGCGGCGTTCGAAGCTTATGAGAAAGCTATAACGCGGCGTGAAGAATTGCGTTCTAATGAGCAGCGTTGACAGCAATACATGGAGTCAAATTAGAACGAGGGAATATTCCCTAGTTCTAATTTGAAACGCCCTGCTTTTTCATCAGTATTCCAGTGTATTTTTCTCACCTAGTGCATTAGTAATTATTACTTTATCGAGTGCGCCTGAGTCTTTATAAACGTACTCATAGCAGAGTTTAACCGCCTGTTTAACATATTGAATCTGTTCTTCGCCGTTCTGTGTATAAGCGATAAAATAATCTTGCTCATAAAGTGTATTTTCAGGAGTAATTTTTTTTCCCTTGACCGGTTCGCCCTGCTGGTTGCGCATGGCAGAATAAAAATTTACCTCAGCTGCCTTGGGGATTAATTGCGGATCAAACCCGGATAGTTCTATTCCTTCAAATAAGGTAAACAAGGAGTGGCTTTCCTTGGTATCACACATCCAGGCCCTATAAAACTTGCCACGCTTTATCGATTCCGTATAGTCCATTGCATCTACAGGCTTAACTGGGTGACTGTATGTCGCCCAGCTTTTAAAGAAATATACCTGGCATTGAATTTCGTTTTTCTGAGTTTTAATAAAACCTTCCATTTCCTCACCACTGCAACCAAGAATAGATAAGAATGAGAGCGCAAGTATACAAATGACGGCTTTCATTATTTAATGACTTTGTACTTATCAAAATTTAAATGGCGCATCAGCGCCTTTTGAAAAGTATGGCAATGATTTCCCGCTTCAAATCTCCAGGACCAATCACCGGAATATGACGTAGAAAATGCTTCTGCGGCCGTCCTGATGGACAAGATATCTGTACATTCTTTAATGACAGGAGAATATTGCTCGTTACCACTATCACCTCCGCCCGCATGAGGGTCTACATACATACCGGGACGCGCGATACCGCCGAATGCAGTTACGCCGTTTAACTCACCGTCAACTCCCCGGAGGGTCTGCCCTACTCCCCCCTCTTTCGCGTCAAAGATTGCCAATGCCGCTTTATAGCTCGCAACGGCAAACATGTGAGCAGCCTTTTCCTTCCAGCCAGCGTTATTTGGTAAGGGAGCAGGTTCTTCAGGCGGGGTACTACGGCGATTCAAGTGATGTCCAACCGGATATTTGGGCCACCAACCAAAACTCATATTAGGGGCGAAGACTGACCACCAGTGACCATATTTATCCTCACCGCCTATATCTATGTGGCGCCGATGAAAAACTATTTCATCTAAGACTTTGTATACTTCAAGCAGAATATCTGCTTTTGTTTCCGCACCTTCGCTGATAGAAGGCGAGTCCAAAGCAGTAGATTTGGCTTTGTGAGAACGCATTACTCTCGGGTAATGCACAAGGAATGTTGAATAATCGGCGTCTGTGAAATGTTTTACTACCTTTGTCGGAAGGGTTCCTGTTGGTAATTTGTCAAAAGATGCCTCGCCAGAACTGTTGGACGTTTTTTTATCCGAGCCTACAGTAACGTTGGCGCCCTCAATGGGATCATTTGTACAGGCATCAAGTACCTTAACAAGCAATTTTCCCTCTTCGGCTTTTTTTGATACGGAAACTGCTACGCTCTCTCCCAGCTCTGTCATTTTGCACCTCCTCTACCTATTAACCGCTTCTACAACCACAGCACTTCTCTTTTCCGTATCTGATGAGCAATAAACAAGATGTCGCCGGTTCTGCGGATTGTGATATAAATTGTCAGCAGCTAATGCAACCAATAAACTGCCCGTCGCGGCTCCCACATCACCGTAACAATCTGCCGGGTGAATAACGATCAGTTCTTTACTCATTGCGTTAGCGTTTCGGATGCAGGCTACCCCTAACTCTCTTGCCCAATAACTTTCGCCATTCATACTGCTGTAGATATAGCTGATCGCTTTTTTAGTGTTATCGCTATTACTGTTTTCAAGTGCGAGGCGAAATGCACTGCTCAGCCCATCCCCTTGGTATGCATTATCGCTGTATAAATGTCCTGGTTCTGTCGTGACAGCCGGTTTGTGTATTCCAATAATTTGGCCATTATGCACCTGAGCCAGCTCTGGACGACGAGTCAACAATAAGAAAGCTGCGGCCTCTCCAGGCGCAAAGCCATCTGAATTGCCGGGACTTAACAAGCGACCATCCAGATCCAGCTTATTAATGAGCGCATCACTATGATAAGTGTCACTGCCACCGATAAGAACATAGGGCACATCGGACCGATATAGATAATCGTAAGCCAATTGAATCGCCTCGATCGTTGCTGCTCTTCCCGATAATAAAACGCGACACCAATTTTGATCCAAAAAATTAGGAAAATTCAACGCTATATTGTGTACGACGTTCTGTGCGTTGCAGCTTACTGTGTTGCCTTCAGGCATTCCAAAAATGAACGGGATTGTATTTGTGTCTTCCAGTGAGAGCTCTCTGAGTGCGGCAATGGCCATCATGGCAATGCGCGCTTGATAAGAGTCGCTTCGAATATCATTTTCCAATATAGGCTCAAGAGCATCGAAAAAATCCCCAGGGACCTGGGTCATCGTGATGGGGTCATCCTCATGATTATCGTAATCTGACAAGGCATAGGCGCTGATATTCGCTTTTACTGAAGCAGTAGTCATTGCCGAATTGGCACCTACGGATGTAACCATACCCATACCGGCTATATAGATCATATTTCCCCTTAATCCGCTATTACCTTGGCTTTGTAGTTGGGTAGGAAATGATCTGGTTGGAGTAGCGCCAACTCTACTGCAGCCGCACGGCGATGACGCTGCGTTCCCTCCAGGAAATAACGCTTCAGGTGGTCTGTCTCGATTGCTTTACCCAGGAAATAGCGCTTACCGGATATAAAATGTTGCTGGTATTTTTGCCAGACGGCGGCAATTTTATCAACATCGGGGAACGGAAGATGCTCATCCACATCCAAATCTGCATTGTCATCTGTGTCGTCATCAAGAAATTGATTATCAAGGTCGGGTAATTCTTCTAACGCAAGTCCGTTCTCTCCAAGTTCAATGCCTGTTATGGTAGTAAATGCTTCGCCGGATACACGTGAAAATTCAGGAATACGCATTTGCTGAATCAGCCAGGGAATCGCTTGAGGATCACCTAGTACTGCGGTTGCATAAATGACTTCACGCGCATTTTTTTTATCCTTCGCCAACAGCCCGATCCATTGCCTGGCGTCTTCAATGGATAAGCCCCTGAATGCAATATCTATGGCTTTTTTTTGAAATATCCCCTCATTAAGCACCGTTGACTTAAGATTCTGCAACCGGGCTCTATCGCCCAAGATAACCGCCGACCAGTTAGCCCAGAATGAAACTTCCGGCTTGTCTGACTCTATTGCGATATGTAGCGCAGGGATAAGATCACGCCGCTTCAGCTCCCCCACTAGCCGAACAGCTCGGGCATACAGCCTCGTATGGGCAAGGCAGTCTTCACGCTCCAACATTGTCGTTAGATATTCACGGGGATCTTCACGTCGAAGGCTACACACTGTGACAGCCAGATATTTGTGGTTGAGATCCTTACTGGTGAGAAATTTTTTAATCCAGGAATGGCATATCCGGCCAGGTAGCCAGGCGATTGCCGATGCCAGGCCGGGAAAAGCGCTTTTAAGCGGAAGGGAGATTTCAACAGCGCGTTGGATCTTCTGAATATCCAGGCTTCGAAATGCAAGCACTGTTGCAGTAAACGCTTCACCGGGTTCTTCTGTCGAAACAAGAGCCGCTTCACAAAGCTTCCACGCTTGTTCCGGATCAGTCATCAAACCATTTAACTGGGAATCTATACGCTGTTCGAGTTCAAGCAAGTCCTGCCGCTTATAGTGCGGTTGATTGACGGCAATAGAGCGCAATAGCCACAAAAAGGCACCGTCAACCAGAAATTGTTCGTATATGTGCTGATAGGCATCTTGGGGTTTATTATGGGCATCCATAACTGCATTCATTGTCGTCTTGTTAGCCCATAATATTTTTTTTATTGTGGAATAAAGGGTCGCCCATACGGCAGACATTTTTCCCTTCAAACTTTACGTCAAATGAATACATCATGAATTCACAAACACCCATTTGATCACTGCTAATAATGCCTTTGACAGTGCCCGCTTCATCACCGCTACTGCGTGAATATTGTGCGCCTTTAACCATCGGCATTTTCTTGTCTGTGGTCACGGATTTAGGGCCTTTACTGGTGTCGGACGCTTTTCCTATGTTCGGATAAGGAATAGGTACAGGTCCTCCCGGGGTTGGTGTTTTACACACATCAGGAAAAACAATACTCAAGCCTCCACTGCCCTTATGGGCAATTCCCCTGGTATTAGCAAACGTCGTTTGAGCCATATATCCTCCTCCGATGCATTATCGCTGCATTCCAACAAATACTTGATTGATTTTTCTGGCTTTCATTCCGCATACGAAGGCAGATTTCCAAACCATAGATAAGCGCAGCTGATTTGGCTCGATAATAACTGACTCCATTATAAAATTACCCGGTTCAACCTGATTGCTCACCTCAATTTTATTGTGCAAAACAACATTGGGCAGATTGAAAGATAATTCACCAGATGGATGCATACCAGAAATACGGACCGGCTCCCCCCCCTTTAGAAATCCCGGGTAAATCAGTTCAGGATGGGCTGAATTCATAAAGCGTTGGTTATAATCAAGCGGTAGGTACGGAGCCCTATTTTGCATCCAGGCTTCGTCGTAGGTGCCGGCATATGTCACCCTGGGTTGCCAGTTGGATGCTATGGCGGCAAAGCCAGCAGGAGCCGGGTTATCTTTCAATGATTGAATGAGGTGCCGAGGGCATTCGATATTAGGCAACGGGGAACTATCCATGTCGTCAATGCCACGTTTTCCCGCGAATCCTACACCGACGGGATTACGCAGCTCTGCCGCCCGTACTTGCCCATCCAGAATGTCCAAGCCACCGAAGGCGCGTTCATAAATAATCGGCATTGTTGTGAACACATCCGGCGATGAAATTGAACCTCGATCCCAAACGCGATTACCAAAAACACGCACAGCTTTACTGATAGTACCTACGCTTAAATCAACATTCAGTTGCCTCACAGGCCTTTGCTCTTGCGCACAGGCTTGCCCAATCATTATCACATCCGTCGCGGCTTTACCTGGATGGTAGTCTGAAGGTAGCCGCAGGCTAGATTCAGCGGGATCACTCCAAAAGATGTCTTCCTGTTGCGGCGGCGCCTGCTCATCCAACAAAGTCCACTTTTGCCCAATGTGAAAAGACGCTTTAACAATCGTGTATAAAGTCTCTATGCCTTGCTCATTAGGAAAGAGTGCGATGGCAGCGGAAAAGGGCGTGTTATTTTTGAGCTGTAGCATGAGGCAACTCGTATTGGAAGTCTGGCAGCACTGAAGCGTTTCTACTAATTGACCTGAACTGATCCACCAAGAATACGATTCACACCACTGGATCGACTGAGCAGGTACTTTCCTCGAATCAGAATTTTTCCGCTGCTGGTCAAGGTGATGCTGGCTTCACCGCACTTTAGGACCACCTCCTCCTTGCCTTCTATAACAACTTTTTTACCATCCACTTTCACAGTGTCAAGCTCAATTTTGGAATCATGCTCATTGGTATCGATGGCGGTCTCAGAAGTGTTTTGGTTTAAAACTGCTTCGGCATCAGTAAACGAAAAACTTTCCAGCAAATCATCCAGCGGACTATAAACAAAACCCATAATCACCGGTTGTTGGTAGTCGCCTTTCGCAAACAATAGCGCGACTTGCCGGCCAATGTGCAGTTGGGTTACTGCAACAGTTGACACGGCTGCTATAGGATTTTCATTTGGCAGCTGCGGATAGACCACTAACGGGCTTCCATTTCCATCAATCCCTTTTAAATAACCCAAGACTATTTCACCCGGAGCCAAGGCCGAAGTGGGGGCTTCAGCGAAAACTTCGTATTGATCTGAGTTTTCCAACACCGTTTTTGTCATGATGGTTTACTAATTATTAGTGACTTTACTGCCCTTAAGAACAACATTCCCAGATCCTTTAACATTAATGTTTTTCCCTGAGATTGTAATGTCTCCATTCTTCTTCATGACAATCGAAGCCGAACCAGTTTTCAATGTGATCTGATCATCTGCTTGAAGAGTAATTGTTTTAGCCGTTAAAGCGTATTCTTTGGTGACACTTTCGGTGTACTTGCCATCGACAGATTCACTCAGGTCTTTGGCAACGGAGATCGTCATATTCTTGCCAATGGTCTCAGTATGGTTTTCCCCAATATCAATACTGATATTCTTGCCCACACTGAGGGACATATTTTTGCCAATCGATTCGGTATGGTTTTCACCGACATCAATGGTTTTATTCTTGCCGATACTTTCGGTCTGGTTGTTGCCGACCGATTTGTTACGATCATTGCCAATTGAAGAGTTTTCATCGTTGCCGATGGTCTTGGTACGGTCGTGATCGACAGTCAGGGTTTGATCGTTTTCAACCTGGGTATCAAAGTTCTTTTCGGCATGCAGATAAATCTGTTCGTCACCTTTTTTGTCCTCGAAACGCAGCTCGTTAAAATTCTGCGGTGTGCCGTCTTTGGTCGAACGGGTTTTGATGCCGCTCTGGGTTTTGGATGGATAAGTCGGCTTGTTCCAACCATTGTAAACCGAACCTGTCACCAAAGGACGATCCGGGTCGCCATCCAAAAAGCTTACAATCACCTCATGACCAATTCGGGGGATAAAAGAAGAACCCCATTGGTTACCGGCCCAAGCCTGCATCACGCGCACGAAACAGGAGCTATTTTCATCCTTCTTGCCCTCACGGTCCCAGATAAATTGCACTTTAATGCGATTGTGCTCGTCAATATAAATCTCTTCACCAGCGGGCCCTACAACCAAAGCAGATTGTGGTCCTTTCATCACCGGTTTTTTATGGAGATTCTGGGGGCGGAAATGAACATCGGCGGGAATGCAGATAAATTCGTTGGTGTAATCAGAACTGCCGTCGCCACCGGAAAAATAACTGTTGTCGTGTGCTTTGTGAAAAACCTTAGCCAGAATATAGCTACCCTTCTCAGAGCCGGTGGCGTGCTTGGCAACCTTGAATTTGCCGCCGGCAAAGAAGCTGCTGCAGTCGCTTGCGCCTTTTACCGTGTTGCGATCAACTTCTTCAGCATCAAGACGGATCTTGACCAGATCGGCACCCATGGTTGTGTCATACAAACCAGGATATTCGTAATGCTCGAAGGCATCATTCTTGGCAAACTGGCTTTTGGTCTTGGTGCTTGCATTCAGATCTTTCTTGGGCTCTTTAAAGTTGTAGTCATTTAAAGACCACTTACCCTTCTTGAACAGGTAGATATGCTCCCAGGCAGTGATCTGCGTATTGGGTGTGTTACCTTTTGAATATTCAAGGTTGGTTTCAGCCACATCTGTGTAGGCGTTTTGCTGGTCTACCAGAATCAATTTATGTTTTTTGTCATCGTGCTCAAAGTAATAGGCAATGCCATCTTCTTCAAGTAGACGAGAGATAAAATTCAGATCGCTTTCATTGTGCTGAACACAATATTCGCGTTTGCTGCCACCTGCAGCTTTAAAATCAAAATCGGAGAAACCCAGATCATTAAAAATCTGCGAAACAATTTCTTTGGTATTCTTTTCCTGGAAAATTCGGTGGTCATTGGTTTGTGATAAAAACCATAACCAAGGCACCATAACCATGCGATATTGACGAAGATTATTTGCCTTCACCTCACCAAAGGTAAACGATTTTATGTAACCGTTGAACTTGCGTTCCTGGTCATTCTGGATAGTAACCGTGGCAGTTTTGCCAACAATCTGGTCGGGGTTTACTTCGAGGTATTCGGACAGGACTTCGATAGTGAATTCAAACAGGCCGGAGATATATTCGTTACCTTCAAAACCTGTCAGCAGGAATGTGTCTTTTCCTAAAGAAAAGTCAGAGATTGAAATAAGTCTATTTTCTTGAGTGAGTTGACTCATGGGATAGCAACCTCAATATGACCTTCACAGGGGAAGCGTCGGGGTCATCCTTGCCCCGCAATGTTAAATTGCGAGCTCAGACAGAAAAGAGCCCTGAAGACATTGCCTTCAGGGCACTTTACTTTACAGCGATAAAACTTACAGCGGCTTGGCAGTAGTCAAGTCGTAACCAACACGTTGTGGATTCGCAGACTTGTTAGTCTTATCGTAGTCATTGTAGTTGACCATGATTTTGGAAAAACTCAGGGAGATAGACTCAATCGGATCGCTCTCGCCGTCTGCAGAAACAGAGTAGCCGCTTACCAGTACATCTTCCAAGGTATAAGTCATGAACTCAATAACTTTGTCAGCACCGGTTTGTACAAACTTGATGGTGACTTTTTTGCCGCTTGAACCAGTAACAGCTTCTTTGAACAAGGCAGTTGCTGAAGTATCAGCAGGCTTGGTCATAGTCACTTCACTGATGGTTGGACGGGTTGCTTCACGGTTGGACAGATTGCCCGGCTCCATGGAAATACCGCGACCAACACCGAACTGAAGGGAATTAACAGAAATGTGGTCTTTGTAACCGTCAGCAGTCACATTTCCTTTGATGCCTTCATATTCAACATAAATTGCCATTTACTTTCTCCTTACCTTTCTTAAGTACCACACAGATTACGATAATTTCTACTCCGCAAAGGCATCGTATCAATTACCAATTAACAAGCTAAATTCAGCATTAATGCACTTGAGCAAGTTGGTGCAATGTGTGAATGCTAGCCCAGTTTCTTCTTTCAAACAACGTTTTGATGGCGCTTTTTCCTAATCGATATAACCCGTAAAAAAAACCGTTATGAACGATAGTCAGAAAAATTTACACCTCCATCGCAGATGAATTTGCGCCCTTCTGCACCGGCAGAAATTGAGAACCAGAGCACATTAGGCTCGATCAGTAGTCATTGACATACAATGATACTTGCGCCAGTGAAACCCTTTAAAAAGCATACTGGAAATCAAAATACATATTCATACCGTCACCCGGCTCTTCGCCATCTTCCAGTCCACTATTGCTTGCATGAACAGGTACAGCAAATACCAGGTTGCCGCGTAGATACGCCAGGTAATTAAACTTCAACCCGATTCCAACGTCACCAAGATGCGCCTCAGTACCATCCGAGCCTTCCTGAAGGGGGTGCGCCTGGCCGTAACTGTAGTCCATAAAGAGGAAGGGCTGTAGCAGATTTTCAAAACGCTCCCCGCCAATCTTAAACCCGTTCAATGACAATCCCTTGAATATCCAGTCGGCCCCCAGGTAGAGCGCATCGTCGGCGTAATATTCATTGACAACATAGCCCCGTGCTCGCGTCGGACCTGCAAGGGAGTATTGATTAACCGAGGCCAGAGGAACGCCGGAGAATTGCCCTGACGCTCTGAGCACCACCCTGCTCTCTGCCGTAGTAAAGGGGACTTTCATAAAGGTCAGCATGGAGTAGTCGAAAGAAAAGATAACCGGCGACTCTTCCTGTTGTTCCTCAGCGCCTTTGACAAAATCACTGGACAACAACGACAGGTTACCCTGGTGCAGAATCCTACTTTTTTCCTTCAACACATCAAATTCGTAAAACAGCTCGATATTCCTGACTTCATCATCAAGAAAGTCGCTGTTTACCTCACCGAGATTGATCTCTGATTCAATCTGGGACGCTGCCAGGCCAATCGCGTAATTTTTAACCCTACTGCGCTTAAGCTGATACTTGATCGAGGTATCGAATACCGAGGATTTACCGGCGATATCCAGACTTGCCCCCTCGGTTTCAGCGTTCCCGCTTCCCAAGACGAAGTCATTAGTGGAGGCGCCCACGGAAAATTTGATTCTCGGGTCCACAACGATAGTGTTGTAACGGATGGAACCGTAGGTGGAGTTTTCTGGCGCGAAGGAACCCAACACGCCGATATGCAATTGGTCGCCGATTCCCAATGGGTTGTGCAACAGGAAGTCTGTGTAAAGACGATATTCGCCAGAGCGCTCAGAGCCATGGTTATCCACCCGAACATTCGCATCGTACCAACGCTCGGACGTGACATTCACATTTAACTTGGTATCCCCGACCTGCGAGCCAGGTTCAAAGTAGCCCTGGGCTGATAGACCGGGAAGGTCATTGGTGAGGAACAGCTTCTCTTCAATACGATCATTCGTCACCGGTTCTGCCAGCAGGCTTTTGAATGTACGCTCGATTGTTTTGGTGGAGTAGCGTTTATTGTTTTGAACGGCCACTTCACCCAGTTCACCCAATAACAGCGTCAGGGTCACCACGCCATCGCGGACATGCTGTTGCGGGATATACGCTTTAGCCAGGATGAAGCCACGCTCCCTGTAATACCGGGTAATGGTGTTTGCCACCGTTTCAATCATGCCGAGCGTGATACCCCGTTGGCGGCGCTGTTCGCGGATCAGGAATACCAGGCGCTGCACTTCCAATGGGCCCACGTGGCGCCCTTCGGTCTCCTTTTCGATTTCGGCGATAAGATCTGACACTTCACTGAGCTCGTCAAGACTGTATCCAGAGTCCAACAGTTCGCCCTCATCCATCATGTCGAAGCGAATCGCCTCCACCTGCTCAATGATGCTTTCCCGGGTAATCCCTAACTCCGGATATTCGATCAACCCCTGGATGCGGAACTCTTTTACATTGAGCCGCGGCCCTGCCTGTGGATCAGGATCACGTTCTCTGACCGGTGGAATATCCATGTCGAGCAGCATACTGTCCCGCTCAAATTCCGGTACTTCCGTGGTATCCGGCATTTCAAGAAAGCCAGCGGTGGCGGAGGCAGACCAGAATAAAAACATTACACCGCAAAGACTGCCAGTTGTTTTGATTGTCCATTTCAAACGGGGAAAAAACGAGCTATCTTCCGAATGACGTGCTTTTTGTTGACACATGTAAAACCAGACCCACACATTGCTATTGTTAAACAGACATAAAAACAGGCTCGTAAAACAACGAGCCTGCAAGCTATTCACTATTGTTCGTACTCGTCATCATAATATAACTGATCGCGCGGCAGAAGAATCGAGATGTCGTCATAGAAATAGTTGCGCACACTGGTGAAGATCGCAGGGTTCACTTCTTCCAGCGTTTCTACTGCAACCAATTGCTCACTTCCCGAGGCCAGCAAGTCAGACAAGTTGCCCTGAATCGTCGACGTATTTTCTACGAACTGCGGTGCGGTATCAAAGCCCCATAAAGGCGACCAACTTCTCAAACCACCGATAAACAGTGAATCTTTCACATAAATAACCAACGGGCGGCCGGGACTGCCAATGTTACCCGTCGGTGCAATCAAGGCGGCATTGCGAGCCACTATGTCGGGGTTATTGAGATTGGGGGAATTGACCGCCGTCAAATCGCCTTGTGCCACATTAATGGTCAAGGTGCCGATGTCATAGTTGCCGTTCATGGTGCCGCCGGCCAATCGTGCATCCGGTTCGTTGCGAGTGAAGAGCAAGCCGCTGGTATTATCCAGTGTGACGCTGCCGGCGAGATTACTGAACACAATATTGCCGTTGGAACGAAGGCGATCAACACTGACCTCCTTGCCGTTCTCCAGACGGATATCACCCTGATTATTGCTGACAGATAACTCGCTTACCAGCGTTTCAATGACATCATTAGCCCCTATACCTGCTTCAGCGTCAACAACCAGACGTTGCGCTGTCACATTGATGGTTTGACCATTGTTGTCAGTTACGGCACCGCCACGTGCGGCCAGCGTCACCGCACCGGCTGCGGTTGCCATCCTGGTAATGGCGAGGTTCGCTGCGCGATAAATAATATCGCCACTTGCCCGGGCCTCACTATTACCTGCCATTGCCAAATCACCCGCGACATCAATGGCGATGTTACCCTGCTGTGATTGCACAAGTCCTTGTTGTTGGAGGCCTCCCGCAGCAGACACAATATTAATGTCGGCTTGCCCCATAAGATCCCCCGCCAGATTAATATTTCGCCCTTGAATATCTATTGCACCGGTACTGGCAATGATGTCGTTGTTGATCTGAGCATTGCCAAGGGCCGACAGTGATATATCCGTGCCCGCGTTCAGGCTTCGTGCTGTTATATCTGCATCTGACTTTATCTGGATGGAACCCGTATTCGCGGTCAGGGCGGTGCCCGAGTTCATCGTGATGCCTGAGGCTGTGATATTGATATCGCCATTACTGGTCGACAGATTATTTTGTTGTGTAATGACTCCGCCAGTTACGCTGATACCATTTTCAGCGTTGATCCTGTTCATATTCAAGGTGCCACCAGCAAACACTTCAACAATATTGCTCTGGGTGGCATAAGATCCGTTCATCAGTAGATCCGTTCCTGCACTCAACACGATCCTGTTGTTCGCCCGGATATCGGCATTTTGGGTCATATTTTCCGTCGTGGTAACACGTACATCTGTACCAGCCGTAATCAGACCGTTTTGCATCAGGTTATTTGCGGTTACCAATATCATTTGGCCATTAAGCGTATTGAGCTTTCCATTCAGCAGCGCATCAGCTTGAGCATCTAATTGAATTGCTGAAGCAGTAATATCCCCGGCAACAGAGAGATTTTGTCCGGCGATATTGGCTTCACCATTTGCCTGAATATTACTGCTCAAACTGACAGCGCCTTGATTGCCATTCAGGTTCAGGTTGTTTGCCGCAATGGCACCATTGGCGTTGATGCCTTGCGCATCGATATTGACCGTACCTGACGCATCGACGCCTATCAGCGTGACCAGATCCATGTTGTTGATCGATACACCAGCGGCTGAGCCAATCTGCACAGAGTTAAAGTTATGTTCACGGTTGGCCAGGTTTATGTTGCCACCGGAAACAAAACTTGTTAGTCCATTAACATCAATGAAACCACTGCCGTTGATGACTCCATTTGAATTAATGTTGAGCTGCCGCGCGCTAATGTCGGCAAGGTTGGTTGCAGTCAGGTTGCGGAGGTTAATATCACTCGCGGCAGAAAGGTTCAAGGTTCCGCTTAGCGCATTTTCTTTATCCAGAATCACATTGCCATTGGTGGACGTTGCGTTAAAACCCCGCGCTGACGCTAAGGCAATAGAAGATGTGAGATCACCATTGAGCAGTAGGTCAATAAGGCCATTGGCTGAGAATTCACTGATATTTAATGTGTTTTGCTCATTCAGATAAACAGCCCCATGGGTAGATCGGATATACAATTCATTTATGTTGACATTCAAGCGATTATTTTCGCTGCCGACGGCGGCCGTACCATCCAGGCGCAAACCTGCAGCAACGATCGAGCCACCCGCCGCGGAGGTAACCTGCGCATCTTGAATGGTTAATAGCTGCGGAATATTAACCGTGCCATTAACAACAACCTGATCACCGGCGGATGCCGCAATCACCAGATTATTTTTATTGTTATAGGCAACAGATGTGACGTCGTTAAAGGTGTAAGCGCGATTGCGCAGAGCGATAGTGTCGGCCCCAGATGTGGTGTTTATGGTCAACGAGGTCGCGATGATGCTATCAACAATATCCGTCACATCGGAATAGCTGATGGTGTGAGCGTTGCTAGTGTTATCCAGATAGCGCAATTGCCCGTTTTGGGTTGACGTAAAACCATGTTGTGCAGTAAAGCCTGCTCCTCCGCCAGTCGCTGTCAGGCGATTGTTGCCTGTTCCCCCAACGAAATTGACTGTCCTTGTGGTGCCAGCAGTAACCGTTGCTTCCAACACATCGTTACCGCCATCGCCATAAATACCGCCAGCAATAGCGGCATCCCCCAGGACAAAAGCGTCATTGCCGAGTCCACCGGACACAGAACCGGCAAGGCTGCCCTGCGTTAAATTGAATTGATCGTTTCCTTCACCGCCGATTAAGGCAGTGAAGCCTTCAAAGATAATTGTATTATTGATATTGCCGCTGTTCTGTCCGATAAGGTTCCAGGTATTTGCGCCTTGCCCTCTGAGCGTGCTGTTCTGATCGTTACCGATAATCCGCTCGATACCCCGGTAGCCCAGGCCCGAATCGGCCAGCAGCACATCAACGCTGCCCAATCTGCTCAAGTCAAGACTGTCCTCGCCAGACGCCGGTTGAGTCGAGCCATCAAGATATCCATCGAGCGAGCCCTGCTCATAAAAGACGAACTGATCTTTACCTGCATTCCCGATAAGATTTCGGAAACCGATAAACTCAATTACCCCGCTCGCGTTAGCGAGACTGCCAGTATTATTGCCTGATATCGACCAAAGGTTGTCGGTACTGTCAGACAATAAGGTATTTACAAAATTGTTATTCGCTTCAATCTGTTCAAGATTGATAGCGCGGAGTTCATCGTCAACGGTTGCGCTGCCGGTCAATTGTAAACTGATGTCTCGATTCACACCGGTGAGATCCAGCGTATCAAAACCGGCACCTGCCCCACCATCCATAACACCCGACAGGCTGGCATTCTCATTAACAAAGATGAAGCTGTCGTTACCTGTCGTACCGGTCAGATTTGCAAACCCTGTAAACATCAAATGTGTGTTCAATGAACCTGTATCAACATCAGTGATGCGCCAGGTGTTAGCCCCTGCATCACTAACCAACTCGTTGTTAGCGTGGTTGTGTGCATTAACGCTCTCAATGCTCAGGATATTCATGTCAGCCAATGCGGTTTCGCCTACGCCAACCACGACAGAGGTATTTGCATCCAATTGGGAAAAGTCAACGGTATCAATGCTGCTATCCGAGCCGCCATCAATCAGCCGCAAGGGCCCTTCCAGCGAGCGAATGTAAAAATTATCCACCGCTGATCCGCCGGTCAGACGACTGAAACCGGAGAAGGCTATCTCTGTAACATTCGTTGTCAGACGATTGGTACCGTTAGCATTGATATCCCAGGCATTGGCGCCATCAGCACTGATCAAGTTACTGTTGGTACTGACATTCGCGATGATGTTGGTAAATCCAAAGACTTGGGTAACGCCCTGGATCGGCGTGAAAGCATCAAGGTTAGTCAAATCCTGCGGCACATTTTTTATCTGTATGGTTTGGTCCGCCGCAGACGCGATCGGATTATTGCTGGATACAGCGGCATTAAAAATATTATTGCCTGCCCCGCCATTGATGTAACCCAACAACACACCATCTTTGTTGCCATCGCGGGAAAAAGTAAACTCGTCGTTGCCGGAACCACCGCTGAGGATATTAAAATTTTCGAACGAAATAACGTTGGTCGAACCATTCCCCAGGGTAATGGTAATCTGACCATCGTTGATGCCATCGGTTACTGAATCAAAACTGCCGATGGTCCAGATGTTATTGCCGCTGGTAATACCAATAACACTGTTAAATTGTGCATCGCTTGATCCGCCGTTGTTACCCACCACGCCTTCTATGCCATTAATACCGGTCACGCCCAGAGAGCCGTCGCCTCCAAGCGAGACGGTAACATGCGCATTCGTGTTAGAGTAATCCGCAAAATCGATACCGTCACCATCGCCCCCGTGAATCGTGCCCGCAATAGAGCCGCCGCTGACAACCTCAAAACGGTCGTTGTTCTCACCGCCGCGCAGCTGACCAAAATGATGGAAACGCGTCGTCCTTTCGAGCGAAGGAGAATCGGCGCGCGCCACACTCCCTGAGTTGATGCCATCGATGGTCCAGATATAGGCTCGATCACTGGCGCCATAGAGATAATTATTTTCAGCTGTCGTTACTGGCGCAATGATCTCCTCCATGTTAATCGCGTGCAGGTTATCCGTGTTGCTGTCAAAAAGCTCTACAATAACTGCCTGCCCAAGTAAGCTGAGATCAAGTATATCCTCGACCGTGTTATTTCCGCTGGTTCCACCGTCGATCAAACCGGTAACGTCGCTGGCAGACGTGGTAAATATAAAGTTGTCCTGACTTGCTCCTCCGACGATATTCTGCATGCTGCTAAATACGAGGTGCGTTGTTAGGTCGGTACCTGGCGAGCCCAAGCGGCCGGCATCGATGTTATCTATTTGCCATTGAGTTGATTGATTTTGGCCGACCAATGTATCTTCGGCGGTTCCACCTTCCAGATTATGAATGTTCGAAAACAACGTGACATAATTTGTCGCATTTAAGGTTTCGGCAAGGCTACCGGAATAATCTCCTGTTAAGGTCCAGATGCTATCCTCGTTCCTGCCTCTTAAAAGGTTGGTTCCAGTTCCACCATCGAGGCTGACTGCGCTGCCCGCATTAGCTGCACTGATAAAAGAAAATTCATCATCGCCGCCCTCACCGGCTAACGAATTCACCGCCGCATTAACGGTGAAAATATCATGCCCTTCGCCGCCGTAAATACTGCCAGTAAATGCGGCGTTAATAACGAACCGATCAATGGCATTGCCGCCCTGCAGTATTTGAATATTGCTGAAGTCGGCTACATAGACTTCGCCACCGCTGACACCCAGATTATTACCGTTTGAAAGGTTCCAAGTGTTGTCGAGGTTACGCGCAATTAATCTGTCTTCTCCGTCGCCGCCATCAATACTGTTGGTGCTGCCATCATTACCAAGGCTGGAAAACACAAACTGGTCATTGCCCGCCTCCCCCAACAATGCGCTCACAACGCCATTAATGCTGAAGAGGTCATCGCCACTACCACCGCGGATTTCGCCATCAAATGCAGCATCAATCAGAAAATTATCAACTGCACTGCCACCCTGAAGAATATCCACATCCTCAAAAGCGATCACATACGCTGCGTTGGCAGCATCAGCCAGGCTGTTACCCGTTGCTGCCAGGTTCCAGTTATTGGTGGCATTACGCCCAACCAAGGTGTCATCCCCGTCGCCGCCCACAATAAGTTCAGCGCTGCCTGCATTACTTACAGCAGAAAAAATAAACTGATCATTGCCATCTTCCCCGCGCAGAGTATTGGCGACTGCGTTGATAGTGAAAAGATCATCGCCATCACCACCTGAAATAGTGCCGTCAAACGCAGTATTGATATTAAACACATCGATGGCATTGCCGCCTTGCAGAATCTGAATGTCCTCAAAAGACGCAACATAGGTGGGGCCATTGGTAATGCCTACGGAATGACTACTTGCTGCAATATTCCAGATGCTGGCACTATTGCGCCCTACCAGCGTGTTTTCGCCATCGCCACCCAGGATACTGGTGGCAATGCCATTGTTGTTGAGACTATCAAACAGGAAATTGTCATCACCATCTTCACCGGAGAGGAGGTTAACCGAGGCATTGATATTGAAAATATCATTACCTGCACCAGCAAAAACGTCACCATCAAAATCGGCATCTAAATCGTAGGTATCGACGGTATTGCCGCCTCGTAATACCTGTATATCGGTAAAAGATTGAACATAGTCACTGCCGCTGCCAGTAACCCTTAAACGGTTGCCGACATTATCAATAAGCCAGGTATTGGCAGTATTACGTCCGACCAAAATGTCATTGCCACTTCCGCCATCTATCGTAGCGGCGCTGCCGGCGTTATTAGCGGAAGAGAAAATAAACTGGTCATTGCCGGCTTCACCAAAGAGGGAATTAACTGTGGCATTGATATGGAAGATATCGTTGTTGTTGCCGCCGAGGATGCGGCTAAATAGATTATTCTCGATATGAAAGGTATCTTCAGCACTGCCACCTTGCAGTGTTTCGATGGCAACAATACCACTAACGTAGGTGTTGCCACCGGAAACTAATGTATTGCTAGCACCCAATGTCCAGATGGTTGCTATATCACGACCTATCAAGGTGTCAATGCCGGTACCGCCATCAAGGACATTAGCAACACCGACATTATCAATACCTGAAAATATAAATTGATCGTTGTCTGATTCGCCGTATAGATTGTTAACCAAAGCATTAATATAAAAAATATCTGCGCCGCCGCCACCAGCAATAGTTTCCAGATAACTGCTGTTAATACTAAAGGTATCAACGGCGCTTCCACCCTGGACGCGTTGAATACCGGAGAAACCAGTCACATAGATTGTGTTTGAATTGCTGATACTCAGGCTATTGGCATCAGCCCCGAAATTCCAGGTGGTAGCGACATGGCGCCCCAAAAGCCTGTTTTCTCCAGCGCCGCCATCAATAGCGACAGCACTGCCGGCATTATTTGTACTTGTAAATATGAAGTCATCGTTGCCATCTTCACCAAACAGATTATTGGATGAAGAATTAATAACAAAGATATCATTACCGGCACCGCCATATATTTCCCCGCCAAAGCCACTATTAATAACAAATGTATCAACAGCACTACCGCCTTGGAGGGCCTGGATATTAGTGAAGCTTTCTACATAGATAGAATTATCCTCGGAAGTCAGATAGTTAGCCGCGTCTGTAAATTGCCATATGGTGGAACTATTACGGCCGTTCAATATATTTTGCCCTGCTCCGCCATCTATCCTCGTTGCTCGGCCTGCATTATTTGGACTGGTAAAATTAAATTGGTCATCGCCATCCTGGCCAAATAATGCACTCACTGAAGCATTGATATTAAAAATATCATTACCGTCACCGCCATATATATTCCCGGCAAAGGTGTTGTTGATGGTGAATGTATCTATACCATTCCCACCCTGAATGGTCTGAATATTGGAAAAATACGCCAGATAAATGTTGCCCGTAGTGATGCCAAGACTATTTCCCGCCCCGGAAAAGTGCCAGGTGTTTGTTGTATTTCTGGCAATAATCGTGCTTTCGCCATCAACACCACCGGTGATGCTACCCGTTATAGCGCCTGAATTTTCATGATCAAACGTAAAAATATCTGTGCCAGCACCACCCTCCAGATTACTGAAGTCGATAAAGGTTATGCTTGAACCATCTGCAAGATTGACCTCACCGTCATCTAACCCATCTATATCCGGGTTACTACCAATGCTGGAATCGAAGTCAAAGATCGTCCAGATATTGGTTCCCGTCGTGTTTGCCGTTTTTAAGGTACTGGTTGCGCCATTACCAATAAACTGCTCAATGCCGCGAATACCATTAATCGTTGCTGCACCCAGAGTTACAGCAACGTTTTCAATACCTGCAAAGCTAATAGAATCGATTCCATCACCGCCATCGGCATCAACAATACTGCCATTATTGGAGAATAAGAAAGTATCAGCTCCGTTACCGCCAATGAGATTTTCAACGTTCTGAAACTTGGCGTAAGGTATCAGTGGATTGACAATTTCATCAGTTATCTGGCCACGATTCTCACCATTGATAAGCCACGTATTTGTTGTATGTCGAGCAAGAAGTGTATCTGTACCATCACCACCAATGATATTTCCTTCAATAAGACCATTGCTGGAAAAGGTAAAATAATCACTGCTTGTTCCACCGGTAATATTTTGTATACCGGAGAATGCAACGCGATCGGCTGAGCCACCATTAATTTGTACGGATCCACCATTTAATATATCGATTTGCCAATCGTTGGCTTGGTCGCGCCCGATAAGCGTGTCCGACCCACTGCCAACTAGAGAGTGAATATTGGCGAAATCAGCAATAGTGTCTGAACCATTCAGCAAATTGCCTTGGCGACTTCCGGTGAGAGTCCAGGTGCTATTGGAAGTGTTATTCAACAAGGTGTTAATTGCCGAACCGGAGCCGCCGTTAATTGTCCCGGTAATTGACGCGCTTTCGGATACTATGAAGTTGTCGGTCGCTGTGCTGCCAATCAAATTGGCGAAGTCAACAAAGCGAATACTATCGCCACCATTATTGGATACCATGCCGTCATTGATGCCATCAGCTTCAGTAACGATTTGTCCAAGGTCATTAATTTGCCAGGTGTGAATGTTCGTCGCATCGCCCTGAACCGTAATAGAACCTTGGCCATTGCCCATCACGATGTCAGCATTTAATACCCCGTTGATGCTCTCGCCGAGAAGAATCTCAATGTTTGCGTTGATGTCAGCAGCGATACTGACAATATTGTTACTACCTACGGCATCTACAATACCGCTGTATTCATTCTCCATGGCAAAAATAAAGGTATCTATCTGATTGTTGCCACGAAGATTTTCTACATCAGAAAAACTCAATAGATAGCCGTTCGGGCCAGGAGTTTCCAGGGTGCCTGACGTGGGCGAGCTCAACGTCCAGCTGTTCAGCAGATCATCAGCCTGAAAGGAATCCTCAGAGCCACCGCCGTTAATTTGCTTTACATTACCGCCATTTAACACAAAAAGATCAACTTCTGATCCACCAACAAGATGTTCAATATCGCTAAAGAAAATGGAATCTATATCACCGTCCCCTATGTTTCCCGCATTGCCGCTCGTGATAGTCCAAGTGCTACCAATATCAAAGCCGTTCAGGGTGTCATCACCGCTGCTGCCCAAGATATTAATCGTCGATGTAAAAAAATTTGTATGATTAAGGAAAATAGAACCCGCTGATGCCAGTTCTATATCAACACTACCTTGCGTATTGTCATCACCGGCTTGTGCATTAATATCACCATTCAACGCAATCGACGCATTATCACCCAAGGCTGTGACAGAAATGGAACCGCCGTTAGCGGCTCCATTACCCGATGAATTCAGGGCGCCGATACTGATATCTTCAGCAGTAATGTTAATGGACCCACCGGCGGTATCGGCAAGCGCTGCGGAAGTGTTGATATCACCGGCGTAAAAGCCCGTTGCTGATGCAACCAGGGTATTCGCGTTCAGGCTGCGTAGCTCCGCTTCCACTGATTGTGCGTTAACGTCGTTAACGGCATTGATATTCAGGGTACCCAATCTATTAACCAGCCCTACGTCTTGTCTAAACGTAATATTGTTTGCAATGAGGTTAAGATTCCAGGCGGCGTTGTTGTCAGAATTAAGTGCTTCGTTAAAAATAATGTTTCCTAAAGCCACATTACCGGAGGCGCCCTCCTTAGCGCCTGCACTTATGCTGAGGTTGTTAGCTAATTGGACTGAACCATTAAAGTTGATATCAGCACTTGCGCCATTTTGGTGATTCGGGTTACCTGCCAGCCCACCTTGCGCGATTAAGTTTTCATTTAATTTTATGCTCTGCCCAAGAGCTAGCGCTGTTATTTCGATACCTCCAGCTTGGCCACCATTTCTATTATTAGGTCCGGCAGATAGGTGCCCATCTCCTCCGCTTGTATTTATAGTTCCTGTTTCGATCCAACCATTATTGGACGCAAGTGATACGGCACCACCACTCCCACCTGCTCGAGCCCCGTTGTTGTTCGTGCCCCCTGCGCCAAGTGTCGAGATACTGGCAACCGTCATATTATTATTGGCAGAGAGTGTGACTTCCCCTCCATTGCGATTTGACGTATTACCTGCTGCACCATTTGCAGTGATAGCGCCGACGTCAAGGTTGCCATTTGCCGAGAGGGTGATATTTCCCGTGGCCCGCGTTGAATCGCCACTGGTGTTGATATCTCCAATGAACAAATCATTCCCGTCAGACAGTACTAGCGAGCCCGCAGAAGAAACACTAACCACACCGACGAAGTCATTAACCTCGTTGAAAAGATTAATACTTTTATTGGCTGCGCTGAGCGAGGTTTGTCCATTTACTATTAACGAAACCGTGTCATCAAATTGCGTAACTTCACCGCCACTGGTCAGCGTAAAATCACCTCCAATAGACGATTGTCCAATAACGGTTCCGGCAGGATTTGAGTTAACTAACTCAACGGTCCCTACACTGTTAAATACAAGCGGCCCTGTGAAGCTGTTATATGTGTTTGTTAAAGTAACGTCCCCGGCGCCAACATTAACTGTAAACAATCCGGCTACAGATAAGTTTTCGGTTTGGCTAACACCTGGAGCATCTGTACCAACTACACGGCCCCGGAGAGTGAGATTTCCTGTACAGGTGGCAGATTCAAGGCAAGTTGAATCTGTAATGACTTCTCCTAATGTAATGGATGATGTGGCTGCTATGGTGATATCGCCTCCATCCGACCATGTTGCCGCTTCTTGAAGCCCCTCACCATTATTAGCATGGTCCGTATTAACAACGGCGCCGGATGAGTCAAAGATATAACCGGAACCAGAAAAACTTCCGCCAGATGTATATATATCCGCGTTAATATTTAATGTGCCTGTGTTGGTATTGTCCGCATCGGCAGCTAATCTGACTTCAAGTAAATCTCGAGCATCACCAATACGATCATAAACCAAGGCATCAATATTGATATCGCCATTCGCCGTAAAATCAATATAGGTTTCTTCATCATGTGTAGGTAAAGTCCCCTCCGCATCAATATCCCTTGGCCCGGTATCGTTATAATCAAGTGTTCTCGCAAGTGTTATGTCTCCACCCGCTGTTGCTGTTACTGAACCTACACGCACAGTATTATTATTGTTTGTTGAGGCAGCATAAGAAAAATTCATCAAACCAATAATAATATTGCCATCTGAATTGATTTGGATATCTCCGCCTCCAGCGCCAATAGGTGCAGATGACGAAGTGGATGTATTAATTAGGGCGTTATTTAAATTACTGTTAAAGGAGCCGGATTCGAGCACCATAAAATCGCCACCGCTCGTCGCGACGGTTGATCCAATAGAAACTGCACCAGAGGACGTAACTAAAAATACACCACCACCAGTACTGATTAGTGCATCTCCATCATTAAAGTTATTAGAAAACTCAGAAGATGAATTGACGGTGAAACTACCGCCCGCCGTATCAATAGCAGAACCGACAGAAACTGCACCAGTGGAATTAATGGTCACATTGCCGTAAAAGCTAGTAGCATCCTCGTATGTACCTAGCGTACTAATGCTTGCGCCACCATCATCCCCTGTAGTCACAGAAGCTGAATTAAGGATTGTGAAATTACCACCAGAAGTCGCGATGGCACCCTGAATATCAATAGCGCCACCAGCGTCAAGTGTTATATCAAAGATATCTCTCTCATCAGTTGACCAGGAATCGGTAATTGAACCGAGGATATTGATGTCGCCAGCAGAAGTAATGGCTAAAAAGGAATCCTGGCCATTATCGGGATCAGTATCATTGAAAATCTCTGTGTCATTAAAATCAATATCTTCATGCAAATAAACATTGCCACCAGCTTCAATGGTCACGGAGCCTGAGCGTATAGCCTCATTTGTGTAAAGATAGCTAAAATCAACTGCACCAAAATTCACATCGCCAGTGGAGTTGATAGTGATATCACCACCGCCGAAATTATTAAATGTATTGATAATTGATGTGGCACCGCCAAAGTTGCTAGCTAAACTTGAGGAGTTGAGAACAGTAAAGTTTCCTCCATCAGTTCTAATTGGAGAGCCAAGCGATACCGTTCCCGTCATATTTAAATCAATATTACCTCCGATTGCAGCGCTTGAACTATTCCTCTGATGGCCTGTATTAAGAATAATATTTGTGCTAACCGGCAAATCAAAATTAATACCGCTTGCAAAAAAACTGCCTCCTCCAGTAAAAATTTCTGTGCCTGTTCCCCATATTACACTGCCATTTTGCGATATCATTTCAATGTTGAGAGAACCTTGTGATCCAATTCCACTTGCTCTTTCAAGAGAGAAAGAATTCAAATTTATATTATTGTGCGCATCTAAAGTTAATGTTGCAGCCCCCAAAAAGTTATAACTCAGATCTGTGTTAAATGTTATGTCACCATCACCAGCTCCGTCACCCTGAATACCTGTTGTTTGGACAATAACATTTGCACCATCGGAAAGTGCATCTTTTAATAACTCAACATAAAGTGTAGTACTACCATTACCTGAAGAAAAAACATCATCATTATTATTAATCGTGCCAGGTGTTGACTGTATCGTAATGCTATAAGGGTCAATTAGCCAATGACCACTCTGCGCCATTGGTGAAATGACTTCTGGAGCACGTGATATCTCAATTTTTTTTAATCCAGAGGTTTCAATAAACCCACCATTACCACCAAGTTCACCACCACGCGCACTCAATGCACCATAAATACGAGCAGTATCTGAAGCGAAGGTAATAATTTTTCCACCATGGCTGTCTAATATTCCGTCAGCACGAACGCGCGTATCCTGCCCAAGATAAATAAAATCAGCGTTACGAATGCGTGTGTTACTACCGCTTTCATCGCCACCAATCAGTACTTCACCACCGCCATGAGCGCCTGACACACTTACGTGTGTTTCATCAAACAGCCCTACTTTATTACCCAAGATTTTGATCTCGCCACCAATGCCAGCCGTTGCTACTTCTGCCAATACACTTGCAGACTCTGTGAGACGTGTTGTGTCAGCACTATGTAACTCAATATCCCCGGCGTTACCTGTATTCGTATTCGCCCAAATCTGACCACTGTGGGTAACATTTTCCCCGAGAACTACAATTTGTCCTGCATTGCCAAGATCACTGGATACATCAAGCGAGCCGGTATTAATCACATCCGCGCCTGCACCCAGTGTGAAACTTCCGTCCTCATGCACCACCACACTGCTTGCAGAATTCAATTCACCATGATTCACCGCCTGGGAAAAAATATCCTGACTGGTGCTGGCACTTAACAAAATTCTGCCGCCCTCTGCAGAGATCTCGCCGCTATTGATTACTGCTATATCAACGCCTAACTCATCCTGTAGAACTTCTTTGGTAATTCGAACACCCACCAGACCTTGTTGGTCGAAGGTCACGACAGCTTCTTTACCCGCAGTCAGGTTTACCGCTCCCAGCCTTGCCGAAATCATTCCTTCGTTTTTTACCTGTTGCCCAATCAGGGAAAGCGAACCACCTGTTGCCGCGTTAATAATTCCAGAGTTAATTACCTTGCCTTCGCTTCCCTCCAGAGCGGTCAGAGTGAATTCACCATTCATAAAATCTGCCGGGTCTACGCTTAACCCACTGGCAATCATGCCGCCGACATTGATATGTGAATTTTCACCAAAGAACACACCGTTTGGATTCACCAACAAGATATGACCATTAGCCACAATACGGCCATGAATCTCCGAACCTGTGTGACTCAGTACCCGATTAAGAGCCAGGGATGACGAGGACGGCTGAATAAACTGCACCCGCTCATCAGCCGCTACATTAAAACTCGCCCAGTCAATCGCCATACGATCAGTTTGCTGTTGAATGGTAGTATTCAAACCTGACTGATCAATTGAGCCGCGCCCGCCGACGACCCGCCCGCCTTCCGGCCCAGCTAATACCTGAGGAGACAATATCAGTTGTGATGCAGCAGTTATTGCCAGGTACAGGGCTTTACGAGTTTGAAAAGGTGGTTTCATAAAAGGTGACTTTTGATTCTCGGAAAAAATAAGGCAGTAGAATTTTTGGTTATATGGTTTATTAAATAAAAAGCTATTCAGGGGGGACCGTCTCTTCTGATTTGAAATGTAGATGTGAAACAGAAGAGCTTTCAGCCAGCTCTTTGGCTACTCTTACCTCTATAATTTCTATAAAACCAGTCATGAAATGATGACCATTAGACGGGTTTATATTGATTATGGGCGGTTTCATAAAGAATCCCTTCTCGCACATCCCTATGAATTAAGGGTTTTCAGATTTGGAAAAAATTACTCTGTGTCCAGTGACTAAATCAACTGCAACAATTGCCTTTAATACGCGATCCGAAACGAAGACGTAACTTGACGGGTTATGTATAGCTATACCGTAGCTTTCAATCAATTCTACACTTGTATTAGGAACATCTGGGCCACTAAGCAAAGCACGGTTGCCGGTGAGAAGATCAACTGAAAATATTTTGCCGCTGAGCGCTTCCGTCACAATTGCTCGTCCATTTTCCTTATCAATAGCTATGCCTGTAATACCAGCTAGTCCAATCTCTCCAAAAGGCTCTCCTGTCCCAACGGTGTTATCTGAGAATATACTCCTAGCACCACTTAATCGATCTACGGAAATAATCTTCTGATTGTCGGCATCCGTTACTAGATAACGGTAATGTGATTCATCTAAAGCTATGCCATATGACGTACCTATCGGATTTTCCGCATCAGGAATTCGGCCTTTAGAGGATGAAATAATGGTAACTTCAGAAAGCGCTGAGTTAGTGCTAATAACTTCTCCTCCCCAATTTGTTGCTGATATCACCTTCAATTCCGGATCAAGGCGATCTAACAACAGTACTAGCCCATAAGATAAATCTCCATTATTAATATCTCTGACGGAATCTGTATTTAACGGAATAGCACGAATCCTACTACTGTCCTTTAAATACAATTCATTAGTTTCGTGGTCTAAAGCCACCCCCCATATAGAACCACTAGGGCCGAACGGTTGAGGCTCAAAGAATGGGGTACGCTCTCCGGTCAATAGATTAACCGTCATTACTTCCGGGTCATCACCGCTTACTGTTATAAGCCTGTTAGCTGGGCGATCAATCGCAATGCCAACTACACTACTAAACTGATTATTAGTGTCTGGAAAGGCTTCAGTAATGACCCCTTGCCGAACCATCGCTTTAACATCCCCATCAATCGATATATTTCCTGCTGAATCGGTTGTTTGAATAAGTAAGTTGTTATCTTCACCGATCAATAGAGGAAGTTCGACTTGCCAAGTTTCATAGCTATCTAGAGTCTCTACTTCAATCCCATTTACAGTTACGCTAGTAATTTCACTGTAATCGTCTGTAGTAATTCCTCTTACTAAAATGGAATCACTGTCAGTCATAGAAACCGGTGGCGGAAACATAAATTCAGCAACAGGCGCCGTGGTATCCGCTAGCGTTGTAATCTCAAAACTGCCTTGTACACCGCCGATATTCAAAGTTGCGACCCGTGATGTATTAAGACTGCCAGATGCAGTAGCACGCACCACAACCTCCTGCCCTGCGTTGACCGTAGATTCAACAGCGGTGAAGTCACCATCATCAATGGCATATTCACCACTAGTGATACTGATGGGTACAGCCACATCAATATCGCTGACAGTGATTTGATTTGAAGTGAGCGCTGCACCCAGCGCTGCATCTGTGATTGGTGTGAAACTGAAGGTGGCTGGTGTGGTATCAGGCGCTGTGGTTACAGAAAAATGAGCGGAGAGCTCACCAATTGTCAGTACGGCTTGTGTCTCGGTATTGGTATCGGCTGAACTGTTTAGCCTGACAGCGACGGTTTGGTCATTGGTTATTGTGCCGTTGGCAGCGGTATAGGAACCACCAGCGATGCTGTATTCGCCACCGGTAATACTGATAGGAATGGCAGTATTGATGCCGCTTATGATGACAGTTTCTGAGATTATCTGCGTTTCTACAGCGGCATCAGTGACGGCAGGAAAAGTGAAGGTATCCGGTGTCGTATCATCGGGACGAGTAGTGACAGAGAAGGTTGCACTGATGTTACCGATAGTTAATGTCGCTTGGTTGGTTGTGCTGCCTGTTTCTGAGGTGGTAAGCCTAACCGTTACGGATTGCCCATCGGTGACCGTGTTATTTGACGTGGTGTACTCACCAGAGGCAATTTTGTACTCGCCACCAGTGATACTGATGGCTGCGGCCGCATTAATACCGTCAACAGTGATGCTGTTTGATTCCACAACAGCATTCACGTCAGCATTAGATACCGTGATAAATGTGAAGCTGTCCGGCGTGGTGTCACTAACCGGTGGTGGTGGATCAGTCGGATCATTGTCATTACCGCCCCCGCCTCCGCCACAGGCGGTCAATACCGCAATCAATCCTAAGATGAGAATGTTTTTGTTCCAATACTGCGGTATTTGCATGATCGTCATGACGATGATTGCTCCTTTTGACGGCTTTCTTAAAAGCTTGGGCAGGCGCCGAAATCATCATGCCTCAAGCGACGCAAAGCGTGGCAGCGGTCACATTGTATGAGTGTGACGGCGTTAAACGTTGCTATTCAATTTATAAGCAGAACACCCGGTTTCAGGAGGTTGCCACCGGCAAAAAGCCAGGTTCCTGACACAGAGTCGGCGAGTGGTGGCAGGCCGGTACTGTAACCTTTAGCGCCACGGCTGGCTGTAGGAAATCGACTACGATTTGCGTAAGTCATGTGCTTCCGAGTCACGATTAAAGTCCCTTTTTATTACAGTTATGAAGGTAAAAATTCGATGGGATAAGTCACTGTTACCGGGTCTACATCATGGGCTTCGAATTTAAACATCTTGATCCGGCTGATCAGTCTGGCTTCAAGCGCCGGGTTATTGAGTTCGCTGGAAACGATCTTGACATGGGTGACTTCCCCGTTGGGGGCGATGGTAATCTGAAGGACAATCTTGCCTTGTAGGCCGGGTGTCTTGCGGCGCTCGCGCTCGTAGAGCGAGTATAGGCTGCCTTTATTTCTATCGAATACAATGGTGACGTCTTCTTCCGAGCGACCATTGCCAGAACGTGTAGTGGCCGCTTTTCGTGCGGCACCTGCATTTTGGTCATCATCCTCCGCAAATAATCCGCTTCTGACGCTGGCAATTTCCCGTGCCGATAATTGCGTTCCACCCACCTGACCGGTGTAGCGCCCGGAATCCACTCCGCCGCCACCGGCGGCAACACCGGCGGTAATGACATTGGCATCATGACCGGCAACAGCATTGGCTCCCGCTGAATCATTAGAAAGATTACCAGCGACCTGTGCACTGGTTTCTGTGGTATCCATCAGGTCATGCAGCTCGCTGGACAACGCCAGCAGACCACTTTGCTCAGCAACTTCACGCGCTTTCTTTTCAGTTTCGGTCAAGGGTTTGCGCTCCACTTCACTAGGGCGCTGACGCTCAACCGTGGGCTTGGGCTCAACTTTCGGAAGCGGCTTGGGTTCCGGTTTTGGTTGCGGTGGCTGAATGGGAACCGGTGGCTTTTCCCGTTGAGCGATAAATTTGGCGATGCGATCCGGGACTTCTACACGGGCACGCCGCTCCTTTTCCGGCACAGGCACAAATGAAAGCCCAATTGCCAGGATGACAATTACCGCCGTAACTGCTGTCGCCAGACGATTGAAGCTCTGCGTATTGTTGTCTGCAGGCTGCCAATCCAGCGCTAATCGTTTGTAGGTAATTACTGCTGCCATCCCGAATCCATATTTTTACTGTTCACTGAAACAAGCCTTTTCTACGCCTTGGGTTTGGCTTTTTGTACTGCTGCAAACGCAATACGCGTGTAATTGGCCTGTTGACATGTAGTCAGAATCTTTCGGATCAAGTCGTAAGAAATATTTTCATCACCCATGATGGTGACGCGACGGGCTTGATCACTGTCAGTTGTGGACGATCCGGCCAGAAAGTCCAGCTCCTCTTTCAGGCCCGGTATGATTTCATTTGCGGCCACTAATACATCAGCCACCTTGGCAACGCTAACGCCTTTTACCAGCACATCTTCCTGGGTGACGGCAATCACCAGCGTTTCATCAGGGACTGTTTGCGAACTGGACGCAGGTAGACGCAAATCTTTGTTGCTGGGTAGTTGTTGCGTATTGGACGAGCTAACCAACAAGAAAAATACCAGGATGGTAAAGATATCCATCAGCGACACCAGATTAAGTGCCGGCGTCCGGGCTTTCTTGTGGTGGCGCTCCATGCGCCGAGCGCGACGAGACATCTTCATGGCTGCGCCTCCTGAGCAGGTGATTGTTCAGGGTCCATGACGGTTACCGCAGGCGCGTCACCAATGGAAATGTCAGGGAATAACTCAACCGTTTCCAAACTGGCCAATTGCACGACGTCCGCACTACGGACATGATCCATCACTTCTATCATGGTCTTATAGTTGACGCCAGGCTCCAACAATAAGGTAATGTTTTGCTCGTCGGGAAATCGCGATTTAATTTCAATCAATACTTGTGAAAATGTTTTCCAGTCTTCTCCAGCCGGGTTACGTTCAATGCGACGAATCAGCCCCAAATTCGCATCCTGAATGTCGAAACTGGATTCCCGCACAACAAGTTGCAGTGCCAGCTTTAATTCTTCCTGGGCATTTTCCTGCGCTTCATCCAGGGTGGGCAAATTAAGTTCCAGCACCGTCATCCGTGAAAAGACGGCGGTAATCAACAGAAACGGAACCAGAATAACCATCAAATTCATGAACGCTGTGATATTTAATTCTACAGCCTCCTGAAGATGCTTTCGCCGGGGAAACTTCATGGGTTACTCATCTACCATCAGGTTCGAACATTTAACGGCAGCCATCTCAATGGTGTCGATGAGTTTGCTGGTACGCGTAGCGAGGTAGGAGTGCAATAACAACAGGGGAATCGCCACAATCAATCCGAATGCCGTGGTGTTCATAGCGACCGAAATACTAGCTGAAAGCAGGTCGGCTTTTTCCGCTGGATCAGCGGCGGCAACCGCCGTAAAAGCCTGGATTAAGCCGATGATGGTGCCCAGCAAGCCTAACAAGGTTGCCACGTTGGCCAAGGTTGCCAGGTAATGAGTGCGCTCCTCAAGCTCTGGCATAACTTCCATAACACCCTCTTCCATCGCGGATTCGATCTGCTCGCGCTTGACGTTGGGCTTCAAGCGTGCAAAACCATAACTTAATACCCGAGCAAGAGGATTTTTGGAGTCCGCAACAGATTGTTGTGCCCGGCCAAAGTCATTGGCTTTCAGCATCGGATTAATTTGCTTCCAGATTTTGGTGGTAGATTTTGCTGTGCGCGACAGGTATAACAAACGATCCAGCGCAATCGCCAATCCCAATGCCATCACCACAAGAATCGGGTACATAAACCCCCCGCCGGATTGGAAAAATTTTACCAGTTCCATACTTTTACCTTTTATCTGCGTCTACCATTTGTTTAGAGGCTGTCTTAAAAATCATTGAGCGGCCTGATACGAAATTAAAATAATTGATCATCCGCCTGCTGGCCGCTTTGCCCTGCACTTTTTGCACCGTTATATTCTTCGTCCATTTGATCCAGGACGCGTTTACGTTGGGTGCGGTATTCTCCCATAGAAATATTGCGTTTGTAATATTCCTGAAACAGATTCTTGATGACCGCCGCATATTTGGTTTCCTGCATAAGCGCTACCTGTGTGCCTGTTGTTGGTTGATATTACCCATCTATCTCGCGCAATACCCTGAATCCGGTTATTGCATCCGCGCGTCCATCATGTAATACGCTGCTGTTAAAATCACATTCTTCCATGGCTGTTTCAAACGAACCACCCACCGCAAAGTGAGTGCCGCGATCATTAACCCATTCACGTGCATTACCCAGGTAATTAACCACTCCCCAGGCATTCTGCTGCCCGATCGTCGCCTTGATCAAGGCGTTACCTTTTTGAATGCCGCGCGAGTTAAGTTTACAGTTTCGATTTGGGTCTACACGTCCGTTGCCAGCCTTGGCTGCGTACTGCCACTCTGCCAATGTCGGCAAGCGATAACGGCGCCCCGATTTATCACTCAACCATTTCAGGTAAGCATTAACGTTGATCAAAGATAAATTTGTCGCGGGTACATTACGATCTGTATCGGAAACAACCGGACACGCCTTTGTTGCCTGGCAAAATTCATTGAATTCATTGATCATGACTTCATACTTGCCAAGCGCAAAGGTTTTAATACTGCCTTTTCCGGGGATAACAACCATTGCAGGTGCGTTGCTGACGCCTGCCATCCGGTCGCGACAACTTGTGCCCATACCGCGCGCGCCCAGCCCCGCCAGCGAAGTGCTGCACGGATCCTTGGGTACTATCCTGATGCCGGCAATCGTCGCATTACCCCTGAACAAACGCATGGCTTGTACTTTTGCTGCTTCGCCACGTTCCGGAAATGATGAGCCGATACGTTCAATACATTGTGCAAGTGTTAGGGTAATCCGCGGCTCTTCCCGACCATAGCGACCCGCATCAAGTGATTGCAATTTGGTAATGGCAATTTCAAAATCTTTCATGTCAATATTACTGCGACATGCCAGTTGTTTATTGACGTTCTCCAATGCCACATCAAATGCGGTTTTTCGTTCAGCAATAACCTGCGCTTCTTTGGCTGCGCGTTGCTGCTCTTGCGCCAATAATGTCTGCTGCTTCTCCCGTTCCGCATCAAGGCGTTTCTTATCTTCAAGAGCTTTGGCAATACGTTCTTCGAGCGCTTTGAGTGCTGTTGTATCTTGCGTATAGCGGCCCGCATTAGCAGTCCATAATTGCGCGTTCTCAAGCGTCCCTTCGGTCAGGGCTTGTTCAATATGCTTCAGGTATAGCTGATAAAGCTTCGCTTCTTGCTCCGCCAGCCAGGTATCTTCTTTACCTAATAATTGCCGCAATTCCTGCACCTCGTCCCACAATTGCTTTTCCCAGGCGGGCGTAAACAATGCCGTGCCATACAGGTCGGTTACCGATTGCATTTTCATCTCAAGGCGCAGTTGTTGCTCAATCTGATTACGCACTTGGTCTTCTGATAATCCGGCCTCTTCTATGGGTTTAAATTGATAGTAAGCGCCTCCGGCAACTACAGCCAACAATAATATACCGAACACAATCTTGCCGAGATGCCCCTCTTTACGGGTAATCTCTTCCCAAAAGGCTTCGACCGACTCAGTGCGGTTCTCTCGATCAAAAGCCAGGGCGCGCTCAATAGCTCGCCATTGCCGTTTGGTCAGGCCGGGGATACGTTTGGGTTTAAGCTTCTGCCGTTTTGCTTCGTCGGCGTGAACACGGTTGTAGGGATGTTCACCGGTAAATAATTCGTATGCGATACAACCCAGTGCATAGATATCATCGCGCACATCCGGGGTTTTACCTTCCAGCATTTCGAGGCTGGCATAGGCCGGCGTTAAAGCACCCAGGTTGCCCGCATCAAATACCGTGCGGTCGTCATGGCTGTCTTCACGATGCTCGGCTTTAGCAACGGCGCGCGCAATCCCGAAATCAAAAACCTTGGCAGTGCCCTTGGTATTCACAAAGATATTGCCGGGTTTGAAGTCGGAGTGAATAATGTTCTGGCCGTGAGCGTAGATAAGCGCTGAACAAATACCATTCAGGATTTTCCACACTTCTTCTGTAGGCAATCCGATGGAGCGATACTGGCTGATCAATTTATCCAGAGGTTTGCCGTCCAGGTATTCCATGGTCATATAGACCGTATCACCGTCGCGGTCAAAATCATGGACGTTTACGATATTCGGGTGAGCGATTCGCTGGGTCTTGCGCGACTCACGTTGTAGCGCGATAAAGGCTTCCGGATGGGCTTTAAACTCGTCACTCAAGACCTTGATCGCTACATAGGGATCACGATCCTGGGCCTCGACCTTCAATAAATCCTTTGCTTTATAAACCACTCCCATACCACCGGCACCGAGCAGCTCCTCAAAGACGAAGCGATTTTTGATGATGCCGTAGTCACTGGTGGGCTCACTGTTTTCAACCAGAGCCTCAGGTGCAACCCGGGTAACATCCTGCTCCTTTGCTTTTGCAGCAGGTGACTGTGCGGGTCTTTTGGGTGGAATAAAACGCGTTTTATCGGGCCGTTCTTCTGCTTTCGGTATTTTTTTGTCGGGGATAATACGCGTTTTATCCCCGCTGTCACCAGTCGGTGCGGGTGTGGATTTAACCCGGGTTTTGTCTGAATTGTCGCTGGCAGCCGGTGATACTTTCACCTGCGTTCTGTCTCCGCCATCGCCAGTTGCAGGTTGCTGCTTTTTGGGTGGCGCGAAGCGCGTTTTATCCTCACCGTCAGTGGCAGGATTAATCGGCGCTTTAATGCGTGTTTTGTCGTTATCGCCCGGATTATTCATCTTGATGCAGCCACGTTCCGTTCATTCTATCCTTGAGTGGTTTCCGCAGAGGGAACCTTACCGGGATTACCTTGTACCACAATAACAGACACATTATCGGGGGCGCCGTTGGCAATGGCTTTATTGATCAGCATGTCAACACTTTGATCAACGTCCCGAATTAACATCGCCTGATAAATATCGTCCTCACTGACGGCCGTATAAAGGCCATCGCTGCACAACAAAAAGGTGTCGCCCACCTGGGTCGTGAAGACATTGATGTCAACATACAAAGGGGCTTCTACGCCAACCGCACGGGTTATTACATTGCGCTGCGGATGATTTTCTGTGTCTTCACGGGAAATTAATCCCAGCTCAATCATTTCTTCTAATTGACTATGGTCACGGGAAATTTGTACCAGATGCTGGTTGCGAAAACGATACAAACGCGAATCACCGACCCACAAGCACACACCGATTCTTCCCCTGATAATTAGCGCAACCAGGGTGCTGCCCATAGTGCCTTCTTCAAACATGATCTGGGCATATTCCAGCATATTGTCGTTAACATCAATCAGGCAATCTTCAACCGCGTCAACATAAGCGCTCAGACTGTCCTGTTCCGTTATTGTATTTAACGCCGTCACGATCTTGCTGCTGGCAATATCCCCCACCTGATGGCCGCCCATACCATCGGCAACGGCCCACAGACCGATCTCAGGGTTTTCGAAGATGGCGTCCTCATTGACTTCACGCACGACACCCACATCAGTGCGGGCGCAGCTTTTCCATACAATAGGACGTCTGAAAGTTGTATCTGTCATTCACTATTTCCGCTGAGAATGGCACACGTGCATTATTGTTGCGCAGGTTTAAGTCGGTAGGGTTCGTGCCAACCCCGAAAGTCCCACTGGCCATCCATCATCGCAGCAATACCACGCATTTGTGGGAGCCCCCGCGCATAGAACAGGCAAGGCTCCAGCTGTTGTGAACCCTGGGTAGACCACACGCTATAACTCGATAAATGCTCACGCAGCGAGGCATCAAGCAACCAGGAATACATGGAATGCGGAGATTGCTCTTCAAAATCCATCTTGATGACAGAACCGGACTTATTCGCTGATGGAACAACGGGGGTATAAATGCAGGTTTGATCCAGGCGATGACGATTGATTTCTGCCACCAGATCATCAATTTGTAACTGCCCTTCCAGTGCTTTCAATGCTGCGTCTTCGACTGATTCGAACCAGTGATTCTGGTTGATTAACTCCAGAGGATTCAGACCGGATGGTAAACGCGTCGCAATAGAAAAAGGAAAGTAACGCCCTACTCGATCCACGCTCGGCAACATAATGCCAGCCCAGATATATTGGTCAATCACCCCTTCTGAAAAAGCAAAACGCCAGATGGGGCTCGTCAGATAAATATCCAGCCACGACTCACCGATCTGCTCTTGAGAACTGCCTACATATCCTTGAAGCCAGGCATCCCAAGTGTTGATAAAATTGCTGGGCAAATCACGGTAGATAAAATCTCCATGAGCCGGTAATTTTCCAAACAATCCAACCGGTTTCATCTGATTCATTTAAATAGACTCCGGACAGCGGAACGAGCCCAACAAATCATTTTTAAACGGATTGTGGATACTGGTCGCCTTGCCTTCGTAAACAATCTTGCGCGCAGCAGCGCTGGTGTTGTTCGCGGTAAAGGTAATCAGATAAACATTGGATTGCGCAGTTGCTTTAATGTCAGAGTTATCCATCAGACGGAACCAGGCCCAGGGGCCAGTGTAAGCGCGGTCATAGATTGAGCCGTTCAGGTCTTCAAAGATCACCCGGATACGACGCGCATCGTTATCGCCAGACCAGACCACCGGTTTCCAGAATTTAGGACCGTGGTTGTAGGTAATGCGCTGATCACCCAGATCCAGAGTAAACATGGCTTCATCGCGACTCATCGTGTACGGACGCAATTCAAGGCTGATGCTGGGTGTCTCAGGATTCTGACGGAAGAAAATATTGCGAATACTCGCGGCACGCTGCAACTGGGTAATTGCGCTGGAAGAGAAACCGATACTGTAATTATCCACCGAACGATTGGCCCAATTACTCCGCGTTTCAATAAACGGTTCCATAAATTCTTTGACGAACTGGTCAACGGTACCCTGAGGTTTAAAGAAGGCACTGAAATCCAGCAGCGCCAATTCGTCACTCGATGAACGATTTAGTGGATAACGACCTGCCAGACCTTGTGCATAGGGACTGTAAACTCGCGCGCGCCATTCCGCGTTGACATATTGATGAGCAGATTGCAAAACGATTCGCCAGGTTTCGTCGGACAAGGATGTAAGCCAGCGCTGCACCGGTTCCGGCGTCGATTTAGCATAAGCCCGCAACGCTGTAATAGGATTTGCTGCACCGCTTTGGAAGCGCGCCTTGGCAACTTCAAATGACTTCTGGTTCGGGTCCGGCGCCAAGGTGATTTCCTGAACAAATTCCTTGAGTTGTTCAAGTCGTTGCATGGTCGCATTGATCGGTGCCGGTCCGCGGGATGACTCGCGCAGCAGCAGGTTTAGTTCATGGAATCGCTTGTCTACAACAGTGCCTTCGGCCCTGCTTGCCAGGTAATCTATAGCCCGATCAGTCCTGGTACCTTCAGTGGTTTTGTCAGCCAGGTTTTCCAACAGCGGCGGTGTTAACTGCGTATTGGTTTTACCCACCTGCAATACCGAAAGTAAGGGCGAATACACCGGATCAACCATACTCGTTAGGACATCATTCACTTCACGCAGATTAGAGAAGTTGGCGATGTGCAGGCTGTCGTAAACGTTGGTCCAGATTTTGGTGTAATCCGCCAGATAATGTTCTTTCACCTGCTCGCTGATTTCACCGAGGTCCTGATTAACAAAATCGACGTTCTTGTCATTTGCATCCGCAAGAATCCAGCGCTCATTAATAACATCGGCCACCACTGGCGAGTCGACAGAGAAGTCGACGTTTTTATAACCCTGGATGGTATACAACGCGGGAATGGATAAGGCAGTTTGCGCGCGTTCATCCATCTTGAATGCTGAGCGAACCGACTCGCCATAGAAATTCAGCATGTCGACACGCTGGTTGTATTCAGAATGGGATTTAATGCGGCTATAAACCCGTTGCGATACGGGAACACGCAGCAAGGACGCACGTGTCTGGGCGACCAGTTGTTCGTTTAAAGCCGACGGCTGCAAATCGTGCTCCAGCAAAGCATCCAGATGCACTTTTAATTCTTGCCGGCGGGTACCTTCGCCATGGAAAACCCTGTCCCAATAGGATTCAAACCATTCCTTGATAATTGGTTTCTCCATGTGTTCAAGCTTGTTGAACATCACATAGATACGGAAGGTATTGTATAAATCGCCTTCGGGATCACCCTGTCTTAAGACCGTCTCGAGGGTTTCGAGCAGCTTCGGCAAAAACAGTGTCTTGAGTTTGACTTCATAGCTGCGATTCGCCTCGGCATCGACGCGACCATCATAAAGCCCCATGCCAGACAACCACGGGTGACTTTCCTGATTGTAAACAATGCTGGCTTTGGCCAACGCATTGAGTGGCGGTAATACCGTACGGATATCACTATTCCAGCGGCTCAGGCGCTTCTCTTCTTCTTTATATTCATCAACATAAGTATTCACCTCAGCCATGTACATCTTGTTGCGTGTAACGCTGCCGCTCCATACCAGGATAACGATCAGAGTCAGCGCTGCCAGCCCCACATAGGCTGCCCGTTGAGACCAACGGATAATACGTTCATAGCGTGTATTGACACCCACCAGTTCCGCCTCGGGAAAGATGACCTCGCGAAACAGACGGGAGATGAAAAAGCTTTTACCGCGTTGTGTCGGCAACTGAGCCACATCGCGCGCAAAACCAAAGTTGGCTGCAACCGACGTCATCAGACGATCAATCGGTGTGCCGTCCTGGGTGCCGCTGGAGAAATATACGCCGCGCAAATAGGGTTGGAACTGATAACGGTTTTGTACAAACGTCTGTGTAACAAATGATTCGACGATGGTATTCAGGTTCTCCATCTGTTGGGGAAAACCTTCGATGGCTGCACAACGTTTTACATCGCGTTCCTGATGCATCCGCCACAGCACGCGATCATATAAACGGCTGGACAGTTTGCGCAGTTCGTCGTGGAGGAAATTAAAATCCGGGCTCTGGCCCGGTTTCGGCGCATTGGGCAGTGAAACACCCCATACCTGGTCACGCTCTTCTTTACCCAGATCTTCAAAGAACTCACTGAAGCCCGATACCAGATCCGACTTGGTAAAGAGCAGATAAATCGGGAAACGTATCTCCAGCTTTTCCATTAGTTCATCAAGACGCATACGAATTGTCTTGGCGTGCATGATGCGCTCTTCTTCAGTCTGAATCAGCAGGTCATGTAAGCTGATCGCCACAATAGCGCCATTAATAGGACGACGACGGCGATTGCGTTTGAGGAGATTCAGAAACCCTTCCCAGGCTGAGCTATCAACAACCCGGTGACTGTCCTGAGTGGTGTAGCGCCCGGCCGTATCGATAAGCACGGCTTCATTGGTAAACCACCAATCACAGTTACGCGTTCCGCCCACGCCTTGCAAAGAACCTTTGCCGAATTGTTCTGCTAAAGGAAAATCCAACCCTGAATTCACCAGCGCAGTGGTTTTACCGGAACCTGGCGGGCCCACAATGATGTACCAGGGCAGTTCATACAAGGCTTTGTTTTTGCCTTTGCCTTTAAATTTCAATTTTTTAAGGGTGGCAAGCGCCTGGGTAAAACGCTGGTTGATCTGGTGAATTTCTTCCGACGCTTGTTCGGACACAATATTTGCCTGGGAATCCGTATTATTTTGTTGCAGGTCTTCCACCAGCGACTGATTGCTTTTGTTATTCTGCAGCTGGATGCGCAGATTATTTAACCCCCACAACACAATGATCACCATAATCGTGACCAGACGTGCAACAACGCTGCCAAGCGGCGCGGTGTTGGTTTCACCAAATTTAATATGCGGACCGGCAAACCATATCAGCAGCGATATCAGCAACAAGCCGAAGAGCGATATAACAATGGGATTGGTAAAAAAACGTCCAATTTTTTTCATAGAAACCTGATCTCTTTTATACTCCGTGGCGGCCCCAGCCAGCTACCGCGCCTCGACGCGGCGTACAATTTATGGTGTTTGGTTTTCTGTCGAAATATTGATTAGCTCTTCCGTCACCGGCGTTGCCGACACGTACAACCAATAACGGAAACCGGAATAGCCAAAAAACAAAATAACCAACACCAAAGCAACAACAACCCACATGGGTATGTACTCAGTCAAGGGATTGCGGGTGTTGCCCAGCCCCATCCAGTGGGGCGACAGTGCCCGCTCATATTCGCCGCGATGGCGCCGGATAATAGCAAACAGCTCTTCGCGAATTTGATCCAGCGCATCGCGTCCACGACTCATCAAGCGATATTTACCCTCAAACCCTAAACTCAGGCAGATATAAAACAGTTCGAGAATATCGAGGTTATCGGCGGGTGTCTGGCGCATGCGATCCAGGATTAGAAATGACTTTTCCCCGCCGGATGTTTCTCCGTGAAATACACTCAACAGGGTTCGCTGTCCCCAGGCGCTCTCGCTCCCCCAGGGTGTATTAAGGACCGCTTCATCAAGCACGGAGCACATCAGATAACGAGCCGACAGAATGACTTCCTGGCGTACGCCTTGATCACGAATACGCGCTTCAAACGCTTTGATTTCATTTACCAGCCGCTGATGCAAACCGCCCACATCCGGGTGACTCAGAGATTGTCGGGTTTTTTCAAAAACGGCGATCAATGTAGAAGCGGCATTGACCAAAGGATTTAACCCTTGATCCGTGCGAAAGTAAGCCGCACCCGCATCCATCGAAGGCATGCGTGCAGGACCTGTGGATGCTCGCCCTGGCTGTGGAATGTTCGGCGCTGGCGGCACACTGGTTTGCGATCCAGCTCCGCGGCCTCCGGGCGTAGGTCGCATGACCGTACGATCCCCCCCCGGGGTCGGTTGTTTAAAAACGGTTTTATCAGAATCGTCCGGAGACATTGCACGCTCCCTTTTTTAAGTTCGCTTCTGCTATTAAGTTCGCTTCTGCTTTGTAAGCTTGCTTCTACAGGCGAGTAAGTTCGGCGCCGTAGATGATTAAACTCGCCACAAAACTATTGTCGTATTGCCCAGAACTCCATCTCTATCCCGGGGAAATCTCCACCGAGATGCAATGCAAAACCACCGGATTGTTGTAACTCTTTCCAGAATTCACTGTGGCGATCCAGCTCAAAATAGGTGTAGCCAGAACGAAACGGAATTTGTCTCGGCGCAACCGGCAAAGGTTTAATCACAATACCGGGCATGGCCGCATTCACCAGTTGTCTAATGCGTTCTACCGGGCCAATCTTGATTTGTGCCGGCAGGCGCGAACGAATCACATCATCCTTAACATCGGCGCGCACAGCCAAGACAAACATGGCTGAAGACAACAGCGACCGATCTGCGATTTCCGATACCCGAATACCGTATTTTTTCTCAACCAGATTGAGCGCAATGGCCGTTTGTTCATAAACCATCGACAGACATTCGCGCAATGCGCTCATCACCGGCGTAAAGGTCTGCTGCAAATTATCATGGAGGTAAACCGGAAAGGTGGATGGCCGTTTGGTCTTGGTTACGAAGGTGGATAATTCGCCGGCCATCTGCATAAATTCAGAATAGAGAGACAAAGGATGCAAACCTTTGATATTGGCCAGATGATTAACAAAGGGCTCAAGACGATTGACGAGCTGCAATAACATGTAGTCGGCGATTTCTGCAGTACCACCACGTCGCGCGTCAGCCAGCCGACCTGCAATGGATTCGCCGCGATGGTGTAATAGGCCTGCCAGCTCCGGAATAAAACCGGACAGCCTTGGCACCGCTTTACAATCCAGACAGGTAGCGAAATATTGCTCATCCAACAAGATATCCTTGTCGTCACGCGCTTCTGCAACGCGAATTAACCCGATGCAGGCATAGCCACTTAAATCATCCGTTTCCAACAACAGGCGCAACCGCAACTTGGCAATATCCAGGGCCTGGCTATCGCCCCCTTCCACCGTCACATCACGCACTTGCACTTCGTTTGAATAATAACGGGCAAGCCCCTGGGTGTTGTCTTTGGGCAACACATCAACCGCGCCCGGTCGACGCACCGGCACAGCCAGATACACCACGCAATTGTGGATACCGGCAGGCACCTCCAATACCGGAGGCGCATCATCTGTATCGGGAAAATTAAAGGGTGTTCCGTCAGGAAAAACGCCACTGGCATGTAATAATGAAATTTTTCCGAGTTTCAGCAATTGCTGATCCACTTCAAACTCATGTACACCCCAACCATAGGCGCCATAAGCAGAGCACTTGCTGTCAATGTAGCGCTCTATATAGCGATCCTGCTGCTGAAAATGCTGAGGATTCAGGAACATTCCTTCAGACCAAACCACTCTGCTGTCTAGTGACATAGTAATCTCGCTACGATAAAACCCGGCTTATGGATTGAATTATTTTTTTACAATAGAAATATCAGTCCCGGAAATCTTCACGGTGACCGCATTTCTGATGATATTGTTTTCAGTAACGGGAAAAATGACCTTATAGTTCGAACCGCGGTACTGGGAAAACTCAGCATAAAGTGCTATCTGGCTCACGCCGCTTTCGAGGACGAATCGTTCGGTACGTGTTTCGCCCGGCGCAATGGGTTTAAGCACCTGCTTGCTGATGATGTCGCCCCCCAACAATTCTTCGTCACGCTCATAAAGATCGATGAAATCCGCCTTATTAAATGAGGTAGCCGACTTGAGTTGATAAAAACGCACAAACACGGGTGAAGGACGTTTGTTTTCGTCAGGGTTGATGTTGCTATCGACTTCAAATGTCAGCTTCAAATCGGTATCAAGGTTCAGTACACCACCGACACGGCTCTTGGAGGAACTGCACGCGGACAAAACAAGCAAGCCCAGCGCCACAATCAGGAAGCCCCGCAACATACGCAAATACGACATAACAATCTCTCCGTAATTAAATGAACAGAATATTTATTTTTTCTTGCGCGCAGCAGCAAGTTTACGTAACTGGTCTTCGTAGGCATTGACAAAATCACTGCCAAATAAATGTTGGAAGGAGGATTCCATGTTATCGACAAAGCCAGCGTAATATTCCGCGTAGCTGGACCAATACTTAGCCTTCTGCATACCTGGAATTACCCCACCCTTGCCTTGCTTGTTAAAATTCTTTTCCAGATTTTCGGGATTGAAGCGCTCCATCATGCGCTCAAACCCATGCCGAATACCGGCAATCATGGCTATCTGGTGTTCGGCAATTTCCTGGAAGCCCTCACGGAAAGCCTCAACCGGCTTTTTATAAGCATTGGTTTTTTTGATAAACATGTTCTCCAGTGCATCATCGACACCCACAGAGAACTTCAGGGGATTATTTTCCACCGGCTGGATGGTGGTGACATTCATGCGAAATTCATTCTTGATACTGGTACGCGAGCGCAGCACTTGCATCATGCCGTCAACAATTTCTCGCATCAGCTCGCCGGCCATGTCACTGATCTCGTTGATTTGCTCATCGCTGAGGCGGCTGACATCCAGACCCATCGCCGTCACCAGACGATGATCTACCGAGGAGGGCGCTGTCGGCACCTGAGGCTTAGGCGCAGCCGTCTGCTTTACTGCCACCTTCGGGGCCGGTGCGACGGGTTCAGGTATCGGCGTTTGCTCCGGTGGTTGGGGCGCAACAATTTCTTCCCGAACCACAGGCTCTTCCCGAACGACTGGTGTTGGTCTCGGTGGCTGGGGACGGGGTGCGACGGGCTCCAGATTCACTTCCCGCACTGGCGGTGTCGGTGGAGGCGGTGAAAACGGAGACGTTGATAAGGGACCACCGCCTAATAAATCGTCCTCCCAATCTTCGGGGATCAGATTTTCCTGATTGGATTCCGGCCAACGGATTGATTGATCAAGCCCCGGGGAGTAATCGACCTGGCTACTACCGGCATAATGATGACTGTCCGAAAAAAGCGGGTCGTGGCCAGTACTGTTTCCAAATAATGATTGATCACTCCCCAAGGGATCGGGCCGCACAGAACTGCCATGGGCTTTATCCAGCGCGGCAAGAGGATCGGAATTAACGTCCGGTTCAAGAGAGAAATCGTCGGGGATTGCTCCTGAGCTGGCAAAAGGATCAGTGAAAGACTGACCGGTCGGCAGGGGCGAGCCAAAGATATCATCAATAGAGGACGGGCCTTGCGCTACTGCAAACGGTGGCTCAGGGGCAAAGGGTTGGGCCGCTACCAGGCTAACGGAAAAGCGGTAGTCACCAATTTCAAAAAAATCGCCGTCATTTAAAGGCGCCTTGACGCCTTTACCCAAGGGTTCGGGAGAACTGTTAAGGAAAGTCCCGTTAGTACTCAAATCAAGAATGTAATAACGGCCAGCATCACACAGGATTTCACAATGGCAGGAGGATAAGAATTTATCCGGATCGGGCAACACCCAGCTGTTACTGTCGGAGCGCCCGAGAGTACCTCCCTGCTCATTGAATGTTTGATTTGTCCTGGATACAGAAACCTTCCCCGGTGTTTTTACCAATGTAATCTGTAAAGCCATTCGACTATCATCCTGAAACGGTCCGTCTATTTTTAAAACATATGGGTTTTCAATAGCTTGCAACGACACATCCGAAGCTGAGCGGTGCAGTATAGTACCCCTCGCAAAGCAATTCCAAATATTATCACGTCGTCAAAACCACATACCACCGCCCCGTCTACAAGCCAAACATATGAATGACTATGAATTTACAATGTTACTTGTTAATTTATGGCGCTGATTGTGCTAGCTTACCTGTTCGGCATCCTGGCCAACTAAAATAACTCAGGGTTTTCACAGGGTTAGAAACCGGGCGACTATAGCCCGAAGACAGTAAACACACCCGTGTTTTTACAGCGTTGATGCACAGTCCATAACAGGTCACTCTGTGCTGAAAAATAAGCATTTCTAAAGGGATCGGAATGTAATGGCTTCACCCGAAATCATTGACTTGGCCAGACTCCTGGCCCCTATAGAGGGCGAGTCGCCTGCGGGTAGTGATATCCGCCAGGACTCATCACCCACATCGAATTATCACAGCATCAAAACGGCAAGATCTGCGGCACGCGCAGCAGAACGCAATAGTGTGCACGACGGTGATACCTCTGAAGCCGACGAGCACTGGCGTAAAATCATTTCATTAGCGCCAGAAATTCTCGCCAAACAAAGTAAAGATTTAGAAATTGCGAGCTGGTTCACAGAAGCATTGATTCGTCGACACGGTTTCCAGGGGCTGCGCGACGCCTTTCATTTAATCCACGGCTTGATCGAAAATTTTTGGGACAACCTTTATCCCATGCCGGATGAAGATGGAATGGAAACCCGCACCGCTCCGTTGTCCGGACTTAATGGCGAAGGCGCCGAAGGCGTCTTGATCGCTCCCATAAGAAAAGTACCTATTACTGAAGGACAGGACCCCGGCCCTTTCAGTTTTTGGCAATATCAACAAGCCCTTGATATACAGCGCTCTGCCAGTGAGGACGCGCGCAACAGCAAGGCCGATAAACTCGGTTTTACACTGGATGACATTGAAAAAGCCGTCAGCGGGTCCAGCGAGACCTTTTATGTTGACCTGCTTGATGATGTTACTGAAGCAATCAACACCTATCGCAATATCAATCAATTACTTGAAACACATTGCGGCAGCGATGAAGCACCACCCACCCGCAACATAATCAATATCCTGGAAGAATGCCGCGGCGCCATCAGCCATATCGGCAAACATAAGTTACCAGTAGCTGAAGAAGCTCCCATCGAGGAGAGCCCCGAGGGGACTGAGCAGCCCCAAAATGGTTCACCGGCAAGCGCAGCGGTAAAAGTTGGCGCGATCAATTCGCGCGAAGCAGCGTTTAAGCAACTATTGGATATTGCGCAATTCTTCCGCAAGACAGAACCTCACTCCCCCGTTTCCTATGTCCTTGAAAAGGCTGTAAAATGGGGGAACATGCCGCTCAATGAACTCATCGTTGAGCTCATTCCAGACTCTTCATCGCGAGAGCGCTACAGTGAGCTTACTGGCGTAAAAAGTAATGAAGATTAACTCAACATACCTAGCCAAGAGGATTAGGGATCATGTCCGATAGCATACACGACAAACTAAAACGCGTAAGAAAACCCAGGGTTCATATCACCTATGACCTTGAAACAAACGGCGCTGTCGTTGAAAAGGAAATTCCGTTTGTGATGGGCGTTATGGGCGATTACTCCGGCGATAATGCCGATGGCAAGAAAACCCTGAAAGAACGCAAGTTTTCACAAATCGATCGCGACAACTTCAACGACATCATGTCGAAAGTTAATCCTCAATTGCGCATGAAAGTTGAGAATATGCTGGAAGGTGATGGTAGCGAAATGTCCGTCAACCTTGATTTCAAAAACATGGAGGATTTTGAGCCGCACAAAATCGTAGAGCAAATTGAGCCGCTCAAGAAACTCATGGAAACCCGCAATAAACTTCGCGACCTGCTCACTAAAGCAGACCGTTCCGAAGACCTGGAATCTATTCTCGAAGACGTATTGAGCAACACCGCAGCGTTGTCCTCACTGTCCAGTGAGCTCGGTATTGAAGGAAGTGAAAACAAGGGTGATAAAGATGGCGAATAATGAACAACAATTGGACTCTCAGGCGGCAGAAGCGGAAGCCAAAGAGCTCAGTTTTCTTGAACAGGCAATTACCGCTACCAAGCAGACCTCACGTGACGAAACCGAAGAGCTTTTGCGCACGCTGACGAAGGAAGCGATGAAAGGGACCGTCAAGTGGGACAAAAACCTGTCGGTCACCATCAATGCTGCCATCGCCGCGATTGACAAGGCGATGTCCAAGCAATTATCTGCCGTGATGCACAATGAGAAATTCCAGAAACTCGAAGGCTCATGGCGCGGCCTGAATCACTTGGTCATGAACTCTGAAACCAGTTCGCAACTCAAGATTCGTATGCTGAACATCAGCAAGAAAGAACTGAGCCGGGATCTGGAGAAAGCCGTAGAGTTTGATCAAAGCCAAATCTTTAAAAAGATTTATGAAAGTGAATTCGGCACCGCAGGTGGTCAGCCTTATGCGGCTCTGGTGGGTGATTTCGAATTCTCCTCTCATCCGGATGACATTTCCCTGCTGTCCAAGATGTCCAACGTCGCTGCAGCGGGCTTCTGCCCGTTTGTTTCTGCTGCTGCACCGCAAATGTTTGGCTTCGACAGTTACACAGAATTGTCCAAGCCACGCGACCTGGAAAAAATCTTTGACTCCGCTGAATATATTCAATGGCGCAGCTTCCGCGACAGCGAAGATTCTCGCTTCGTTACCCTTGCGATGCCGCGCGTTCTGGCGCGCCTGCCTTACGGTTCGGCAACCAAGCCGGTAGAAGCGTTTAACTTCGAAGAAGTCGCGCTGAACGAAGATGGCAAGCACACAGCCACTGATCATGAAGATTACTGCTGGATGAACGCCGCCTACGCTTTAGGCACCACCTTGACCAAGGCCTATGCCGAATACGGTTGGTGTACCAGCATTCGCGGTGCAGAAGGCGGCGGCAAGGTCGAAGGTCTGCCCAGCCATGTGTTCGTCAGCGATGACGGTGACGTTGACCAGAAATGCCCGACTGAAATCGGTATTACTGACCGTCGCGAAGCTGAGCTGAGCAAACTCGGATTCCTGCCACTGTGTCACTACAAGAATACCGATTACGCCGTATTCTTTGGTGCTCAGACGACTCAGCGTCCGAAAAAATTCGACGATCCGGATGCGACGGCTAATGCGGCAATTTCTGCTCGCCTGCCCTACATCATGGCCACCTCACGCATCGCTCACTTCCTGAAAGTTATGGCGCGCGACAAGATCGGTTCCTTCATGGAAGCATCTGAAGCAGAAGAATGGTTGAATCGTTGGATCAACAATTACGTCAACGGCAGCCCAGGCGCCAGTGCTGAAATGAAAGCACGCTACCCACTCGCGGAAGCACGCGTTGAAGTAAAAGAGGTTCCCGGTCAGCCTGGCGTTTACAACGCTGTAGCCTGGATGCGTCCCTGGTTGCAAATGGAAGAACTGACTGCATCGCTGCGTCTGGTTGCCAATATCCCCAAAGCGGGCTAATTGGAGTCAACTCTGCTTAAAGAGGGGGATTTCCCCCTCTTTCTGTTAATAAAACGGATTATTTTGTGTCAGCACCCAACGACCAACGTGCATCAGCAGCCTCGTCCCCTATGACACAGGTTAGTTTCCTCGACACACTCTATTCTCAAGAAGCCTACATCACCACGCTTGATGGATTTCTCGCTGAACCGGATACGCTTAAAGCCTTGCGTTACTGGCTAGACGAATTTGAAGACCGGCAACAGATACACTCCGCCGATGACATCCATCTGGCCCTGCACCGCTCTATTTCTGTTATTGATCATCTGATCAATGATCAGTTGAATGCAACGATTCACCACCCCGATTTCCAGAAGCTTGAAGCATCCTGGCGTGGCCTTTGGTATTTGGTTGTGCAGGCAGAAGGCAGCCGCAACATCAAGATTCGCTACCTGGATATCAGCTGGCCCGAGGTCGTTAAAGACATTGATCGCGCCCTGGACTTTGATCAGAGCCAGTTGTTTCAAAAAATTTACAGCGAAGAATACGGTAGCCCCGGTGGTGAACCCTATGGCGTGCTGATCGGCGATTATGAAATAAGCCACAAGCGCTCTGCCCGGCATCCTCATGATGATATTGCGACATTAAATGGACTCGCTGAAATTGCGGCAGCTTCTTTTGCACCCTTCATCGCAGCAGCATCCAGTGAATTATTCGGATTGGATAACTTTTCTACGCTCGGAATGCCTCTGGATTTGCAAACGATCTTTGGCCAGGATGAATACATTAAATGGCGCGCCCTGCGCGACAAACCCGACAGCCGTTTTATCGGCCTGACCATGCCGCGGGTATTGATGAGAACACCTTATCGTACGCAACCCGGCAGTTACAAAGGCCTGTTCTTTTACGAAAAGCCGGAGAACGGTAAAAAAACCGGTTACCTTTGGGGCAATGCGGCTTACGCATTCGCCGGCATCCTCATCAGGGAGTTTGCGAATGTCGGCTGGTTTGGTCATATTCGCGGCGTGCCACGCGATCAGATTGGTGGAGGCTTGCTCACCAATTTCCCCATTGCCAGTTTTGAAACCGATACGCCTGATCTTATCTATAAGCCAGTCACCGATATATTAATTACCGATACACTTGAACGGGAATTGAGTGATCTCGGCTTAATCCCGCTGTGCCAATGCTACGATACGCCTTACAGCGCCTTTTACAGTAATCAGTCACTGCAGCGACCGCGCCGGCGCAGCAACCGCAACGAAGAAATCAACGCAAAACTTTCTGCTATGTTGCAGCACGTGTTGTGTGCCTCACGTGTCGCACATTACATCAAGGTGATGATTCGGGACAAAATCGGTTCCTTTATTACCGCCGATGAATGCGAACATTTTTTGACAAAATGGTTATTTAAATACACCACCGGTCGTGAAGACCTGGACTGGGAAGAGCAAGCTCGCTACCCCTTGCGCCAGGCTTCGGTCAGGGTGAGCGAACACCCGGATAAACCCGGACAATATGTGTGTGTCATTCACCTGGTGCCTCACTATCAATTGGATCAGATGGTATCCGAATTGGAGTTGGTTACCGAGTTGGTTCAAACCAGTTAAGAGCTGAGGATGTATGCGCGTTGATAAAAAGAAAGAATTACGCCCGTCAATCCTGGATCGCTTGCTGGATGACGAGCCCCATATTCAAGTGGAAGCCGATAAGAACCGTCACCAGCATTTGCGCGAGCTGCGCAATAGTGTTAAGCGGGACTTGGAAAACCTGTTGAATACCCGATACCGGATGGTTGAACCACCGGAGGAATTCACGCAACTGGAGTTGTCCTTATTAAATTATGGTTTGCCTGACCTGGCTACCGTCAATATTGCGGATACTGAAAAGAAACGAAACTTCACCCGTCATCTGGAAAAAATCCTGCGCGATTATGAACCGCGGTTTAAGACGGTAAAAGTGAATCATATCGATAACAAAGACAACACGGACAGAACCTTGAGATTCCGGATTGACGCAACGCTCTATGCCGATCCGGCACCTGAGATTGTCGTGTTCGATTCAGTGCTGGACCCGGTCTCACGTACTGTTAACGTAGAAGAGTCAAAACATGGCTGACGAATTACTCCCCTATTACGAAAAAGAGTTGGCATTTATTCGGCAGATGGGTGCCGAATTTGCGAAGGAGCACCCAAAGATCGCCGGACGGCTTGGCATCAGTTCTGAAACGATTGAAGATCCGCATGTCTCGCGCCTGATTGAAAGTTTCGCCTACCTCAATGCGCGTATCCAGCACAAACTGGATGACGATTTTCCTGAACTCAGTGATGCCTTGCTGACGATTTTATTTCCCCATTACCAGCGCCCGATTCCTTCCATGGCTATCGTGCAATTTGTGGCGGATGACGAACAACTGGATGCAAGTTATCAGTTACCTAAAAACACCTTGTTGGAAACGGAACAGTTCCAGGGTGAAAACTGCCGCTTCTCCACCGTGTATAACACCGAACTGTTGCCCCTGACGGTGGTCGATGCCAACTTAATTGGCCGCCCTTTCAGCACGCCGGGCTCATCGTCGGTACGCGGTGCCGGTGGGGTTTTGCGCTTAAGACTGAAAACCTTTAATAATGATATCAACCTGCATGAACTCCGCCCGGACCGCTTGCGCTTTTATCTCAAGGGCCAATCGCAACATATTCATCCTTTATATGAGATGTTGTTGAATGAATGCCAGAACGTGGTATTGACCACATCTGAAACAGATACGACTCCCGTTTATCTCGGCAAAGATGTCATCAAGGCTGTCGGGTTCGGTAGTGAGGAAGGTATTTTTCCCTATCCGCCGTCTTCATTCCTTGGCTATCGTTTGCTGACCGAATTTTTCGTATTTCCGGAAAAATATATGTTCATCGATATCCAGGGTTTAGCCGAAACACTCCCTGCCGATGCAACAAACGAACTGAATCTTTACATTTACCTGAACAGTTCCGATGTAGAGCTGGAACACAATATTTCTGCCGACACCTTTGTCATGGGATGTACGCCGGTGGTCAATCTGTTTAATCACCGCGCCGATCCGATCAAGATCGATCACACACGACTGGAATATCAGGTCGTAGCTGATACCCGTCGTCCATTGGGTTATGAAGTACACTCAGTCGATAAAGTCGTGGCTTCCACCTCTTCCGGCGAGAAAAAAGAATACCTGCCTTTTTACGGACTTAAGCATGAACACCAGGATAGTGATAATCACGCGTTTTGGTTTGCGGCACGGCGTCACGCCAAATTAAATTATCTGGAGCGTGACGAAGGTACCGATGTTTTTTTAAACCTGGTGGACCTGCAGTTCAATCCCAATGTGCCTGATGATCGGACCCTGATTATTGACACCACCTGCAGCAATCGTGATCTGCCGTCAAAGTTACCGTTTAACCTGGAGCAGCCAAAACTGCAATGTGTTAATGGTGCACCACCGTGCGAACGTATCCGATGCTTGACGCAACCCACCGCTACCATCAGGCCACCGCTGCGTGACGGTGCGCGTTGGCGATTGCTTTCCCACCTGAACCTGAATCATTTATCCATTACCGGTGGCCCGAACGCGACAGAAGCGATGAAGGAAATCCTGCGCCTCTACGACTTCAAGGAGTCGTCAGCCACGCGCGCGTTGATCGAATCGATTAAATCACTCAATGCACGACCGGTCAGCGCACCACTGAACATTGATGGACATGCCACCCTCTGTCGCGGTATTGAAATTGAAATCGTGATTGATGATGCATTGTCATCGGGGAGCAGTAGTTATTTGTTTGCGTCAGTACTGGAGCACTTTTTCGGGCTTTACTGCTCCATCAATTCATTTACCCGTGTGTTAGTAAAGCGTAACAATAAAGAAGGCTATCTCAAGAAATGTCCACCCCGAGCCGGCGAAAAAATCCTGCTGTAATTGAGCAATTGCTCCGCTCACCACACGCCTACTCTTTTTATCAGGCTGTGCGTTTATTAGAGCGGGCTGCATTGCTGGAATCGCGCGCACTAACACCGGGCAACCGCATGCTCGGTGCGCGAAACCCTATTGCCAATTTTGTACCGCCGACCACAGAAACGCTTCGCCTGCAAACCCACTCCAGCTTTAAATTTCCTGAGGCCGAAATCAACGCCATTGTGCGTAACACCAGTAACGGGAGCGGCGGGCCCGCACCTTCATGGCGTATGCACACCAATTTTATGGGACTGACGGGCAGTGTCGGTGTCATGCCCTACCATTACACGGAATTAATACTGCAACGGCTCAAGCAGAAAGATGAATCTTTGATTCACTTCCTGGACCTGTTTAACCACCGCATGATTTCCTTGTTTTACCAGGCGGGAACCAAATACCATCTGCCGATAGAGTACGAACGAAAGAAAATTGCTCCCGGTACCAAAAAGACACGGGATACCCACACCCTGGCACTTTTGTCCTTGATCGGATTGGGTACCCCCGGTTTAACCGGGCGATTGCAAATAAAGGATGAGTCGTTATTATTTTACAGCGGCTTGCTGACCCAGCAGGTGCGGACGGCCAGCGGTTTGCGGCAAGTGTTACAGGATTATTTTGATATCCCGGTTAAGATCCAGGAGTTTGTCGGGCAGTGGCAGGAATTGATTCCGGATATCCGCACCCGCCTCGCCTCTCGCCTGATGCCCAAGGGCCAAAACGCGCGCCTGGGTCAATCGGCGATGGTGGGCCACAAGGGTTGGTTCGCACAGGGTAAGATCCGCATTTCCCTCGGGCCGCTGAATCGTGAACAGTTTTACCGTTTTGCCCCCGGCACCAAAGCCCTGCTCGCACTGAATGATATGGTGCGGATGTATGTGGGTATCGAACGGGATTACGATTTTATTATTGAGGTAAAGCGCAAGGACATTCCCAAAAAGATTACCTTGAGCAAAAATCCCAGCCCGATTATCGGTTGGAATACCTGGCTGTCCACCAGCGACAAACCCACCCAGGATAACAATGAAACGTTAAAAATTACCGTGTCGGCCAACCGTTTGAAATAAACCGGCACACACCCGACTTCATATAACATTGGTAAGGATAGAACGATGATCAGCATAGATCTCAAATCTCTGGTAGGTAAGCTCAACGAGCCGTGTCGCAATGCACTTGAGGGAGCTGCAGGGTTGTGTTTGTCGCGCACGCATTACAACGTTGAAATCGAACACTGGTTGTTAAAATTACTCGAAATTCCCGACAGCGATCTGCTCGCCATCCTGGAAAAATTTGAAGTCAATCCAGGCAACCTGGTCCGGCAACTGAATCGTGAGCTGGACATTATCAAGGCCGGCAATTCCCGCGCCCCAGCCCTGTCCCCGACGATCGTTGACCTCGCAAAAAATGCCTGGATGTTGGCTTCTGTGGAATACGGCCACAGCAACGCCACCTCTGCACATATCCTTGCCGCATTGATGCTTGATGAAGGCTTACGTCGCGCCACGGAAGCCACCTCCGGCGAGCTGAAAAAAATTCCACCGGAATCCCTGCGCGATGTGGTTCGCGCACTGGTTGGCACCACGACTGAATCCAAAAGCGCTAATGTCGGTGATACCTCTTCCGGTGATAGACCGACCATGGGAGCTCCCAGTAAATCACCCGCACTGGATAAATTTACCGTTAACCTGACAGAGGCAGCCAAGAGCGGCAAGATCGATGCCGTGTTGGGCCGCGATGAAGAAGTGCGTCAAATTATTGATATTCTGATTCGCCGTCGCCAAAACAACCCGATCCTCACGGGTGAAGCCGGTGTGGGTAAAACCGCTGTTGTAGAAGGCTTTGCATTGCGTATAGCCTCGGGCGATGTACCGGATCAACTCAAAAACGTCACCATTCGCAGTCTTGACCTGGGCTTGTTGCAAGCCGGCGCCAGTGTGAAAGGTGAATTTGAAAATCGTTTGAAGTCGGTTATTGCTGAAGTCAAAGCCTCTCCTGAACCCATCATTATGTTTATTGATGAGGCGCATACCTTGATCGGAGCCGGTGGTAAAGAGGGCCAGGGCGATGCGGCAAACCTGTTAAAGCCGGCGCTGGCACGCGGTGAACTGCGCACTATCGCTGCAACTACCTGGGCAGAATACAAAAAATACTTTGAACGCGACCCCGCATTGACCCGTCGCTTCCAGGTCGTAAAAATCGAAGAACCCAGCGAAGAAAAAGCCATCAATATGATGCGCGCTATCTCCGAGATGCTGCAAAACCACCACCGTGTGCGCATCATTGATGAAGCGATTGTCGATTCAGTCCGGCTGTCCAGCCGTTACATTACCGCACGTCAATTGCCCGATAAATCAGTTAGCTTACTGGACACCGCGTGTGCGCGTGTCGCACTCAGTCAAAGTGCCACACCCGCTGCCATTGAAGATACCCGCCGTCGCATTACCCAATGCGAGGCGACCATCCAGTCGCTCGGCCGCGAGAATGCTTCTCTGGGTAATTGCGAAGAGCGTATTGCACAATTAATAGCAGAAAAAGAAAGCCTGCAAACGCAACTGCAGGAACAGGAAGTGCAGTGGCACAAAGAGGCGGACAAAGTTAAAGAAATACATGCGCTGCAAAAACAAATAGAAGACGATTTTCACGCGCGCAACCTGAGTGCAGAGAAAGCCAAAGATCCCAAGGCACCACAGGCTTTAAGCGATGACGAACTGGCAAAGGTAAAGGCTTCACTGAATACACTGCGCGAAGAGCTGGCTGAGTTGCAAGGCGAAACGCCGATGATTCAGGTCAATGTAAACAGCCAGGCTATTGCCGAGGTGGTCGCCAACTGGACCGGTATTCCTGTGGGCAAGATGGTTTCGAATGAAATCAAAGCGGTGTTGGAATTGCAGAACGTTATGGGCGACCGCGTTATCGGGCAACCCCACGCGCTGGAAGCTATCGCCCAGAGCATTCGCACCTCACGTGCCGGCTTGACCGATCCGCGAAAACCTATCGGTGTCTTCTTTATGGTCGGCTCCAGCGGTGTGGGCAAAACCGAAACGGCATTGGCCTTGGCCGATATTCTCTATGGTGGCGAGCAGAATATTACCGTCATCAACATGTCAGAATTTAAAGAAGAACATAAAGTCTCCATGTTGCTGGGTTCACCGCCCGGTTATGTAGGCTACGGCGAAGGCGGTGTGTTGACCGAAGCGGTTCGACGCAAACCTTACAGTGTAGTGTTGCTGGACGAGATGGAAAAAGCACACCCCGGCGTGCAGGATATTTTCTACAACCTGTTCGACAAGGGTACCATCAAGGATGGTGAAGGCCGCGATATCGATTTCCGCAATACGGTTATCATCATGACCTCCAACGCTGGCGAAGAACACATTCGTGCCATGTGCGCCGCGCAGGAGGAAAAACCCGATCCGGACGTCCTGTTAGATAACTTCCGTCCGCAACTGCTGCGTTACTTCAAACCCGCATTTTTAGGCCGCACCACTATCATCCCCTACTATCCCTTGGGCGATGAAGATCTGATGAAGATTTGTGTCATCAACATGAATCGCATCAAGAAGCGTGTCAAAGAACACTACAATGCGGAATTCAGCTACGATGAAGATGTATTGTTGAATATCGTCGCGCGCAGCCAGGAGGTCGACACTGGCGCACGTAATATTGAAAACATCCTGACGCGTACCATGTTGCCGGCCATCGCGGCGGAGTGTCTGGCGCGTATGGCCAACAACGACGATATCGGCAAGATCCATATCGGCGCAACGGAAGAAGGCGGTTTTACCTACACCATTGAATAAAATGGCTGAACGCCACCAGCAGGTTTCCTGTTGGTGGCCGTCCGCCACCTTGAAGCAAGCAACCGTTAATGACTATTTTTTGCAGCTATTGTTTATTTGTACCCTTATGCTAACCACTCACACCCACGGACGCGGCGTGAACACCCACCGCCAAGATACCCTCTCGCCACGCACTCATCGAGCTTCGGTGTTTAAGCGCAATATATTCTCATGGTTTTCTGCGATGCCCCTGCTGTTGGGTGTCTGCTGGTTGCTCTTGGCTCAGGCGTCCTCTGCACAACAACCTGAATCGTTGGATGAAGATTATCCGCGCATCAGCACGCGCGCGCTTCAGGAGTTGGCAACAAAGAATCCTACACTGGTAATGGATAAAAAAAATATCAACGGCTTAATCCGCCAGGTGTCCCGCGCGGATGCGTCCGGTAACAGTCCCCAGGCAATCCTGCTGATCGCCGCCAATATGCCGGTGCTACAACACAATATCGGTGAAAAGGAAATCGCCGGACTGGCGCGGTTGTTGTTTAAGCACCAGGCCACCGGATTGGCAAAAGACCTGCTGGCCTTGGCATCGCGCAGTGGGGATGGTTACGCAGAAGCACGACTCACATTTGAATACGCGCGCTATCTGGCATCCCAACAACAATGGCAAGACGTTTATTCGAAACTAAAAGCCATTGATATCAACAATGCCTTATCCCAGGCAGACGCAGACGAAGCCCAGATTATGTTGGGCGCGGCCCTGCAACAGCAGAAAAAGCATCGCGTGGCAGTGGAATATTTTGCACGGCTCAAACCGGATTCTGAACAATACCGTATTGCGCAACTGAACACGGCGGTAGCCTATATTCGTCAGGATTGGTGGACCGATGCCCACATTGCCATCAAAAACGCGCTCAAGGTCAGTCCATCGAAAGATGAGCTGGCCAACCGTTTATATACACTGTTGGGCTTTTCCCAGTTACAACATGGTTTTTACCGCGACGCACGTGAAAGCTTTCGCCATGTGCATCTAAAGAGTGGTTATGCCAACCGTGCACTTTTGGGGCTCGGCGCCGCGGCACTGCACCAGGAGGATTTTATCGGTGCGCTCAACGCGTTTAATCACTTAAAAAAGAAAGATGAACACGATATCTCCGTAGCGGAATCTTATTTATTGAGCGCGTTCTCACTGGTACAACTTAAACAAAATAAAACCGCATCGGCCAGTTATACCGAAGCTATCACGTATTATGAGCGGCTCCTGGCGTTGTACAGTACGTTATCCAGAAGCCTTGCCACGCCGGACCAACTCTCTCCCGAGCAGCGAAAGTCTCTGACGATCGAACTGCGTGATCACCCTGAGATCCAGACCTTGGCTGGCAGACAACAACTGCTCAATTTTTTGCAATCCCAACCCTTGTCGGCTAACACCGCCAAGGCCGTTGATGCCCTGGCGCTCCGCGTGAATCAGGCATACCTTGAACAAGTGCGCGTGTTACTCGATAAAAAACACACGATTATTGACAGCTACCTCAGCCAATCACGTTTTGGCCTGGCCCGACTTTTTGATTCCGAATGATGCGTAACACACCTTATTTCTCACTCCTGCTATCCGGACTGCTGCTCTCACAAGGCTGCAGCACACCACAACCGGAAGAAACCCTGCGCCTTCTGGATGTCCAGGGCGAAAATGTCGCGCAGAACGAAGTCTTCGTTAAACCGAAAAGCGAAGAGGAAATCAAAGAGGCTTATTACAACTACATACAATCAGCACCGGCTGATGATAAATCCCGGCTCTCGGCAATTAATCGCCTGGCCGAGCTGGAGATGAAACGTATCAACGAGTTGGTAAAAAACACGCAGGATCAGGAAGATACTGAAGACCGTATCTATCGGGAATCGTTGGAGAAAACACTGAGCCTGCTGCAAACCTCGTTGCGTGAATATCCCGATGCCAAAGGCAACGACAAAACGCTGTATCAGCTGGCCCGCACACATGACCAGCTTGGCAACCATGAAGAATCCCTCGCAGCCCTTGAGCGTTTATGTGCAACCTACCCTGCCTCGCCTTACTACGCGGAAGCACAATTCCGTATCGGTGAGAGTGCTTTTATCCAGGGGGATTACATCACCGCTGAAGACGCTTACACAGAAGCTATCTTTACCTCAATAGGCGATGTGTTTTACGAACGTTCGCTGTTCAAACGCGGTTGGGCGCGTTATAAGCAAGCGCTCTACCTGGAAGCGGCTGATGATTACCTTGCAGCGTTAAAACATCATCAGTTCGGCAATGTCGATACACTATCCAGCAGCGAAAAAGATCAATTCGATGAATACTTCCGTGCGATTGGCTTAACCTTTGCCAATCTCGACAACACCGACATTTTGCAAGAGTATTTTTCGGATGAAGCTGATTTCCAGTATCTCTACCACACCTATAAGGTGATCAGTGATATCTACCTGAAACAGGAGCGCTACTCGGACGCGGCAGAAACCTTGCAGGAATTTATTGCAGCCAACCCCAATTCGCCCAAAGTGCCGCTAGCCTATTTGCAACAGATCGACATCTGGAAGCTGGGCAAATTCAAGGTGCGCTTTCAGGAAACCATGGAAATTGTTTACAACCGTTTCCAACCCGACAGTGCCTACTGGCAAACGGCAAACAATGCGGCTGAGCAAAAATTAATTGCAGATGCCCTGCGCAATCATATCCTGCAGGTCGCCGCCTGGCATCAGGAGGATTATCAGCAATCCAAAAAGCCGGCGGCCTTTGCCCAGGCGAATACCTGGTATCAACGTTACCTGCAACACTACACCGCCTACGCGCAACAGGATAAAGTCTATACCCTTTATGCTGAATTGCTCACCGCCGAGCATCGCCACCAGGATGCCATCCATTATTTTGCGTTGGCCGCTTACGACGGCGATATCGTGCTGAACAAGGAAGCTGCCTACGCCACGATTGTGCTATCAGATAAATTATACGAAGCCGATAAAAGTAATCCGGCCTGGCTGGACAAGCATATCCAATATGCCTTGACCTCAGCCCAGCTTTACCAGACCGAACCGCGCTACCAACAGGTTGCGCTGCATGCGGCGGAACTGGCTTTCAACCATCAACGTTACGCGGACGCTATTGCATTGACCAACACCTTGCCGGACAGTAGCGCTGACGCCACGCTTAATGATGCCAACCTGCTCAAAGGGTTGGCTTATCTAAAAATGGCCAATCACCAGGAAGCCGAGAATATCTTCGCCGATTTGCTCAGCCAACCGCTGGGGCGGGATCAGCAACGCCGCGTTAGCGATAATCTGGCCTTGTCGATCTATCAACAGGCGGAGCTGAATGTAAAAGAAAATCGTCTGGCTGAAGGTATTCAGGATTACGCGCGTGTAGCCCAGCGCGTGCCGTCATCAGAGATAGCAGCAACATCCCTGTATGAAGCGATTGCACTATCGATGAAGCATGAACAATGGCAGGGGGCTATCGCGTATATTCAACAGTTCCAGCAACTTTATCCGAAACATGCCCTGAATAAAGATGCCACCCGACAGTTATCAACGGCTTATCTTAAAGCCGGTGATGGCGTAAAAGCGGCGCAAGCTTTTGAGCAGATTTCCGCCCAGGAAGAAAATCAGGACGTGAAGATGGCAGCGCTCTGGCAAGCAGCAGAATTGTATGAATCCAAAAATAATCACGAGGCCGCAATTCGCTCCTACCGCACTTATGCCAACACCTACACACGACCCTATCCGCAATACATGGAAGCCATGTACAAATTGACCCAGCTTTATCAAAAAACGCGCGAGCAGGATAAAGTGGTGTTCTGGCAGGAAAAAATTGCCCTGGCCGACAAACAAGCTAGCAAGAACAATAAGACGGAGCGCACCAACTTTATTGCGTCGCGCATTACGCTTGATCTGGCCAAACAAAAACACCAATTGTTTGAGCGGCGCCGATTGGTGGAACCCCTGACAGAAAATCTGCGGATTAAGAAAAAATTGATGCAAGATGCTATCGCTTTGTACGGTCAGGCATCTGTGTATAGCCATCCGGATATCACTACCGAATCGACTTATGCCATCGGTAAAATTTATCAGCATTTTGCCAGCGCCCTGCTCGACTCGGAGCGACCCAAACACCTGAAGGGTGAAGAGCTGGAGCAATACAATATCCTGATCGAAGACCAGGCATTTCCATTCGAAGAAAAAGCCATTGAGTTTTATGAGATCAATCTGGCCCGCACCAAAGACGGCACCCGCAGCGAGTGGATCAGTGAAAGTCGTAAGGCGCTGGTAACACTTTTCCCGGTACGCTATGACCGCAAGGGTAAATTGGGAGTTTATCGCCATGAAATTTAACCTGCGACATTGGGTGTTAGGCCTGTTCCTGTTGGCATTGGCGGGTTGTGCGACCCAATCTCCGACGGAGAAAAGCCCGGACACTGCAAGCACAGTCCCCACTGCTCTAACGCCCGGTGAGGCCAAAAATTATCGCGATGCACTCGCGCGAATCGAGCAAGGCGACGCAGGAAAAGCCATCAGCAGCCTGAAAAAACTGACCCAGGCTCACCCGGGGCAGCCTGGCCTCTGGCTCAACCTGGCGATTGCCCAATATCAGGACCAGCGTCCAGACGATGCCAAAGCAACCCTTGCCTATGTACAAAACCTGAATGACGATATTGCCGAAGCGCACAATCTCGCAGGGTTGATCTCGGTCGACCAAGGGGACTACAGTGCCGCCGAAAAAAGCTATCGTACCGCCTTAAAACTCAACCAGCATTTTTCCGAAGCCCATTACAACCTGGCGTTGCTCTACGATATTTTTTATCAGGATATCGGCCAGGCGGTGGAACATTATCAGCGCTACCTGGCGTTGACCCGGGACGAAGACAAAGCCACCAGTGCCTGGGTGGAAGAATTGAAATTGACACTGAAACGTCGAGGTGAAGGATGAAATACAGCCTGATTGCCGCACTCTTGATCTTTGCCCTGCCCGCCTGGTCAGCCGAGGACCGCATTGAACTGGAAACAACCCGCATCAAGGGCAATCAGGAGTTACCCCAGATCTTGTACGTCGTACCCTGGAAGGACATGGAAAGTACCCGGGATGCCGAACAAAAGCTGGTTCTCCATAATTTTTTTGGTGAGCTATACACGCCCGTAGTACCCGCAGATCTCCAACGCGACCAACCGGGTGCAGAGATCAACGAATAAACGAGCCAGCGCACCGGTTCAGTGCACAGTTGTCCTGAATATTGGCTGATTGTTGTGCCGCTGCGCTAATGCTCAATGTCTCTAGCTGTAACAGATTTAAAAACCCACATCATGGCATCCTTACAGGCTCTTTCCGCTCAGCAAATGAACAAAGTCCGGACTCGCCTGTCACTCACATCTTCAGGCGTGAATTTTGCTGCTAAAACCACAGAGATTCATCAACGTATCGACTAAGCTGGGCTAGTATAAGCAGGACCGCCGCCATTTTTTGTTGCCCGGAACTGGCCCGGCCATCCGATAACACAGGGTTTACGAGTTGTCATGAAGCACGCCCATTTACTAGAACAGTTATATCGCGAAATCGATACCGTCATCCTCAGTCGGCAACACCCGGTCACCGGGTTACTTCCCGCCAGTACAGCAGTCAACAACCACGGCAACTACACAGATGCCTGGGTGCGTGACAATGTTTATTCGGTCATCTGCGTCTGGGGATTGAGTGTTGCGTTCCGGCGCCAGGGAGAAAGCAGTAAGAGTGATTTGCTGGAACAATCCACCATCAAATTGATGCGCGGATTGTTGCAATCCATGATGCGCCAGGCGAACAAGGTAGAGGCCTTTAAGTACAGCCTGAGCAACAACGATGCCCTTCACGCCAAATACGACACCGCCAGCGGTTTACCGGTCGTGGCCGACGATGCCTGGGGCCATCTGCAAATTGATGCGACTTCACTTTACTTGCTGATGCTGGCCCAGATGACCGGTTCCGGCTTGCGAATTGTCTGCACGCCGGACGAAGTGGATTTTGTGCAGAACCTGGTGTACTACATCTCCAGCGCCTATCGCACTCCAGATTACGGCATATGGGAACGCGGCAACAAGATCAACAACGGCCGGACTGAAATCAATGCCAGCTCCGTGGGCATGGCAAAAGCGGCGCTGCAAGCATTGGATGGTTTTAATTTATTTGGTGAACACGCCAACAAGCGCGCAACTATCCATGTGATTGCCGACGCCGTGGCTTTGGCGCGCAGCACCCTCGCCTCCCTGTTACCACGCGAATCCCTGTCAAAAGAATCGGATAGCGCACTGCTGAGTATCATCGGATTCCCGGCATTCGCTGTCGGGAAAGAAACGCTCGCCACCCAAACCCGCGACGCCATACTGACCAAGCTGGGCGGCAATTATGGTTGTAAACGTTTCTTATGGGATGGTCACCAAACGGTATTGGAGGAGAGTTCGCGTATTTATTATGAGCACTCGGAGCTGGCGAATTTTGAGCACATCGAATCCGAATGGCCATTGTTTTATACCTACTTGTACCTCAACGCACTGTTTGACGGCACGCTGACAACGGCAAAATATTACCGCCAGAAACTGGAATCCTTGCTGGTATTTCGCGACGGTTTTGGTTTGTTACCCGAACTTTATTACGTGCCGCCGGAAAATATTGCCGCCGAAAAGAAAAATCCCCGCTCACAAAAACGACTGCCCAACGACAATGTGCCCCTGGTGTGGGCCCAAAGCCTATACCTCACCGGTTTGATGATGGATGAAGGTCTGTTGCGCAGCGACGACCTTGATCCGTTAAAGATGCGCCGCCGTTCGACCAAATTTATAAAATCGCAGATTGCGCTGGTGGTACTCGCAGAAAATGATGAGGTGAAACAACACCTTGCCCGTCACGGTGTTATCGCCGAAAGTTTGCAAGATATCAAGCCGATGGCAGTTGCCTCCGCGCCGGCGTTAACCGAAGTGTACGCTCATGTCGGGGAAAACAAATCCCTCGGCCTCACCGGTCGTCCTCGCCGTCGCCTGCAAAGCCTGGCGACTTCCCAGACCTACGAGATAAATAACAAGGTGTACCTCTGCCTGTCTTCCATCCAAAGTGAGCGGGAAGATTACCGGATGTACGATGCGCACCTGATGAGCCAGGTGATTACGGAAGAGATCGCGCACATCTACAAGCATTGGCTGAGTCCCGAAGTGGCGGTCTTCACCTTATTGATTGATCAACACCTTGCTCATATTCCCAACGCGGAAGAACTCTTTACGACCCTGCAAGAACTGCAGTTGCGCAGCAAGCATGATTACATCGGTTATGCGTCGGCCAACCTGGCCTATCGGGCTTCGCGGGTTAATCATTTAAGTGTTCCGCATCTGCAGGTTCATTCAGTCAGTACTCAATCGCTGCAAAAATCCCATGAACATGAAGTGCACATCAGCAGCGAGTTTTTGCGCGCTCCCGCAAAAAAAATATTCGATGAATTTAACGAACAAAGTGAAATTATTACCTATCGCCGCCTGGTGCAATTTACCAAAGACCTGTCATTAACCGACAACATTGCCAAAGATGGTCATGTCGTCCTGGTGAAAGATTTTCTCAAGGAAATTTATCGCCGCGCCGAGCAACGCAATTATTGGTTGGTTGCACGCCTGTGCTTTGGCCATTTGAACTATTCATTAATTGAACTCACCGACAGCCTCACCCTGATCGCTGCACGCAACCTGTCGATCATTGTCGGCGATAAAAATTTCACCGAGATCAAGGTGGATCAATCGTTCTCCAATAAAAGTTTCTTTGACAATGTACAACACATCTTCCCCGATCCCCTGGAGCGCACACTGGTACTGGAGCTGTTATCCGCGATTGGTTACCTGATTCGTATCGAACCCAAACTGTTTGATGGCTTGCGCTCCATTCAATTGCGCAACTTCATCATGTTGTATTCGATGGATAAAGGCGATGCCGATGATGTATCCATGCATGAATGGCTCGGTCTGCAATCGCCCTGCAAATTATTGCGCAAGCTGGAAAGCATCCTGATTTCACGCAAACGGGTTTTTGCCCAAGGCGTTAATCACGTTGCGCCTTACAAGATTTTCCATGAGCAGGATATCCTGCAAGACAAGATGGCCAACGCCGTAGATACGGACTGGCTGGAGTGGCGTATTGCACGGGGGCTAATTACCCACTTTGACGATAGCTTCCTGCGCGATATCTGGCATAGTCTGATGTTTACCCCCAAACTTATCTTTGGTGATGCCAACTGTGCTGACTTTGTGCTGGATTGCGAAGTTATTCGCAGTTCCATGACGCCGGGAGAAGCCAGCTTTGCGCACCTTATTGATCACCTGACCCACCAACTTCACCCGGCGTATTATAAAAGTGCGGTGGTGGAAGCCCTGTATGCCTACACGCAATTTTGTATCAACAATCCGCAAGTGCGCTTCAACCAACCACTGGTATTCAGCGAAGTTCTTGAAAAAGCAGCAAAACGTTTTGCAGCGGAGCACAAGGACAAACATCCTTTGTTTGGGCGCGACCTGGACGCTCTGATGCGCCAGTCACCACACATCTTCAACTTGTATGTGACGCTGGTGTATGCCGACATAACCCAGCCCTACTAGCGGTTGGGTTATGCCACTGAGGATGCATGGTGTTTACGTAAAATTTACGCACCGGCCAATAACTGACACAGCATTTTTATGCACCGCCTTCGTACCATGAGTTTCCTTTTTGCCGACGCGTGCAGATATGAAACTCTTTGGTCCAATGTGGCTTATTCTCGGCGTCATCCTGAATATCCAGGCATTTTTTATGTTGTGGCCACTTGCTCTCGCGAGCATCCACGATACTGGTGATCAGTTACCATTTTTCTTTTCAGCGGCCATTACCTGCGGTGCCGGTATCTGCGCCCTGCTCCTCGGCCGCCATGCCAAAGCTCATAATATTGCGCCACGTCAGGTGTTCCTGACCACCTCGGCGGCCTGGCTGGGCGTCTCGGCCTTCGGCTGCTTACCGTTTCTGTTGATCCAACAACCACTCACATTAACCAACGCATTTTTTGAATCGGTTTCCGGCGTTACCACCACCGGTTCCACCGTCCTGGTGGGGTTAGATAACATGGCACCCGACCTGTTGTTGTGGCGATCATTACTGCAATGGATGGGCGGCATCGGAGTGATCGGTATGGCGGTGGCCGTACTGCCGTTCCTGCGTGTCGGCGGTATGCGGCTATTTAAAACCGAGTCCTCAGATTGGTCTGAAAAAGCAACACCGCGCGCTCATAGTCTGATTAAAGCCATGGTCTATTGTTATCTGGTTTTGTCCTTGCTGTGCATGGTGAGTTACCGTTTGACGGGCATGGACTGGTTCAATGCCATTAACCACGCAATGACCACCGTGTCTACGGGTGGCTACTCCACATCCGATAGTTCCTTTGGACAATTCTCCAACCTCACCAGCCACTGGGTTGCCATTCTTTTTATGTTGCTTGGTGCCATGCCGTTTGTCTTGTTTGTGCGCTGGTTTATGCATGGCAAGTTTCTTTTATTGCACGACTCACAAGTGCGCGGCTTGCTGTTGATTGTCGCTGCAACGGCCATTGTGCTCGCCATACCGATATGGCATGAAGGAAACTCAGCCCTTCGTGCCATTACCGCATCGACTTTTAATCTGGTTTCTGTCATTACGACCTGCGGCTACGCATCAACCGATTATCAATTGTGGGGACCGCTGGCGGTGCTGGTATTTTTCTTTTGTACCTTTATCGGTGGCTGTTCCGGCTCCACCAGCGGCGGGTTAAAAATCTTTCGCCTGCAGCTGCTGGCGGGCATCGTAAGGGTTCAATTTATGACGGCTATTCATCCGCGCGCCGTGATCCGCCACCGTTACAATAATCGTCTGGTGAGTCCGGAAATCATCTCGTCTTCTGTGGCGTTTATTTTAATGATGGCGCTGTCCTGGATGGTGATCTCTGCCATACTTGCTGCTACCGGGCTTGACCTGCTCACCAGTATTACCGGCGCCGCTACGGCCCTGACCAACGTCGGCCCCGGGCTGGGCAATATCATCGGCCCTGCCGGAAATTTTGAGCCCCTTAGCGATGTCGCGAAATGGGCTTTGTCTGTCGGCATGCTACTGGGTCGTCTGGAATTTTTAACCTTGCTGGTCATATTTTCCAAAGCCTTCTGGAAAAATTAATCCCATGAAGATAATCGCCGAAATAATGCGCCCACGCCTGCGAAAAGCAGGTTGGCCCCTAGCGTTATTCCTTCCCTGGCTGATCACTCCCCTGGCCTTTGCTATCACCAGCGTCATGCCAAAAGCGAATCTGACCCTGCTGTATTTATTGGTGGTTATCTTTATCGCTACCCAATTTACGTTACGACTGACCTTGATCAGCGCCGTGTCGGGATTCCTCGCCTTCAATTATTTTTTTACCGAACCTTACGGCTCCCTGCTCATTACCCATCGCGAAGATTTGCTGAGCGTTTTCTTTTTCCTGGTGACTGCGCTAGTGGTGGGCCACCTTGCGGCGAAACTCAAGCTGAATGCCGAGGAGGTACAACGTCGCGAAACCATGAGCCGCATTGAACTGGATATGCTTGAACATTTATCCAGGGCCATCGATGTTGAACAGGTGATGGCGGCATTTGAACATGCCGTCGGTGCGTGGAATGCCCGCTATCACGTCGCCTTCTATGATCCGTTACAACCACCCTCACCAGCGTTCAGCCACCTTGATCATTCGCAGACAGAAAAACTCGCCCGGTTATTCAAGACCGGGATGTCGCGGGATACGCTGCATCAGTTAGTGAGTCTGGAGCGGGAGCTAGGGGGATATTTTCTTCACAACAGTAAACGGATTCTGGCGTTTATCCGGCTCCCTGAATGGCAAGAGACATTGCTTGAGCGTGATTTTTTTACGCTGTTACAGCGCCAGGTTAATCAATCCCTCGAACGCATCCGGCTGGTTGGCGATCTGGCACAGGAGCGCGTAGCGAAAGAGAATGAACTACTGCGTTCAGCGTTACTGTCCTCGGTATCCCATGATTTCCGTACACCACTGACGGCCATGATTGGTGCTGCATCCACACTGCTTGAGATGGGAAAAGATTTAAACGAATTCCAGACACGGGAGTTGTTGGCCACGGTATTGGAAGAAGCGCAACGGCTCAATCGTTATACGCAAAATTTACTGGACATGACCCGCCTGGGTTTTGGCGAACTCCGCCTGGAGCGACATTGGGTCAGCGTTGCCGAAATTGTCAGTGTGGTTAAAAAACGAATCGCACCGCTATTGCAGGAACATACACTGTCGATCAAACTTGCCCCGCATTTGCCGCTCCTGTATGTACATGCCGCGCTGATTGAACAAGCGTTATTTAACCTGCTCGATAACGCCGTGAAATTTTCACCGGAAGATTCAAAAATTCGTCTGGATTGTGTCGCTGAGGCGCACAACCTTGTCATCACCGTGTGCGATGCCGGCCCGGGCATAGATGACAGCGAAAAAGAGAAAGTGTTTGGACGTTTCCACACCGCCGGACAAGGTGACCGCCGCAAATCCGGGAGCGGCCTTGGCTTGACAATCTGCCGGGGAATGATCGCCGCCCATGGCGGCAAGGTCACTATCCATGATAACCCCGAGATGAAAAACGAGGCCCGACGGGGTTGCTGTGTGAGAATAGAATTACCTTTGGAAACATCAAAGGAAACGCCATGAACAAGATTTTAATTATTGATGATGAACCGCAAATACGTCGGTTTCTTCATATCGGATTGACCGCCCAGGGCTATGAAGTCATTGAGGCTGACTCCGGGCAGCAAGGTCTGGCGCTGGCAGCGTTGGAAGCACCGCACCTGGTGATTCTCGATCTCGGTTTACCTGACATGGATGGACAGGATGTACTTCTGCAATTGCGCGATTTTTACCAGCAGCCAGTTATTGTATTGTCGGTGCGCAGCCGTGAATCTGAAAAAGTTCACGCGCTGGATAATGGGGCTAATGATTATGTGGTAAAGCCATTTGGTATCCAGGAATTACTGGCTCGTATGCGCTCGCTGCTCAAACTGTATGGCAAGCAAGTGATGCCCGCAGCAATCTATCAGGATGAACGGGTGTACATTAATTTGCAGGAGCGAAAACTCGTTGTTGATAACGAGCCGGTTAAATTGTCGCGCAAGGAGTTTGATGTGCTCAAAACTTTGATGAATCACGCCGGACACATCGTGACCCAGCAGCAATTATTGAAAGAAATCTGGGGTAAATCCCATGTGGAAGATACCCATTACCTGCGAATTTTCATCGGCCGTTTGCGCACCAAGCTGGGTGATGATCCCACTGCCCCGCGTTACATTGAAACCGAGCCGGGCGTGGGATATCGATTCCTGCCGATTACCGAGTAACCTGCAACCTCAACGACAGATCGTCCCGAGGTTGGCTACCAATGCCGGGGTTGCTTCATAGATACACCCGGCGCTGTTATCAATCAATTGCGCCCCCGTGAGTAAGGTATTGTTGCAGGAGGCATCATTCGCTACCACGCCATAACCGCCCGCCCGCGCAACCACCAACCCGGTAAAGCTATTTCCCGCTGCCGGTTTACTCGTATCATCATCAACTTGTGCCAGGAAGATGCCGTGCTGTTTACTGTTGAGTATTTGCACGTTGCTGAACAGGTTGTCGAAGGAATCGCGCATAAAAATGCCCACGCTGCCGCTGTTGGCAATGAGCACATCATTGAAGACATTGTTGTTGAAACGGATATCAAACGAAAAACCCGCAGCCTGGTTATCGTAAAGGTGAATACCGCTGAATAAACTCTCTTCCGTTTCATAGCCGGCAAGGCCATCAAATTCGTTGTTGTAAGATGTGTAATCCCGAATAGTCAACCGGCGGCTGGTGAGTTCAGTAACGAGACCACCGGAGCTGGCACTGTGCACCGTCACACGCTCCACACGGCAATCAAAACAATGGCGAATTGAGATGCCGTTGTTGCGCAAGGGAAACGCTTCGCTGCAAGGACCGCCCATACACTCTGAGCTCTGGTTATGGCGATTACCGTCGATCATCAAATCGCTCACAACAATATGGCGGCGCTTGGTATCAGGAATGGGGATAGCCTGCCCCATCACCACCACCGGCGCATTGGCTCCATCCGCCAGGCGCAATAAGGTACCGGCCCCTTCCCCCCGTAAACTGACATTATCGCGGTCAATGACGATGGGTTTATGACACAGGTAAACCCCCTCCGGTATGCGAACTTCACCACCGACAGAGGGCAATTGATTAATGGTTTTCTGAATCGCGGCACAATGTTTGCCTTTAACGACTGCCGCTTGTGCGGCACCTATAACGCTGATAAAACTGATGAAGACCAACCAGGAATAGCGAATCATACGGTTGGGGTTGTTGTTAGTCACGCTGCTACTCTCCTCTTATTTATTCTCACTGCTCGTGTAAGCATTAAGCATAGTGGGAAAAAAACGGCAGGACGAATAAATGCCGATGATAGAAAAAAATGTTCCAGCGAATGGTCAAACCCGCGTTTTGGGTTATTTGCGAACAGATCCCCAGGATGCCTGTTTCAAAACCGTAATGTTCCGTAAAAATGATTGCTTGTTAGGCCTATCACTGTAATTTTACGGTGCGTTATCCATTACTAATCAATCACCATTGCACAATCAAGGGGAGTCAAGGCTATGGAACATAGCAATCGTCGACAATTTCTGGCGGGCACCGCGCTGCTGGGCGTAGCGGCTACCGCTTCGCTTAACATCCAGGCAGAAAAACCCAACGCACAACCGCAATTACCCAAACTGATTCACAAAGTATTTTTCTGGTTAAAGAATCCGGATTCCAAAGAAGACCAGGCAAAACTGATTGCCGGTATCAAAGCCTTGGGCGCAATCGAAACTGTACGGGCGATCCACGTCGGCATACCGGCGTCCACCGAAAAACGCGATGTGGTAGACAACAGTTACCAGGTTTCAGAGATGCTGTGTTTTGATGATGTGGAAGGTCAAAATATTTACCAGGCGCACCCGCTGCATCAAAAATTTATTGATGAGCATGCGCACCTGTGGCGCAAGGTAGTGGTATACGATTCAATCGCGGTATAAATTCTTCGGCGTAACAAAAAGCCAAAAAATAAAGCGAGACGGGTAGCCCTCTCGCTTTATTTTTTTCCATCGCTCTATTCACTGATTACCGGTACAGCGGCACCCGGTTGGCCAGGTCCCGAGTGATGACGTAAGGGATTACAATTTTTGATCACCACCTTGCCCTGCAACAAATTCCCTTTGGAATATTCATTGAAATGGCACGTATTGGTTTCGGGATCGTAATTCTCGATCCACAGGTTGTCATCTTTCCAGGTGGCGGTGATATGCATCTGGCCATCCGGTACGGTGATGGACATAACGCCACCGTAGCGTTTGACAAAAACCTGTTCAAAGTGGAAAAAATAAGCCGCCCAGCCAACTAACAGGATAATCAACGCGGCAATAAATCCCGCCTTCCATTTATTCAACCGCCCCAGCAACCACAACATACCCATTGCCAGGGCGATCACCACTGCCCAGTAGAAATACGTAATCATTACTGCTCCTGTTCCTTTGTCGCTAGCGAAGCTGCGTTATGAAACCTGGCGCCCCCGCACAACCATCTTGCGCGCTACGGCCAGGAAGCCAAGCAGTAGTATAGTCAAAAAGCCGAGGCTACCACCACCACCGCCACCACCGGAGTCATTGTCGTCGTCATCATCTCGCGAGGTATTTTTCACAGGATTCAGACCATCGGCCGTGTCCGGGCTCTCATCGAGCACCACAACATTCTGGATCATCACAAAATGCTCGTCTGTTACTTTGACCTCATCTTCGTGGTCCTTGGTGGTGTAATTACGCAAGGGTAACTCGTTAAAGGCGCCACCCTTGTTGAAGCGACTCAGGGCTGCCATTGCATCGATAATTGCCATGCCGTTACCACTGACCTGGCCGAAGACAGTGAAGCCGCCGTTCTGGCGATCCAGGTTGCCGCTGTTATCCGCAAGGTTAAAAAACCATTGATTGGTAGCGCTGTTGGGATTATTGCCGACTTTGGCCATGGCGATGGTGCCACGACGATTGGAATAGACGGGTTCGTTAACAACAGCAGGATGTGAAGTCACCGCTTTGAGGGGCAAGTTGCCGGGATACTCAAAACCGCCGCCCTGCACAATGAAACCAGGTACCGAGCGATGCATGATGGTATTTTCAAATGCACCTTCCTCAACATACTTGAGAAAGTTTTCAACCGTTTTGGGTGTGGTTTTGTCAAACAGATTAACTTCAAAATCACCCATGACAGTCTGGAATTGCACGGTGGTGGCATTGGCCAGTGTGGCGCTCATCAGGCCGATAGCCAGCACACCAGCTAATGATATGTGCTTGATGCGCGCGTTTAACATTTTGCTGTTCATTATTTGTTCTGGACCTCGTGTTATGCAGGGCTGTATCAGCGGGTAAAAACACGGGCATGGTAGCGTGGAAAATTTTGTCTCCCCAGAATAAATTTGTAGTAATTTGTAACGCGTTATGCAGCTTTGTCCATCACAAACACGCCTTAATCTTCATCAATTTTTACCCAACGACCTTGCTGTTGTACGACTTCAAAGCGGGCCCATTGCCGGAATTCGTCGCGCCGGCAAATGCCGGTATCGTAAGCGCCGGCACCGGCCAGGACTTTATAAATCACCTGATCCTTAGCCGCACTTTTTTGCTCGGCAGAGGCATCAATCACCTGCCGCACACTCCACAGGTTGCCCAGCTTGCCGTTGCTGTAAAAGTGACCAGCAATAACTTCATCCGGGTGAGTAATATTTTTTTCGGCGTGCTGTTTGGCCAGCTCCAGTAATTCGGTCAAGCCTTCCGCCGTGACATCCACATAAGAATCCAATTCCTGCATAGCCGCTGCAAAATCTTCGTGCGTCAGCTCGAATTGTCGCTCTGCCGGTTTGGTGGATACCGCTGCTTTATGTTTGCGAGAGAGATGCGCCGGATAGCGGCGCCAGGCGAATAAACCATTGAATACCAACGCCATGGCCAGGATAGCCAGCACATTGATCAGGATGGGCATCACCAGATAGTGATAACCAAGCGCATAGACTTCTGAACCGCCAATAACCGCCGCCAGGGCTGTGGCGCCACCAGGTGGATGGATACAGCGCAGATAATGCATAGCACCAACGGCCAAACCGACCGCCAAAGCGCCGGTCCAGGTCTGGTGGGGAAACAGCTGGTGGCAGGTAACGCCGATCAGCGCGGAGATCAGATGGCCACCGAATACGGCCCAAGGCTGCGATAAGGCCCCATGGGGCACCGCAAACAGCAGCACGGCACTGGCGCCCATTGAGGTCACCATCAAAAAATTGCCGGCCGAACTCATGTAGCCGTGAGGAAAGGTCCAGCGGGTAATCCAGTAAACGGCCAGGATACCCAGCACGGCTCCCAATGCCGAGATCAGTTTTTCACCGTGACTGGTGGTGTTGCGCTCAATACCTAACAGCAATCGGCATTCGTGGAGCAGTGATTTCAATATCATCCAGGTCTTTCGCCTCAGTTCGCACCAACAAGGGGCAGCATCCTAAGGGCTGGCAGCACTATCTGCAATCCTTCAGATCCCGGGGCTTGACCTTTCCCCGAGGGCAAGGTTTAAGATGGGCAGGTTTTTTCAATCCGGGATAACGATGAAAACCCTCAAGCGACCTCACACCCTGCTCGTGGCACTTTTGTGCCTGTGGCTACCGCTGCAAGCGGCGGCAGGTTTGTGGTTGCCCTGTCATTGGCTGGATCGCGCCAGCGAAGTATCGGCCCAACAGCAGGCTACTGATATTCATCAAGGTTGTGGCGGTACTGAGCAAACTGAGGACAACCACCCTTCCGGTTCCGATAGCACTGATACCTGCTACCACTGCCAGGTCTCCTGCCATTTCGGCAGCGCCGTCCTTTTACCGGACAGCTTGCCTGCATTAACCGCCCTGCCCACCCGCTACACGCATTTCCCTACTCCACCCTGGTATTCCGTCTTACTTGACAATCCCCGTCGCCCACCCAGATTTGCCTGATCAACGCCCTTGTTGATGACTGGCGCCAGGCGTCAGGTTCACATGATCTTCCAGCCGGACTGCATGCAGACGGCGAACTGACAGGCAATGATGATGAACACGCATTTAATTCCCCGTGCTGCCTTGCTGGCAGCCGCTATGACCTTGGGCGCCTGCACAAGCTGGAACCCGCCGCCGGACGGTACCGCCGGTTTCTACCAGGATCTCGCCAGCCGCCATCCGGATTTACAACTGACCGGCGAGCAACGCGATACCCGTGTTGCCCAACTACTGGACCAACCGCTCACGCCCAACGCAGCCACGCAATTGATGTTGCTGAATGCTCCGCGCATTGAAATGCTGTTGGCTGAATTGGGTATTGCCAACGCGCGCCGTGCCCAGGCCGGGCTGATCGCCAACCCGCACGCCGCCATCGGTGCCCTGCGCCCGGAGGGGGGCGGGCGCTGGCAACTGGATATGGGCTTAAGCCAATCCTTACTCGACCTCCTGACGCGCTCCCTGCGGATGGACCTGGCCGATGTGGCCCTGACGCAACGGCAACTGGAACTGCAACGGCGTCTGGATGAGGCGATCCACGAACTCCAGTCGGCCTACTTTGCCGCCCTCGCGGCCGAGGCACAGTGGCGTGTTCAGCAACGGCGCCAGCAAGCCATTGAGGCCGCCTACACCCTGGCGCAGCGCATGCGCACCGCTGGCAACTTATCGCCCTCTGAATTCCTGCGCCATCAAGTCACGGCGCAGCAGATGAGTGGCGAGATCCGGCAAGCCCACCTGGCGGCGGACACCACTCGTTTGCGTCTGGCCTACCTGCTGGGATTGCGGCCGCAAGCAACACTGATACTACCGGAGCAACTGCCGGGCATGCCGACGGAATACTTTGCTGCTGCCGACCTGCTGGCCCAGGCGCAGCAACACCGGGCGGATCTGGCACTCGTTCGCCAACAACAAGCGTTGCTTGCTCGCCAAGGCCCGCTCATCAACCGCAGCCGGTGGGCTGATATCAGCCTCGGCATCAATGCAGAACGGGAATTCGACGGCGCCGTCAACGCCGGCCCGGAAGTGGAGTTTGGTCTGCCGCTGTTCGACCGGGGCCAGGCAAAGCTCGCGGCCCTGGACGCAAAAAAGGATGCCGCCCGCGCGCAAGAGGAACATCTGCTGCGCAAGATTGAACACGATATTGCCCTCGCCCTGCGTCAACTCGACGACGCCCGCGCGGCTCATGAGGAGGTGATTGCCCTGCAACAAACCGCTCGATCTCAGCTTGACGAGAGCCAGCGGGAAGTGAACTTCATGCTCGCCAGTCCGTTTGATTTATTGGCGCTCAAGCAACAGGAAATCCACTTGGCCGCTGACCGCATCGAGGCGACCAAACACTACTGGCAAGCGCGTACAGCCCTCAGTCTGGCGGTTGGACGGAGCCTGGCAATCGCTGATACCCCGGATCAAATGACACCAACGCCAGCCACACCAGATGAACACCATCACCACGGAGATCACCACCATGATTAATCGACGCGACTTACTGGTCGGCAGCGCCGCGGGACTCCTGATGGGCAGCCTGACCCGCGCAAGCTCGGCCTCAGCGGCGGAAGACCACAGCCATCATCAGCATCATCAGGCTGCTGAAAAACCACAGCAGCTGGCCAGCGTGGCAACCGCCAAACCCGGCATGACCGCCCAAGGCTACCGCCCGGTGATTACCCCCAACGCCCGCACCTTGCCCTATCGCTTGAACAACGGCGTCAAGGAATTTCATTTGGTTGCTGAAGAAGTGGAACACGAATTCGCGCCGGGCATGACCATTAAAGCCTGGGGCTACAACGGCAGCACCCCCGGCCCCACGCTGGAAGCGGTGGAGGGTGACCGGGTGCGGATTTATGTCACCAACAAATTGCCGGAACACACCAGCGTGCACTGGCACGGCATCCTCCTGCCCTGGGGGATGGACGGCATCAGTGGCTTGACGCAACCGCCGATCAAACCCGGCGAAACTTTTATGTACGAATTTACCCTGCAACAGCACGGCACCCATATGTACCATCCCCACGCCGATGAAATGGTACAGATGGCTCTGGGCATGATGGGTATGTTTATCATCCACCCCAAAACGCCAACCCAACCTGCCGTGGATCGCGACTACGCCATCCTGCTGCACAACTGGGCCGTACACCCGGGCACGTATCGTCCCGACCCCAGTGTGATGGTCGAATTTGATTTGTGGACCATGAACAGCAAAGTATTCCCGTTTATTGACGCCATGGTGGCGCAAACCGGAGAGCGTGTGCGTATTCGGGTAGGCAATTTATCAATGTGGAATCACCCGATTCACCTGCACGGTGTGCAGTTCGATGTGACCGGTTCCGATGGCGGGCGCTGGCCAGAGAACCAATGGCGCAAGGAAGTTACCGAGATCATCGGCGTCGGCCAAACCCGCGACCTGGAATTTACCGCTGTTCCCGGTGACTGGGCTTTTCACTGCCATATGAGCCACCACACCATGAACGCGATGGGCCACGGCGTACCGAATATGCTCGGCGTAAAACAACCGGACGCGCTGCTTAAAGAAGTACTACCCGATTACATGCCCATGGGCGAACACGGCATGGCCGAACATCAGGTACATACAGACATGGGCCATATGCCCGGCCCGGAAAACACCCTGCCGATGATGATGGGCGAAGGCCGCTACGGCAAACTGGAGATGGGTGGGATGTTTACGCTGGTTAAGGTACGCGACCAACTGGATGGCGATCCGGGTTGGTACTCGCCGCCGGAGGGTACGCTCGCGCGCAAAGTTGACACCGTACCGAAGGATATTCCGGTGTAACAAATACGCGGCAACGGGACGTGCCCCGACCTGCTAACGCGGCAAAAAATTAACAAAAATATTCGCGGTCAATCTGCCGGTACGCGGATTTTTATCGATATCGGTGGCGGGATTAATCAAGCCGGAATGCAAGAGATTGCCGGGATAAATAATCATGCGGTTGGGGCGGTAATCCACACTGCCCACCAATTCAAATTGATCATTACTTGCGGTGATGTAGCTTTGCGGCGGGTTGCCGTGCTCCTGGTCAAACGCCATCACAGATTGTGAATACTGCTCTTTTCGCTCCGCCGTAACGCGTTCGAAACCGGTTTGTTTATGTTTAAAAAAACCGGTGCCGCCGTGCTCACCGGGTGACAGGTATTGCATGATCGCCAGGTAATTCGGCAGAGTGGTATCGCAATGGGGCCGACATTGGGCCGGTAATAATTGCTCCGGCGGCGTTGCGACCAGTGAATAGTAAGCGCCGTCCAGAATCAAACGATGGTGTACAGGAACAGAAAACACCTTGAATAAATGTTTCCCCAAGGTATTGATCACCAGCCGACAATAGTCTTCACCGATTCTCGCTCTCAAACCAGGATAATAGGTTTGTTTTTCTGCATCAAAATCTGTATGCGCGCACACCGAATTAAAAAAATCCTCAATATTGCGCTAATGCGACAGGTGATCGGGGGAATTGATACGCGCTCTCGCCGGTATGGGCGACAGATAACCGATCAGTAACATCACCGCGCCCACCACCATAAACGACACGACGCGTGCGAGTGTTCCGCTATCGGTGAGATCCTTGGTGAATAATTTCATCACTACCAGGCCCAACAATCCGGCCCCGGCAATCCACCAGTGACGCTCCTGCCGGCGACGCGACAGGTTCATCACCACCAGCGCGCACACCACCCATAAAATTGACAGCGCCATCTGCACCATTGCCGAATGCCACAGCGCCGGAAGTTCGTAAGCAACGTCACCGTAATGATGCAGGGCGCGCAACAATACCAGATTGATCCACACAAAACCGGCACCGGCGAGCAACGCGTAACGAAGGTCGGCGGTGGTCTGGCCGAGGTTAACCAGATTGGCTCTGAATGACCAGCCAAGCAGCAGGATGGCCGCCAACTGCGTCAGGTCGACCGGATTCAACAACGGTACATAAGCAAAAGGAACCGCGCCGGAGAAACTGCTGACACGGATAAACCACAGCAGCAATAAAAATAACAGCGGCGCTGGAATAATCTGGCGGTAATCATTGCTGGCGTCATTAAAGGGCCAGACGGGTTTTCCATTCATCGTGATCAGCAGCGCAAGCGGCGCCGCAAAACAGGCAAACCATAACACGGCGGCGGCCGTGTCCTGCCAGCCGTAATGCGCCTGCCACCAACTGGCTTCCCAGAATAATAAACACAACAAGGCCCAGGCAGTGGCTACATGGTAAATGCTGAGCAAGGTCGAGCGCGAATCCGCCCTGCTCCGCCAGAGGAAACGGTATTGCACCACGGCAAATATCACCAACGCCATCCAGCCAAAACCTTGGGTGGGATGGAATACCCTTGACTCCAGCACTGACCAGGCATGACAAATACTGGCAGCCAATGCCGTCAACGGCAGCAACCAAAAGCCGGTATGGGTTAACGATTGCCACTGCGCCAGGCGACTAATGAATAAAGTCATCAAGGTGGATAACGCAAAAAATAAAACGCTGGCGGCAAACAGATGTTGGCTATCAATATGTGCCGTCAGGTCGTTAAGACCGGCAATCAGCCACCAGCACCAGCCGATCACCATAGCAATACGTTCCAGGTATCGTTCATCTTTCCGCAGCGTCTGTTTATGACGATCCAGGAGCCAGGCAATCATCAGTGCCGATGCGGCCAGGACGAAGAGATTCACGAAATCGCCATTCAAAAGCGGCACTGCACCGGTGGTCAATTCTCCCCGCGTCAATAAGGCAAGGGCGGCCAGGATATGCAAAAGGTAACCGGCAAGGCGCGGCAACAACCGGCCTTGCCGCAAGCCGATCCAGAGCAGGCCGATAGCTTCCAACGCCCAGGATGCCGATGTCCAGGCCGCGCCCATGGCCAGGGGAATCGCAAGGGTGGCGAAACCGACCGCCAGCGCCGTGAAAGACTCAATCAATAATTGCTGCGTTGTGCGATGGTATATCCATAACATCCGGGCAACCACGCCGTAGATTATCGCCAATACCAGCGCGCTGACTGCCAATCCATATTCCGTGTGATGCAGCAGTTCAGCTTGTAAACCAAAGGCTGCCAGCGGCAAGCCAAAAATAAGTGTGCCGTCGACCAGGCCGGTCAGCCTGGGTGGTTGCTTGAGTGAAAATAAAATAGACAGCGCCAGGTACAACAAAAAGAACAGCACCAGGAAAGGTTGCGTGGACCAATACCATTGCGGTTCGTAACGCAGTACGCCCCACACCACAGAAATGACAAAGGTAAAGATAAAACCGATCCAATTCAGCATGCGCCAGGTTTTAAACCAGGCCACCGCCAGGATGCCGAGATTTAAAATCAAATAAAACGTAAACAAGGCAATATGGTTGCCAGAACCGTCGGAGGTAAGAATGGGGGCGAGAAATCCTCCCGCCGTGGCCATAAGCGCGAGAACCTGGGCATTCTGTAGCAGTGATAAAAACACCCCAAAGATCACCACCAAAAACATCAGGGCGAAGGCAAAAGCCGAGGGCATCAAGGTATAAATTTTGGCAGCGGCAAAGATCGTCAGGTAAAGCGCAGCCACGCCACCGCCTTGTAACACCAGCCCATAACCACCAACCCGCGCGCGGGTTTTCCAGCCCAGCACAATCAGGGCGATGGCAACAGCGGCAACCGCCGTGAGCCGCAGCTCAAGGGGCAGCAGCCCCTGGTTGGAGGCGTACTTGACCAGAAAACTCAAACCAAAAAACATCACCACCATACCGATGCGTACGATGACATTGCCTTCGGTAAAGAAACGGCGAATCGCCTGCCCCAGCTTATCGAAAGGATCCGGTTTTGCCGGCATCGTAGGTGGTCGCGTTTGGGCAAGTGCGCGAATAGTCTGGGGAGCCGGGATGGTCGGTTTGTCTGTGATAACCGCTACCGCAGGGGTAGCGGCTTCTGCCGGTGGTGATGGTGATATCGACGGTTTTTCTTGGGTTGCCGTTGGTACGGCGGAGGTTGTTTGGGCCGGTATAACAGCCGGCACTGATGATGCAGATTGTTTGAGCTGCGCGACCTCACATTCGAGTCGCTTGTGCCGGTCTGACAGGGTTTTCAGTTGGCCGGCCAGATAACCGATCACACCACCGGCCAACCAACCACCGTAACCCAGGCTGATCGCCCCCAGGATAATTCCAACCAGCGTCAGCACCAAGGTGATGTTCATGAAATAGCTTCCGTTATCGTTATTCAACGCGTATCGCATTATGCAGAGCGCAGAATAATCGGCAACCGGACCCTTGTCCATGAACAGCAAGGCGTTTGTGCGGCGCGTCAATGTGCCGGCTGATTGTCCGCGGTTTTATTCACGATACGCATCGCCGGTTGCCAGTTGCTCACGCGATTGCGCCCTTGCGCCTTGGCGTGGTACAGCGCTTCGTCAGCCTGGTGAATCAACTCGTTGGGCGTTTCTGCCCCCAGACGAACCGATGAAATACCAAAGCTGGATGTGATCCTGATGCCCTGGCACAACTGTGCAGCAATTTTTTCACGACAACGATTGGCAATCAGGTTGGCCTGGGAGATGGGCGCACCCGGCAGGATAATGCAAAATTCTTCCCCACCAAAACGTGCGAGGATATCGCCTTCGCGAATCACGTCGCGGATGGTGTTGGCAACCATCTTGATCACTTCATCGCCCACACCATGACCGTGGGTATCGTTGACCCGCTTGAAGTGATCAATGTCCGTCATGATGCAAGCATATTCAGCGTGGCTTGAGCGCGCTTTATCAAAGGATGCGGCCAAGTAATCAAACAGCGAACGCCGGTTGTAGCAATCTGTCAGCGGATCGCGCGATGCAAGGTATTTAAGCTCGCGGTTTTTATTTTCAATCGATAATTGCGTCGCAGCCAATGCCTTCACCATCTCTTCCAGCTGATGATTCTTGGCTTCCAACTCGGATATATCATCGAAGCTGGCGATAGTGCCCTGGCTGTTGCCTTTGTCATCCAGGATCGGAACGGCGTTCACGCGGAAGATTTGTTTTTCCTGCTCACGGGTTTTCAGTTCAAGGCGGACACCTACTTGTTTCTGGCCGGTCGACAGCGCCTGCAACCAGGGTAAGCTAGCCGTGCTATCCGGCTCGTCCTGTTGCCAACCGAGGGAACTGGCTTTGCGGCCAATGAGACTTTTTTCATCGCGCTGCAATTTTTCAGCGAGTGAGTGATTCACCAGCACAATCTGCTCGCGCTTATCAAGGATCAGTACGCCTTCCGCCAGAATATTCAAAGCGTTCCTCACCCGTGCCGGCACCACCGCGCTCGGGTCAAGGTGATGCAGCGCGCGTTTGATGTACAACCAGAAGCCGATAAACCCGGTCACCGATACAAAAATAATCAGTAACACAAAACTCGGCAGCCCAAAGAATGGACTGTCTTCATGGGTGAGTGGATGAAAGGTAATTTCAAAATTGCCCCGCTTCTCGCCGTTGATCAACAGTGGTAAACGAATGTGCGTCGGGGTTGAATGTTCGCCGGACGCATCGCGCCACAAGGTTTCATGTTGCGCCGTTTGCGCCACCACGCCCTCGTCATTGCGGCGAATACCGATGGACCTGACGTCCAGGTTGCGCTCAATGACATTCTCCAGCATCGCCTGCAATAACAGCATGTCGCCCCGTTTAATCGCCATGATGGTTTGCACGGCCAGGGTTTCTGCCAGCGATTGCCGCACGTTTAATTGTTGCCGCTCGGTGCCCGGCGCCAACCCGAGGGCTTGCGCGAGAATCAGGATCGACAAGGTAAGAATCACCAGGCCGATGCTTAATCTTACTGCGGGTGTTATACGAAATTTTCCCACCGCTAACCTCTAGTTGTCTTTGTTGTTGTGATCGAACAAGTAGCCGACTTCACCGGCGCGCCGGTCTTCCCTGGCTTTGTCCTTGCGTTGTTGCTCCAGTTCTTTTTTGCGCTTGTTCACTTCATCCAGAATCGGCAAGGGATCGATGCCTTTCCATAACGGCAACATGGAAAAGAGCGTTAACAGCAAACTGCTGGCGCGCAGGGACCAGATTAAAATGCCCGTGGTGATGGAAAGCGTCACGCCCGCAATCATGGCATGTTGTTGCTGTTCTTCCTCAAGTACGCGCGTCATATCAGCGCGGGCACGATCAATTTCCTGATGAAACTCAATCAATTCCTGGGTATTCAGGTAACCGCTTTCCAGTGCAATTAAGTTGGTCAGACTTGCATAGGGATTGGCTGCCTGGCGTTGTTGCTCCTCATATTCGCGGCGCGCGTCCGTCCATGCCGGACGGTTGCGATCATCTTCATCGTAACCTTGCGGAATATCGGCCGGTGCAATAAATACCGCTGGCTCGCCTAAATTATTACTGAGGACAGTATCACCGTCGTTGGTGATCGGTTCGTCAACAAGGTCGCGATCACCGTCTGATGGAACTATCGGCGTATCCGGTGTAGTCGGCGCGCCGCTTTGATCAGGCGGTGGTGACGACGGAGCGCCCGTGACCGGCTCATCCGTTGAAGAATCCTGCGGTATCGGTGTCGGGTTTACCGGCACCGTTGGGTTAGCCGGTTCTTGATCCGGTGTTACGGGATTTTCGACAGGACGCTCAACAGGATTTTCAACCGGTGGATTGACCGGTTCCTCCACAGGCTCTTCAACAGGTTCTTCAACCGGATTTTCAGCAACCGGTGCGACAAGCGTCACGATAAAAGACGTTTCAATGGCAGCGCCCTGCGTATCTGTGGCACGCAGGGTCAGGGTTGTTTCTCCCGGTGTGCCGTTGGAAAACTGTAAGGTCAGTGTCCCGGTACTGCTGTCCAATGCAACAATACTCGCCAGGGCCGGATTGGAATTGTTCGCCACGGCATACAGTAAGTTGGTGCCGTCTTCGGCATCGTTAAAAAAATCCCTCAGGTTAATCTGTGCGGTCGGTGTTGTAGTGGTTGCCGATACGTTATCCAGCCCAGTGGTCGTCGGTGTGCTGTTGAGCGGCACAATGGTTACCGTAAAACTGGTTTCAACACTGTCGCCGTCGCGGTCTGTTGCGCGCAAGGTAATCATACTGCTGCCGCTTTGGTCTGCGGGATAATCCAGTTGTAAGTTACCGCTGACCGGGTCAAAGGTTATCGCAGAAAATAAAGCGCTGTTGGAATTGCCAACCACACTGAAGGTTAATTGCGCGTCGCTATCTTCTTCATCGGCAAATGCGCCGAACAGGTCAATCGTATCGCTGCCACTGTTGGCATCGCGCGTAATGTCAGCCACGCCCGTTGTGGTCGGTGCACTGTTGACTCGCTCAACGGTCAGATCAAAGGTGTCGCTGGTAAACGTGCCATTGGCATCGGTGGCAATCACCTCAATCGATAACATCCCCGTGTCGAGATGCGTTGCGGTTCCACTGAAGCTGCGCGTCGCTGAATCAAAACTCAACCAGGGCGGCAAGGCCCCGCCACCCGCCAACTGTGCAGTGTAGGTCAGCGTATCGCCATCCGGATCGGTAAAACTGTTCGCCGGTATAACAAACGTAAACGGCACATCTTCGGTAGCAATTTGATCCACTAACGGATTGCTTACCACAGGCGCGTTGTTGATCCCGGAAATTTCAAATGCAAGGTCGCGCCCCGGATCGGGAATACCGTTGTGATTGTGATATTCGCCCCCGCCGTACACATCTGTGTCATGGATGCCGACGTACACCAGCGGATCAGTATTACTGCCGGTAGCGCTGACTTTGATGAAATAGGTTTGACCGTAGGTTAAAGCCAGGTTGTCGACATCAAATGAATGCCAGGCTAATGCGGTGCCGAGTTCGGTCGACGATAGCGTATTACTCGCGAGCACAGTGCCATTAAAACTATCGAGCACCGACACGGTGATGGTTTGCGGTGTTTGGTCGGCATCGGGATTGCGGCGCAATTGCACCGAAATATTATCCACCACGTAGGTGCCATTGCCGTTGGCCTCCACAAAACTTTGGTATGCATCCTGCGCGTCAGCCAGCCCGGTGCCGTTCAATGCGGGCGGTGACGATTCGTAAACAATATCCGCATCGGCGGGTGCGGCATAAACGACCAGTGAAAAACTGTCACTGGCCGGTGTGCCGCCCTGCCCGTCATCGGCACTGACTTCAATATCCAGTGTGCCCACATCCCCGGCTACTGGCGTGCCGGTAAAGGTGCGGGTGGCTGCATCAAAGGTTAACCACGACGGCAAGGCGCCACCGCCAGCCAGTTGTGTGGTATAGGTCAATACAGCACCGGCGTCGTCATCACCGAACGCATCGGCGGGCACGGTATAACTGAACGCGTTATTTTCGGTAACCGCCTGGTCCGCGAGCGGAAAACGCACGAAGGGATCATCGTTGGTGTTAACAATGGTGATGGTAAACACATCCGCGACAGATGCGCCGTGATTATCGGTTGCGATAACTTCCACATTCAACGTGCCGATATCGTCGTTGCGGGGAATGCCGCTGAATGTTCGGGTAATTTCGTTAAAGACCAGCCAATCCAGGCTGCCGCCGCCAGCCAATTGCGCGCGATAAGTTAATGTATCGTTAACATCAGCATCGGAGAAGGTATTCGCAGGAACGGTATAAGAGAAGTTATCGTCTTCATTAACCGTGTGATCCGGCAGCGGATTATCGACAACCGGTGCGGTATTACTGCCGTCTTCCTGGCTGACTTTAAAAGCCAGGTCCCAACCGGCACCGTCCGGGACACCATTCTGAATCATGGCGCCGCCAGGAAATAAATCGGCATCGTGGTGACGAATCAATATCGCATCGTCGTTTGCATCCGTGCGAATCCGGATCACATAACTCTGGTTGTCATTCAGGGCGAGGTTGGTAAAACTGAACGAATGCCATTCAAAACCAATAGCGCTGATGGCGTCGGACGAAATTGAGTCAGATGCCAGCAGGGTACCATTCCAGGCATCGCGCACTTCTACAATAATCGTTTGCGGAACGGCAACCGCATATTTCGCTAATTCAATACTGATTTCGTTAACGTTGTAAGTTGCACCGGGGCTATCGTATAAAAAACTTTGCCCTACCTGATTGACTGATGAGATCGATATCTCCCTGTTGCCGCTGCCGGTATCGACGTAATGCGTATCGCCCGTTGTTATAACAGTTATATCAAATATGTCGGTAGCGGTACCGCCGTTACCATCATCTGCGGTGACGCTAACGGAGAATGTACCTACGTCATTGTTAACCGGTGTGCCGGAAAATGTGCGGGTGGCTGCGTCGAAGTTAAGCCATGCGGGCAATGCACCACCGCCAGTCAGTTCGGCGGAATAGGTCAAACTGTCGCCCATGTCCGGATCGCTGAAGGCATTAGCGGGAAAGGTGAAATTAAATGCACTGTCTTCCGTTGCTACCTGATCGTTGATCGGATTATTAACGACCGGCGCATCGTTGGTGTTGGCAATAACGATGTCAAATGTGTCGCTGGCTACACCGCCCTGGCCATCATTCGCATTCATTGTGATGGATACCGTGCCCACATCGCTGTTGGTTGGTGTGCCGGAAAAAGTTCGCGTCGCCGCATCAAAACTGAGCCAAGCGGGCAATGCACCACCGCCGGCTAATGTGGCCGAATAAGTCAGGCCATCGCCATCAACATCACTAAAGGTGTTCGCATCAACGACAAAATTGAAGGGCGCATCTTCCGGTGCGTTCTGGTTTGGAATCGGGCTTGCGACAATCGGTGCATTGTTGACGGTACTGGCTACCTGAAAGGCCAGATCGCGGCTGGCATCCGGTGTGCCGCTGTCGTAATAAAACATTCCATTGGGATACATATCGACATTGTGAATCCCGATTGAAATCAAACCGTCGCTGCCGCTGGAGGACACTTTAATAAAATATTCTTCGCCATCCGTCAGTGCCAGGTTATTAACGTAAAAAGCTTCCCAGGCTAATGTGGTCCCTACATCCGCTGAGGACAATGTGTACTCGGCGATGGCTGTGACATCGCCGATATTCTGGAGCAAAGACACATGGATATCCTGCAATTGTGCCGCAGGGTCCTTGCGTAACTGCAAGGCAATGTAATCCACCAGATACGTGCCATTGCCACTGTTGTGGAAAAAACTTTGATAAAGATTCTGACCGGGCGAAAGAATATTGGTATCGAGGGACGCACCGGATGTTTCATAAATCGTGGCCGCCGCAACACTTGCATCGTAGATCACCAGATCAAAGGTATCCGTTGCCGGCGTGCCGCCATTGCCGTCGTCAGCCGTCACCTCAATAGCGATGGTGCCGACATCACTGGCCGCAGGTGTACCGCTAAAGGTGCGTGTTGCGGAATCAAAACTCAACCACGCGGGCAATGCACCGCCGCCGGATAATTGTGCGGTGTAGGTTAACTGATCGCCCGGATCGACTTCGCCAAAGGCGTTGGCGGGAAAGGTAAAATTGAATGTGACATCTTCGGTCGCCGCCTGATCCGCGATAGGATTCGCCACAAAGGGATCGTCATTGGTATTGATAATCGTCAGATCAAAATTATCTGACGTGCTCGCCCCGTGATCATCAGTGACTGTGACTTCAATCGTAATTGTGCCAACGTCACCGTTATCGGGCATTCCCCAAAAAGTGCGGTTGGCCGCATCGAAATTTAACCAGGGCGGCAGGTTACCCCCACCGGCAAGCTGGGCGGTATACACCAGGGTATCGCCTTCATCGCTGTCGCTGAAGGTGTCCGCAGGAACGGTGTAATTAAACGCAACCTGCTCGGTGGCTGATTGATTGGTTATCGGATTGGCCAGGGTGGGAGCTGTATTTGTGCCATCATCGTCCGTGACTTTAAAGGCGAGATCCCAGCTGTCCGGATTGTCCGTGCCGTTTTCAATCAGGGTCGCGTTGTTGTAACGATCTTCCTGATGGTAGGAAACCATCACCAGGCCGTCGTTTACGTCAGAAGAAATGCGGATGAAATAGGTTTGATTGTCAGCCAGTTCCAGATCGCCAAAGTCAAAGGTCTTCCATTCAAATTCGGTGCTGCTCAGGGAATTGGAGGATTTGGTATCCACACCCAGCACGGTTCCGTTCCAGGCATCCAGCAATTGCACGGTAATGGTTTGTTCCGCTGCGCCCGCATCTTTCATCAACTGAATGCTGAGTTGATTGACGATATACGTGGGATTGCTGCTGTCGTAAACAAAACTTTGCCCCACGTTGTGGGAAGAGGAAAATGAGAGCGCGTTGACGGCATCATCCACATGGATGTGATTCACATCCGCTAATACACCCTGCCACTGTTGTTGCAAATTCACGCTAAACAGCGGTGCTGTTTCTATCGTGCCGGTGACAACTTCCAGCTCCCAGTCGCCGCCCTGTTGCAGGTGGCCTGTCAAATCATTGCTCGCGGCGACATCAGCACGGGTCAGTGCCGCCAGTTGTTCGACCAGTTGTATACCTTCAGCACTGCCGGCAAGGTTGCAGCCATAAAACAAAAGGTCCGCTGATTCACCCAGCGCGTTGCCCCAAGCTGCGATCTCACCCTCGTATTGGCTAAGGCTGTGTTGGTTGAGCAGTGTGTTGCCCAATTGCACCGCGCCGGCGGTGCCGTGGGAAATCACATGAACAGCGCTGATGCCAGCGTAATTTTTTAATGCTTCAGTAATCTGCCCTACGCCATCACTGTCGGCATCCAGCAACACAACGGAAACCTCTTCCGTGGATGTGTTTTGCAAGATGTCGTCGAGCAGAGTTTGATAGTCCTCCACACGTGTGTCGATAAATACCACAGCTTGGGGCGCATCGCGCGGCGCATCAAGCTGGAGAAGGTCAGCAGAGGTATCGGCCAATGCCGTGTGATAGATCGCGTCCAGGTCGGTATTGGCGGCAGCGTGAATCAGGAAAGCGGTGTCCGAGTTGGCATCGTCCAGAACGGCAATATCCGCCGTTGCCGAAAAAAGTAATCTCGGCTCCAGGGGTTCAATGATAGGACGGCGGTTACGCGGCGATTTTCGGTTGGGCATCGGGTGCTGTAATTGTTGTGATCGAATGCTCGATACAGGTTTAGGGTCTGGTGAACACCTCGGCAACACTCCCTGCTTTGTTAGTGTAGCCGCACAGGATGCTTATTGCGCCAGGCATCAACAGTCACCCTGCTCCCTGCTTAAACCATTTTTATCTAACAAAATGGAAAACGGGTTTTATGGTTATGAGTCTGTTGTTCAGAATCCACCGCTAAGCAAATGATCGGGGCTTTTTATCCCGGAAAATCGCACCCTGCATTTCAAACCACTGGGCAATTGGTAATCGGGATTGGGGAAAGACAAGCGAATACCAAAGGTATTGCTCGGTGCATCAATGACCTGATCCACCAGCACCACCTCGGCAAGGTAAGATTTTTTGGCAATGGCCAGCTCCGGTGTCACCGTTGCTTTCATACCCTCTTTGATCAGGCCATACAGGCTGGCCGGTGCAAATACTTCAACGCGCAGCGGATCGAGTTGTGCCAGTTGCAGCACCGGCTCGTAGTCGATGTGTTCACCAGGTTGTTTGTAGCGGTCCACCACAATGCCGTCGATGGGGCTGCGGATGGTGCGCCGCTGCAAATCCGCCAGTGCGCGGTTATGCTCAAGGGCCGCTTGCCGTTTACGGTCATTGGCCTGTTGCAATTGCTGCGCAGCCAGGGCGTGTTCTGTCTTGGCTTTATCCAACTCGGCGAAGGAGGCTGCCTTTTTTTCATAGAGGTTAGTGACGCGGGTCAGCGCCCGCTGGCTGAAATCAAAGGCGAGTTGCTGCGCATCCACATCACTTTCCAGTTCGGCCTGCACCTTGCGCAATTCCGCTGTGGCAGCCTCAAGCCCGGCCTCCAGGCGCGCCAATACATCGCCTTGTTGAACGCGATGGTTTTTATCAACCAGCACCTCACTGATCAAACCTTCCGCCGCGCTGCTCACATTAACCGTCACGTGTGGTTCAATGCGGCAATTCAATTCTGTGCCGTTGCGTTCTGTGCTGGTAGATTCAGTTCCGCTGGGAGTTTGGGCTGTCGCAAGGCTGGCGAAAATCGTCAGAAAAAGCGTGGCGAGGATAAGGTGCATAAGCGTCTCTGGTTCATTTTATTTAGTTCTACTATAGATCACGCGCGCGGGATCGACAGAATTTCTCCGGCCATCACAAGTCAATGCGGGTAATGAATAGCTGGCGCAGATGACGTTGAAGCCGTGCCGCCAAAGGCTCCGCCGGGTGACGGAATAACAGGTGGGCCCGCTCGCCGTAACGGTTGCCCCGGGCGAGCCCCGGCACATGTACGTCCACCAGAAAAACCATGTGCATGGCTTTGGTACCCGCTTTGTCGGCGGTGTCCACCGGCAGGCGCCCGCCACCCGCCGCACCCAATACCGGGCTGGGCAGGTTAACAGTGGCGGCAGGTACCTCTGCGCCCGCCTCACCTTGTAACAACAACCCTGGCTCAGCCGTCATGCGTACCTCTACGGCGCGGGTAGATTCACGCACCAGACCGACCTCCTGTTGGGTCAAGGCAGCGCGAATGCGCGCTGGTTCGTCCTGGATAATCAAACCGATCACATCGCCTTGTTCAAGATAATGGCCCACCAGTGAATGGCGTTGCGTCAGGGCAAAACGGCCCTCGACAGCGCTGCGAATCACCAGGTTGTTCACCCGGTGTTGCAGATGCTCAAGCTCGGCCTCAATCGCCTGAATGTCTTCCGCGTAGAGTTGCGCCTGCACGCGATCCTCATTCCAGGCTTGCTGATAGCGCGCGCGATATTCCTCAAGGTGAGCCTGTTTGAATGCCAGCTCGGCCAGCAGCGGCGGGTTGTGCAGCTCGACAAGCACCTCCCCTGGGGCCACAGGATCCCCGGCATTGGCCAGCACCTGCGCCACCTGGCCGGCGCTCTGTGCACGCACCTGCGCATTCTCGGGCAGCCAGAGCACGCCTTCGGCCCGCGTAGACAGGGGAAGCGGCAGATAAAAGAAGCCAGCGAGCAGCAACACCACGGCACCCACGGTCACTCCAATTGAACGTCGACGCATGGGCGCCAGCGCCTGATCCTTGAATAAAAAGCGCACATGCTTGCCAAGGGGCAACAACAGTTGGAAAAACACCAGCCAAGCGCCCAGCAGCAGGCCAGCCCGGGGAAAGTGCTCAGCCACCAGCAGGATAATAAACACCAGCACCAGCAAACGGTAAAGAAACGCGGCGCTGCTGTAGAGCACCAGCCCGACGCCCTCCCGCCGTGTCGCCGCCGGCGAGTGCAGGCCTTGTACGCCATAGCCCCAGGTTTGCAGTAGGTAGGACATCTGCTGGTTAGCCCGCGTCGCCAGATTGGGCGTATCCAGCGCATCGCACAGGATGTGGTAACCGTCGAATCGCATCAGCGGATTACCGTTGAAGAACACCGTCGAGATACTGCCAATGAGGATGATGTTGTATAGCAGATCGCGCACCAATCCCGGTTCTATCGCTAACCAGACCAGTAAGGCGACAGCTGCCAGGAATAGCTCTACCGCCATACCCGCTGCCCCCACCATCAGTCGCCGGGATTTCTCCGGAAAGGCGGTAGCCGCGGTTGCATCCACGTAAGGCAGCGGTGTGGCCAGGACAAACACCACACCATATTCGTGCACGTCGCCGCCCCATACCTTGGTGAATAACCCGTGGCCTATCTCGTGCATAACCTTTAACAGCGGATAGGTCAGCCACAGCAAAAGCAAATTGGCGGGCGACAGCAAGCGGTCCAGTTGGCCCCGGGTCAGCTCCGACCAGTGGTTGCCCGCCTGCAAAAGCGCGTAACCCACCACGATCAGCCACACAATCCCCATGGTCGGGCTCGCCAGCAGCCGGCCCAGCGGCACAAGGCGGGTGAGGAATCTGTCCGGGTTACCCAGCGGAACACGCCAGGTCAGCGGGTTGAGCAGCAGACGCATCCAGGCCTGGCGGGACTTCTGTTGCTGGCGGACAAAGAGTTCACGCGTATTGGGCGGGATATCGCATATCAGCAGATCGGCGACGTGCAGGTACTGCAACAGTTCTATCAATTCGCCGCGCGTGGGTGGCGCCTCGGCGGTTTCATCCTGCGTCGGTTGCTCGGCCGCCGATAAAATCTGCCGCAAGCTGCGGCGACCATCCATCAGCGCCATCAGGCGATAGGCGGACGGGCTGAGACGATGGAATCGGCCGTTGCTTTTATCGTGCAATACGTACCAGAGCTCATCGCCATAGTGGCGACGCTGGATATTGATATGCCGCGGCAAGGACGGTCGCAGGTGTTCAAGTCGTTGCCATAAAAGGGATTCGCTCATGGCGTCAGAACCACAGGGTCAATCTGAGCCAGTGCCAGATATCGTGAAACCAAATCCAGCCCAGTGCGCGGCGCCCCACCAGAATCCGGCCGGAACCGGTCATGCCAGGCCGCACCGCCAGGTCTTCGCCACTCAGGGAAGCCTCCACCCGGAAGTAGTTACGCCCGTCGCGCACTTCGCTCACCGGCGTGACATGGGTCAGGGTGAAAGCCAGGGCATCGCCCGGCAGGCTGGTGAGCTTCAGGTTGCCGGTTTGACCCGGCGCGACGGCAGTGATGTCCCGCTCATCCACATACAGCTGCACCAGATAACCGGCGTCCGCCGCGATTTCAAACAACACCTCGCCCTGCTTTACCGGCGCACCGAGGGACTGGCGGATGTCGTCAGAGACAATGGTGCCGGCAATGGGTGACGTCAGCTTGGTTTGGGCGAGTTGCTGCTCAATCAGGCGCAACTGGACCTGCGCCTGTTCCACCTGTGCCGCCGCAATAGCCGCCTGGGAGCGGTTGGCGGTGGCCAGCGCGTTGTCATATTCCTGGCGATACTGCTGTACCTGGCTGGCCAGTTTGCGCCGCTCCAGCGTCAACTCCGCATCATTCAACTCGGCCAGTAGTTGCTGCCGGGCGACCCGGTCACCGGGGCGCGCGTTGATCGCCCCCAGATAGCCATCCTGCGGGGCGACCAGGACGTGCCGGTCGATATTCTCCACCACCGCATCAGTCTGTACCCGGTAATCGGCGGGGATGAACAGTACCAACAGGAACAGCAGCAATCCGCCACTCACCAGCTTGCCGGTGAGATGCTGCGGCCCAAACCAGCGTTGCAAAAAACCGGTTAGCCCGCTGCGCAATGCCTGCAGGCCACTCGCCGAGGCGGCTTGCCTGAAGTGCAGCACCGGCGCAACCAGAGAGAGCAACTGCTCGATCCATTCCTGGTCAGCCGTACCCAGGGGAGTAGCGGCCGGCACCTCCATCACCAGGGCGCCGATAACCTGCTGCTGATGGCGCAATAAAAAGGTATGCACATCCATCGACGGACGGGACTGCTGCACTAGCCGATGGCAACGGAGGAGCTGCGCCGGGTTTGCGGCGGCAGCGTCTGTCGCGCACAGATGGATATCTTGCCGTTGCTCTACAGCCTCCTGCATCGCCGCCGTCAGTTCCTGCATGGAACGGGTCCGTTTGTCAAAGTTGGCCGAGAAGGATACCGCCACCAGATCGAGCCTGCGCCGCGCGCACAGCCCCAGGCTGACCCGTTCACACGGTTGGCGCGTGGCCAGCCGGTTCACCAGGGAAATGGTCGCCTCCGCCAAGGATGGCTCACGCAGCACGCTGGCCAGCAACTCAAGGTGCTCTTGCGCTTTAGCCGATAAATCACGCTGCTCGTTGGCCTGTTGAAAGAGCAGAAATTGCAGCCAGGTCGTGCCCCACTGCAACAATTTAAGCGTGGCCTGCAGGTCAAGTTTTTCACGTTTGCCGATGCGCAACACCACCGCGCCCCAAAAAGCACCATCCACCGTTACCGGTTGCCCTAACAACAAGGCTTCCCCATCGGGTTGCAGCTGCAAACGTTGCTTGGCCATAACCTGCCCGGCCAACGCCAGCAGCGCCGGCGCCGCCGATTCCTGGTCCGGCCAACGCACAAACGGTTGATGGCCGTCTGCATTGCCCTGACTGACCAGCACGCCCGCCGAGGTGGTCGCAACCATCTGGCACTGCAGGCGCAGCCAGTGTTTAAGAAGGCTATTGAGTAAGGGCATATGTGATGTTTAGTAGATTAAAAGGGCAGTTTTATAACTGAAACAGCTGTAAGGATAGTTGAAAGAATCGAGAGCGGCGGGAAAAGGCTGACGGCGTTAGCGCGCTTTAATAATGACCTCAACCTTGACACGGTTGGGGTTTATACGGGTGGCCAGTCCGGTGATGTCGCCAAACAGGGGCGGCTGGGAGTTGCCGCTCAGGTTATAGCTGAGGGTTAATTCGTCCCGCTCTCCTGACCATTGCACGCCAGGACGGAGATCGCCGATCAGGGTAACGCCTGTTGCCACATCTTGCAGGGCCCTGAATCTATCCAGCGCCAATTGCCGACCATTGTCCGACGCAGCCGCTCCAAAAGGATGGGCGTAGAGCACGTCGAGATCAGGTTCAGGGTACAGATGCATGATCAAGCTTTCGTCCACCGGCAACTCTTCTTCCACATAGGTGGCTGATCCCTTCACGGGCTGCGCCAGCTTAGTACTGTGCATCATCATGTCATAGGCAAGCAGCAGCTCGAATTCATAGCCTCGCCCATAAAATGACGGGCGCAGGTTGACGATGCGCAATTGCTGAATTGCGCCCTCAGCACGGGTGTTTTCTTTCAGATGGCGATAGGTGTCAGAACCTGGAGAGTCAATCGTGAGGCGTTTAGTGTATTCAACTCGCCCTTGGGGGGGCTGTTGTGTCACCAGAGGTTTCAGGTAAACAGGCGAGCGGTTGATGCCCGAGCGCAACGCATCCTCCGTTTCAGCCGGGGATGGGAGCTGAGCCAGGTCCGGGGCAACCAATACGTCGAACAGACGCCGCGCCTTCAGATTGAACGCCCATTTCACAGCAGTCTTGGTGCCGCCCCCGGCGGAGCTTTCTTCATGCAATTTGCCGCCCTGCTCAACCCTCACACGGATCTCCAGGGTGCCATGCCGCCAGCCCTTCGCCAGTAATTCATTTTCCATCGCATCCAGCGCGGTGGTAGCGAAGGACATGCGTCCCGATCCGGCGCGGTTATCCGGCGCGGGCGAACAAGCGATCAAGAGGAGGATAATCCCGCTGCTAATGAGCCTGAAGGTGCATAAGCGCATGGGAGGTTACTCCTGAAAACTCACGTTACCGGCGGGAAGGGCCGTAAGTGTAGTTCGAATAATGCAAGGATGCACGGTATCAGTCGACGAAAAATCATCCTAATTACTCGCGATATTGCGCACAAAAACACCTAATTGCAGAGAAAAATGCTTTAAACGTCATTTCGTGGAAAATTTCGTCGTCGGAGCCATGCCCGGCTTATCTGTTAGAATGGCCGCCCTTTTTTGAATGCCTGATGTCTCCATGCCAGTCTCTATGCTTCGTCCTATTCCCTACCTTGCTGACAGCGCACACTGGTATTGCGCGCTGCGCCACCTGCCGAGGCCGATCTGGCTCGACAGCGGGCGCCCGCATAGTACGTATGGACGTTATGACATCATCAGCGCAGCACCCCATTGCTGGTTGGAAACGACGGGCACCCATACCCGTATCAGTCGGATGGACGGACATATCAGCGAATCGACCGATGACCCTTTTGCAGTACTCCAGGCCCACCTGCCTCAATCTGTAGCCCCTGTGGGCGAGGTACCCTTTTGCGGGGGCGCCCTGGGTTATTTCGGTTATGACCTGGGCCGGCGTCTGGAAAAGCTGCCTGAACAGGCTGTTCGGGATATTGAACTGCCGGATCTGTGCGTGGGGATCTACCTCTGGGCTATCGTGCAGGATCATGAACAGCAGCGGGCTTGGCTGGTCAGTTTGCCAGAGGCGGGTGATCTGACTCAGATTGAACAAATAGTTCGGTTTCACGAGTTAAAGCAAAACCTTAAGAGTGATATATTTTCCTTTAAAATCAATGAATTCCGCAATGAAATTAATGCAAATAAATACGCCAATGCGATTGACCACATCCAGGATTACATTCGTGCAGGCGATTGCTACCAAGTGAATTTTGCGCAGCGTTTCAGCGCCGGGTACGAGGGTGATCCGCTCGCCGCCTACCTTGCCTTGCGTTCCGCCTTGCCCTCACCTTTCTCGGGCTTTATGGAATTGCCGGGCGGCGCCATCCTGAGTCTGTCGCCAGAACGGTTCATCCGCGTCGATGCCGATGGACAAGTGGAAAGCCAGCCCATCAAGGGCACTATCGCGCGCGGTTCAGACCCGCTGACGGACCAGGCTAACGCAACCGCCCTGCTGGCCAGCGAAAAGGATCGTGCAGAAAACCTGATGATCGTGGACCTGCTGCGCAACGATCTCAGCAAGCATTGCGACCAGGTGAGTGTGCCGGCCCTGTTCAGCCTGCAGAGCTTTGCCAATGTGCACCACCTGGTCAGCACCATCACCGCTCGCTTGCGACCAGGGATCGCAGCATTGGATATCTTGCGCGATTGCTTTCCCGGCGGCAGTATCACCGGCGCGCCCAAGATTCGCGCCATGGAGATCATTGAGGAACTGGAACCGGTGCGCCGCTCCGTTTATTGCGGCAGCCTGGGCTACATCAGCGCCGATGGCCGTATGGACACCAACATCGCCATTCGCAGCCTGGTGTGCAGCCAGGGCCGGGTGCACTGCTGGGGCGGCGGCGGTATTACGGCAGATTCCGAGATCGAACGGGAATACCAGGAAAGCATCACCAAGGTACGGCTACTGATGGACACCCTGCAAAAGCATTTTTCAGCCACTGACCACTAACCGCGTTATCACACCGCGTGAGCGGTAGATATTCATCACTCTGAGGGAGATCAAGTATGTTGATTCAAAACCATCACGTGGATCTGGAAACACCGACCGGCACCATGCGGGTTTATGTATACCGCCCGGTAGACGACAGCACAACCGCGAAAACCTATCCCGCCATCCTGCTCTACTCCGAGATCTTCCAGCAGACCGGCCCCATTCGACGCAGCGCACAAATCATGGCCGGCCATGGCTTTGTAGTGCTGGTGCCTGAGGTCTTCCACGAACTGAACCCCATCGGCACCGTGCTGGGTTATGACGATGCCGGGCGCGACAAAGGCAACGCCGACAAGCTAGCCAAAACTCTGGAAGCCCATGATACCGACACTCAGGCGATGATCGACTACCTGCGTACTCTGCCCTATTGCTCCGGCAAGATCGGTGCAATGGGCTTTTGCCTGGGTGGCGGGCTGGCTTATCGCGCCGCGATCCATCCCGACATTTCCGCCACCAGCTGCTTCTACGCCACCGATATACACTCCGGCCTTACCCCGTCACAGCCAGGCAACGAGAGCCTGACACGTACCGGCGAAATCCGGGGCGAATTGCAGATGATCTGGGGCAAACAGGATCCTCACATTCCCGCCGCAGGTCGCGCAAAAATTTACAGCAACCTCGTCGAGAAAAAGGTGAAATTTACCTGGCATGAATTCAATGGGGTTCACGCCTTTATGCGCGATGAAGGTGAGCGATACGATGCGGAATTACAAATGCTGGGTTATCAGATGGCGATCGGTTTATTCAAGCGTTGCCTGTACTAAAATTTTCATTGTTTATTCGCGCAGTAAATAACGCGGTTACAGCATGCATAACGCATGCTGTACCTGCCGACTTCCGTTTCGTTAATCCTGCTTCAAGTGGGCGCGGATCAATGGGGACGCGTGCCATAGTAGGCATGAATGTCCTGCGACCAGGACTGGTCTGCCATATCCGGCCAGTCATCCTTATCAAAACCCGGCGCACTTTTCAGGCGTTCTTTTTCGACGTTTAAAATAAAACGTTTGTTGATGGTATCCAGCGTTAACGCACTCCAGGGCACCGCAAATAATTTTTCGCCCATACCCAGGAACGAGCCGAAGGACAACACCGCGTAGGCCACTTGCCCTGAAGACATATCCAGCATAATTTCCTTGATATCACCCAGATCTTCATCCTTGTGGTTGTACACATCGTTGCCGATGAGCGTATCGGCACCCATCAAACGTGGGCCGGGGCCACGGTTGTCATGACTTTTGTACATGCCGTAGGTATCACGAGTTTCGTAGTTCATCGTTGTTCTCCTGTGATGCGTGAATAAAATCCGTGTAACGGAAATTGTCTTTGCATACGCAGGTTATGACTCGCCCGAGAGCCAGGTCTGTTCGACGAAGCACAAAATTTTAGCCACTGAAAACCCAGATGCCAAATTCTCTACATTTATTTTTCTGGTGCCGTTTCGCTATGATTTTTTACGCGTTTCTTACGCCACTCCAACACGGCCACCAGCAGTGTCGGCAACATGGTTAAGGTAACCAGCGCTGCGCCGACAATACCGGACATAACTATCACGCCGACACCGCGATACAATTCGCTACCGGCACCCGGTAAAAATACCAGAGGAGCCAAACCGCAAATGGTGGTAATCGTCGAGATGGCAATTGGCCGCAAACGCGACTCTACCGCTTCGCGCGTTGCATCTACCGGCGACATATTTTCTTCCACCATATTGCTGATCGCGCGGTCGACAATCAGGATGGGATTATTCACCACCGTGCCCATTAAAATTAAAAAACCGAGCATGGAAATCATGTCGAAGGGCTGATGAAAACCACCCAATCCCACCGCCGCCAATAAAGTTCCCAGGAGATTAAGAATGGCGAGACCGGCAATGCCGCCGGCGATCCCCAAGGGAATCGTAGTCATGATCAACATGGGGTAACCCCAGTGGCTGAAGATGGCCACCATCAACAAATAAATAATCACCAGTGCTACCAGGTAATTACTGCTCAAGGCTTCGCGCGTTGCATCCAGTTGATCCGCGGCACCGGAAATATTCAGGCTCACCCCGAGCGGCACTTGCCCGGTATCACGCAGATGCTGGACCAATTCGGTACGCACGCGTTCGACACCGGTTTCCAGCGCAACGGAGCGCGGAGGAATAATATTTAAGGTTACTGTCCGCCGCCCATCAACGCGCCGCACGGTGCTGGTGTCCACGGTTTCTTCCACAGTGACTAAATCAGATAACGGCAGCACGCTGCCCACCGGCGTGTGCACCAGAATGCGCGACAGGGTTTCCACACTCGCGCCGGGACCATCCTCGTTGTACAAGTACATATCGATCTTGCTGTCGTCGAGGAAAAATTCATTGACGTAAGCGCCATCCGTCAATGCCGCCACCGTAAAACCGATGTCTTCTGCGGTCATGCCCACTTCGGCAGCGCGTTGCCAATTGGGCCGCACGGCCAACAGCGGTTGCGCGAGCGATAGACTTGATGGCTGCGATTGAATGCTGGGCTCGTCAAAGATCTCTTCAGCACGGTTGTAGGCTAATTGCGCGACCTCGTATAACTTCGCCAGGTCGGGGCCGGAAATGTCCAGATTAACGCTGCGGGTTCCGCCGTCGTTGCTGCTGATGATAGAACCCCGCGCGGCGAATGCCCGCATGCCCGGGTAGGTTTCATATTTGCGCACCAAGGCTGCCATCAACGCATCGATATGGGCGGGATCTTTGGGCTCTGTGATGATGCGCAAGCCCTGGGGTGATACGCGCATATTCACGTACCGCATGGCCGGCACTTCCGTTTCACCCGCATCAAATGCTTCCGGCTCATCATCCACAAACGGCAGAAAATACGCCTGCACTTCCCGTCCGATCTCTTCCATGGTGGCGAGGTTATAGCCCGGTGGCGCGTTCATGGACGCAAAGGTTTTGGCTTCTTCACCTTCCGGTAAATACTCCGCCGGCGGTGTCAGGAACAGCACAACAGCCGTGCTCAGCAACACCGTAATACCAATGCAGGCAGCGCGGCGGCGCGGCGTTTCTATCAGCCAGGTGACGCGATTCATAATGGCGCGATGCAAGCGCGCACCCAATTTGTAATCCGGCGTTTCGCCGGAAAATGCCATGCGTGCACTGGCGGTGGGAATGACCGTAATAGCCACCAGCATCGACACCAGGATGGATGCAGAGATGGCAATGGCGATATCTGAATACAACTGCCCTGCCTCTTCGGCAATAAACATCACTGGCAGAAAAACCATGACGGTAGTAAGAGTGGAAGCGAGCACCGCCGGCCATACTTTCTGTACACCGGTGATAGCCGCACGTACACGATCCAGCCCCCGACGCCGTTCAAGTTCAATGCTTTCCAATACCACAATACTATTGTCGAGCGTCATGCCGATGGCAAAAGCCACACCGGCCAGGGAGATAACATTCACGGTGCGCCCGGCAATCAACAAACCGAGGAACGCAGCGATGGTGCAGATAGGAATACCCACCACGCCCAGCGCCGTAACCTTCAAAGACCGGATAAACACATACATGATCACCGTCGCCAGTAGCGCACCAAGGATCAGGTTTTTCCAGACATTGATCACCGAGTCCTGCACATAGACCACATCGTCTGCGGTGCGTTGCAATTCCATGCCCTCTGGATTGAGTAGCTCACGGTTAATCAACGCCACTTCGCGCATCATCGCTTCCTTGATGGCAATCACGTTGGAGCCACTCTCACGCCGTACGGACATGCTGATTACCGGTAAACCATCCACATAGGAGGTCTCGCGAATTTTAAAATGATCCAGCTTGATGTCCGCCACATCCCCAAGGCGGGTCAGGCTGTCGCCGTCGCGACGCAGAATCAGATTTTCAAGCTCGGCCAGGTCACGAAACCGCCCGACGGTGCGCAGCAAATACAAACGTTTTCCACTTTCCAGTTCACCGCCGGAAATATCGCGATTGCGTGCCGCAATGGCCGCTCGAACATCGATTAAACCCAAACCGCGTGCCGCCAGGCGATCCGGGTCAACACGAATCTGAATCTGCCGCTCTGCCCCGCCGCCCACATCCACTTGCGCCACACCGGCGACGCTGGACATGCGCGGGCGCACATTGTCTTCGATAAAGTCGCGCATCATATCCATGTCGAGTCCACGCGGATTTTCCGGCAGAGGCGAGACACGAAAATACATAAAAGCATTGGCAGAAAACGATGTGGCGAACACCTGGGGCTCATCCACATTTTCAGGATAAGACGGCACCTGGGTCAGCGCGTTATTGACCCGAATCAGGGTTTCAGTGATATCAACACCAAAGGGAAATTCCAGTTCGATTTCGGCCGAGCCGGTATTCGCGGTGGCGGTCAGCTCTTCCAGGTAGGGAATGTTGCGCAGGTATTCTTCCTGTTCGATCAGAATTTCTTTTTCAATATCCTGCGGTGTTGCACCGGGCCAGCGCGTCTGGATGCTGATGGTGCGCACATCCAGATCGGGGATCATTTGCACCGGAATACGCAACGCGGCCAGCGCACCCAGCACACAGATAATCAAAACCGTTACCGTAACGAGGATGCCATGGCGAACTATTTTCTCAAACATGGCAACTACTCATCCGCAGCGTTTTCAAGTGTCACGGCCTGATCTGCACGCAGCGCTTCATTGCCACGCACCACCACCTGTTGACCCACCTCAAGACCGGAGCGAATCTCCACCAGATGATTAAAGGCCAGACCGAGGCTAACCTGTTGCTCGCGCACGCGGCTCTTGTCGCCCTTTGTTTCAACAACCCAGACGCTCACCCGCCCATCCGGATAACGCAGCAAGGCATCGCGCGGCGCAACAATACCGGCATCATCTACCACCAGATTAAGCACTGCCCGAGCAGACATACCTGGAATTAATTCAGGTTGTTGCGCCTCATTCAGTAACACCCGCAATAAAAATGTGCGTGCGCTGTTATCACTCAGAGGCACCTTGCGATGCACCTTGCCCGCAAACGTTTGCTCCGGGTATGCATCAATCGTTATCTGGATAGCGGTGTGGTCATGAATGCGCGGATAAAAACGTTGCGGCACCTGAAAATCAATACGCAGCCCTTCGGTTGCCACCAGCTCCAACACCTCTGCTCCCGGCGCTAGCCATTCACCGACTTCGGCCAGTTTGCGACTGACGGTAGCGGAAAACGGCGCGTTTAATCGGTGGCGCTGAAACTCCGCCTCCTGGCGCCGCGCTTCCGCATCTGCTGTCTGCCAAGCTGCCTCGTCAATCTCTGCCTGCGCCTGGAGCGCACGCACTTCACTGGCGGCGATATTTTGTTGCGCCACTAATGCCTGCGCATCTGCCAGCCGTTTTTCAGTTTCTTCCCAGGCGGCGCGCGCGCCTCTGGCTGCAGCGCGGGCACTGTCGCGATCTATCGCGCTCAAGGTGTTGTCCAGCTCTATTAATACATCCCCGGCGTTAACCTGATCACCGGCGTCCACATGAACCTTGTTTATCAGTCCGGCCACTTCTGTGGACAATACTGAAATCCTGGGCGAGGACACGGTACCGGTCAGCGGAACCTCTTCAATCAACTCACGCCGCTCAACGGTAGCGGCAGCCACTTTTACCGCGGTATCGGCCCGCACTTCGTGGGCCAGCAAGACCCCATACATCAATAACCAAAGCGGTGAGCATAGATGGACCAGGTACTTTTTATTCAGCATAGAATTCCCTTGATGTTTATTTTCTGACGGCATGGATGTAATCCACCTACCGTGAACCTATGAATCAGGTAATTACGCGTGCCAAAGGCATTTGGTCTATCGAACTAAATGTTTTGCAACAATTGTTGTTGAGATAAAGGCGTTGAGAAAAAGGTTTCGCACTAAAGCGTTGAAATAAAACCGTCGATGTGAAATAGCAGCCTACACCTTAGCCAGTTTGCTGCATTATTCGCACATATCATTACGGTTTTTTACAGTCTGAATATGCCGACTGCAATGAGGCGAGAGGAGTGAGCCGATGAAACGGATTCAAAAGAAAAAAGGAAATTCGTGCAGAGCCCCATACCCCATGTAGCTACATGGGGCGCTCATACTTGGGGCATAGAGCCATTACAAACTCAGGTTACGATTGCTTGCTTTGATGAATTCTTTTTTCAAGTCTTCGTAGGTGTGTACGGCGGGGAATTGAGGAAATTGCTCAATAACATTTTGCGGCGCATGGAACAAAATACCTACGTCGGCTTCGCCCAACATGGTGGTGTCGTTATAGGAATCACCCGCCGCAATAATACGATAGTAAAGCGCCTTCAATGCCAGGACCGATTGGCGCTTCGGGTCTTTCTGGCGCAGGGTGTAATCCACCACCCGGTCACGCTCATCTACATTCAAACGATGGCAAAACAGCGTGGGAAAACCTAACTGACGCATTAAGGGCTGGGAAAATTCATAAAAGGTGTCTGACAGAATAATCACCTGGAAACGCTCGCGCAGCCAATCCACGAACTCCACTGCGCCATCCAGGGGTTTGAGGGTGGCGATGACTTCCTGGATCTCGCTCAAACCCAGATTATTTTCCTCCAGAATACGCAGACGCTGCTTCATCAGCACGTCGTAATCCGGGATATCGCGGGTGGTAGCTTTAAGCGACTCAATGCCGGTCGCTTTGGCAAATTCAATCCAGATTTCCGGAACCAATACACCCTCAAGATCAAGACATGCTATTTCCACATCAACCTCCAGCTAAATAAGAAAAATAAGGCGCCTATAGTGCGCAGCGAATAAAAGTTGGCGGCAATCTACCCGTTTCTCCTACTGAAAGCAAACGCCGCCTTTTCACGTGGAACATAGTTCTAAAAGAAATAAATATAAAATAATTTATTCCTACAATTAACAATAAGTTCCCCCCTATAATATGCTGATTTTCCAGCGCTTTACGCTACACCTTGTGCTTTGGTTGTTTATTGAGCACCACATGATGTGTATTTTTTATCCTTATCGGCTTTTAATTAAACATTGTTTCACGGATGCAATTGGCATAAGTGGGGCAAGAGCACAAGAACGGGTTCAGGACAGGATGTTAGGAAGTTAATCCTGCCTCTGTTATCCTTCGCGACCCGTGCTCAGGCTCCCTAATCAGCATGGCAATGCATTGACAGCCGTAAAACCCGCCGAGAAGTCCAGCAAGAGAAGATGAATTATGGCCAGTGAACTGATCAATCTGGTTGATCTGGATGCTGAATTGCAAACCCAGTCACCGCGCAAGATCCTCAAACACGCCCTCGCCCATTTTGACAATATCGCCATTTCCTTCAGCGGTGCTGAAGATGTGGTGCTGGTTGATATGGCAGTCAGCATGAAACCGGACATTCAGGTATTTACCCTGGATACAGGCCGATTACATGCAGAAACCTACCGGTTTATCGATAAGGTGCGCGAACACTACGGCATCAGGATTGATGTGCTTTCACCAGACGGAGAAGCCTTGCGCCGATTTGTTGGTGAGAAGGGCCTGTTCAGCTTTTATCAGGATGGTCATCAGGAGTGCTGCGGTATCCGCAAGATTGAGCCGCTGCGCCGCAAGCTGCATACACTGGATGCATGGATAACCGGCCAGCGCAAAGACCAGAGCCCCGGCACCCGCGCCGGCATTCCGGTTATTCAGAACGACACTGCCTTTGCTCGCCCCGGCGCGACACTGACGAAGTTTAATCCGCTTGCTAACTGGAGCTCACAGGACGTGTGGGATTACATTCGCGGCAATAACCTGCCCTACAACGAGTTGCATGATCGCGGGTTTATTTCTATCGGCTGTGAGCCCTGCACCAAACCGGTTGGCCCAGGTCAACATGAGCGCGAGGGTCGCTGGTGGTGGGAGGAAGCCACAAAGAAAGAATGTGGCTTACACGGCGAGAACATCAAACAATAACATCAAGCCGGATTGCCTGGTTGGGCAATCCGGCGGTTCGTATCAAGACCGACCGTAACTGTCTTCGTAGCGAATCACATCATCGTCCTGCAAATACGGACCGGATTGCACCTCGACAATCTCCAGCGGAATCTTGCCCGGATTACTCAAACGATGGCGGGTACCGATGGGGATAAACGTCGATTCATTTTCTGACAGCAAGGTCACTTCATCGCCCTTTTGCACCAGCGCCGTTCCCTTCACCACAATCCAGTGCTCCGCGCGATGGTGATGAAGTTGTAACGACAAGCTCGCACCGGGTTTAACACGAATGCGGTTTACCTGATAACGCTCTCCCGTATCAATCGCGTCGTAGCAACCCCAGGGGCGATAGATCTCGCGATGCTGCAAATGCTCGCTACGCTTTTGCTGGATGATGTGCGCAATCACCGCCTTGACTTGCTGGGCCTGGGATTTATCAGCCACCAGCACGGCATCCGGCGTGTTGATAATCATCAGGTTTTTTACCCCGACGGTAGCTACCAGTTTGTCCTGGGAAAACACCAGGGTGTCGGTTGAGCCAATATCGATGCTATCGCCAATAAAGCTGTTGTTCGCACTGTCTTTATCGGACAGGTCAGAGAATGACTTCCAGTCTCCCACATCGCTCCAGCCCGCATTGAGCGGTACACACACAACCTTCTGGCTCTTTTCCATCAGCGCATAATCAATGGAAATATTGGGCGCCTTGGCAAAGGCATCGCGATCAATACGAATAAAGTCGAGGTCTCGAACTGCCAGGGTTCTGGCCTGCTCCGCTGTTGTAATCACCTCCGGGCTGTAATGCTCCATCTCACTCAGGAACACATCGGTATTGAACACAAACATACCGCTGTTCCAGTAATAGCAACCTGCCGCCAGGTATTTTTCCGCCGTTGCCAGATCCGGCTTCTCAACAAACTGTTCTACGGGGAAATACACACCGTCGGCGCTTTTACCCGTGTCGGTCTTGATGTAGCCATAGCCGGTTTCCGGATGCGTCGGTTGTACACCAAAGGTGGCAATACGCCCTTCGGCAGCCGCCTGGACCGCCACACTGACCACCCGCTGAAATTCATGTACATCGCGGATCATGTGGTCGGCAGCCAACACCAGCAGGGTTGGATTGGTTTCCATCGAACGCGCTTGCAGTGCAGCCAGCGCAATGGCCGGTGCTGTGTTGCGCGCGACCGGTTCGAGAATAATCACCGCATCGCGTTGATTAATTTCCTGTAACTGCTCAGCCACCATGAACCGGTGCTCTTCGTTGCACACCACAATAGGTGGAGCAATATCGGGTATGCCGGTGAGACGCAAGACAGTTTGCTGAAGCATGGTTTTGTCGCCAAATAGCTTCAACAATTGTTTAGGGTAGTGCTGCCGGGAAAGAGGCCACAGGCGTGTGCCGGACCCTCCTGCCATGATAACGGGTATTATCAAGTGATCTCTCCAGTGCTGTGTTAGATGAAGTGAACCGCCCCTGAGTGTACGCCTGTTGCTCAGGGGCGGCTAACAGGACAATGATTACTTGCAGTAACGCTGACGAATAAAGTCTTCAAACTCTTTGCCAATCGCATCATGGCGGGCAGCGTAAATCACGTTGGCCATCATATAGCCGATCTTGGTACCACAGTCGTGGCTGCGACCAATCAATTGATAGGCTTCCATGGTTTCCTGCTCGAGTAATTCATCCATGGCGTCGGTCAGCTGGATTTCACCGCCTGCACCAGGTTGGGTTTTGGCAAGCAATTCCCAGGTTTTTTTGGACAACACATAACGACCAACAATGGCCATGTCGGAGGGTGCTTCGTCAACCGGCGGTTTCTCAACCATTGCCTTGATGGCCGCACACTCACCAGGGCCGATCTCTATGCCGGAGCAATCCACTACGCCGTACTTATCAATCTGGTCGCGCGGTACACGCTCAACCAGCACCTGGCTGTTGCCCGTCTCCATAAAGCGCTTGGTCATACCCGCCAGGTTATCCTGACGCAGGTTACATTCAGCACGGTCGATCAGGACATCCGGCAAAAGCACGGCAAAGGGTTCATCCCCCACCACCGGACGCGCGCACAGAATCGCGTGGCCCAACCCTTTAGCCTCAGCCTGGCGCACCGAAATAACGGTCAAACCCGGCGGCGTAATGGAGCGGATTTCCTGCAAGAGAGAACGCTTCAAACGTGCTTCCAGTTGTGCTTCCAGTTCAAAGCTCGTATCAAAATGGTTTTCGATGGCATTTTTACTGGCGTGAGTCACCAGAACGATCTCTTTGATACCGGCGGCGGCGGCCTCTTCAATCACATATTGAATCAGCGGCTTATCAACTACCGGCAGCATTTCTTTGGGAATTGCCTTGGTTGCCGGCAACATACGGGTCCCCAGACCCGCAACAGGGATGACCGCTTTTTTGATTTGCATTCAAAACTCCTTGGTTTCTGGTTTAGCTATCTCTCACACGAAGGTTTCGATGTGTAGCAATTTAGGCGAGCAATGCCAGGACTTCGTCCGTCTTGCTTTTCACCAGCTCGGCATCGCCGCGGCTCTCAACATTCAAACGCACCACCGGCTCGGTGTTGGACATGCGCAGGTTGAATCGCCAATTATCAAACTCCAGGCTGATGCCGTCTGTGCGGTCGACCGATTTAGCCTGATCACCGTAATGTGCGAGGACGCGTTCGATAGCCTCTTTGGGGTTTTCCACATGGCTGTTGATTTCACCGGGGGACGGGAAGCGCGCGATGCAATCTTCCAGCATGGAGGACAAGGGTTGGTTCTTGCGGCACAACAACTCAGCAACCAGTAACCAGGGGATCATACCGCTATCGCAGTAAAAGAAATCGCGGAAATAATGGTGCGCACTCATCTCACCGCCGTAGATCGCATCTTCTTCGCGCATCCGCTCTTTGATAAACGAGTGGCCGGTTTTGGATTGGATCGCTGTGCCGCCATTGCGTTTGGCGATATCGATGGTATTCCACACCAAACGCGGATCGTGAATCACTTTTTCGCCGGGGCTCTTAATAAGAAACGCTTCTGCCAACAAACCGACGATGTAATAACCTTCGGTAAATTCACCCCGTTCGTCAAACAGGAAACAGCGATCGAAATCACCATCCCATGCAATACCCATATCGGCGCCGTGTTTGAGCACAGCCTCGCTGGTCACCGGACGATTTTCCGGTAGCAGTGGATTGGGAATACCGTTGGGGAAATTACCGTCGGGTTCGTGGTTGATCTTGATAAATTCAAAGGGTAGATATTTTTCCAGCGCGTCAATAACATGCCCAGCAGCACCGTTACCGGCGTTGACTACCAGTTTTAATGGTTTTAATTGCGCTGTATCGATATAGGTCAGCAAATGCTTAACGTAGGCATCCAGTGTACTTTCCTGACGATAACTGCCGCGTTTTGCCGAATCAACCGGGACGAAATCATTGGCTTCTGCAAGGCGTTTAATATCACTTAACCCGGTGTCGTTGCTGATTGGTTTTGATCCTTCGCGCACCATCTTCATGCCGTTGTAGTCGATGGGATTGTGGCTGGCGGTGATGACAACGCCGCCGTCTGTCTTGAGGTGGCTGGTTGCAAAGTAAATCTCTTCCGTACCGCACATGCCTATATCGATAACATCCACACCTTCATCACGCAAACCGTTACTCAACGCTTGTTTTAATGCATTGCTGGTCAAGCGCACGTCGCCCCCTACTACAACCGTTTTAGGGCGTAAAAAAACCGCATAGGCACGGCCGATGCGGTAGACGATATCCTCGTTTAATTCTTCACCCAATTTGCCGCGAATGTCGTAGGCTTTAAAGCAAGTCAATGTCATGTCGATTTTTCCATTCTTACACTGAAACAATGTGCCGGCGAAACAACTACCGACATTTTAAGATTCTGCGAAGCACCATAGCTGCGCATTCTTACGGTTTGTTGACATCTTGCGATGCAAACACCATGTGGATATTCAGGAAGGTTTTCCGCCTTTCACCAAATTCAGCATAGCTTCCAATACTTCTTCGATAGTCATCTGTGTGCTATCCAACAATATCGCATCAGCCGCCGGTTTTAATGGCGAAACTGTGCGTTTGCTATCACGCTCGTCACGTTCCTGAATATCTTTTATCAAGGCATTGATGTCGACTGACTCACCTTTTTCGACGAGTTGTTTATAGCGTCGCTGCGCGCGCGCCTCGGCGCTGGCGGTTAAAAATATTTTAATATCTGCATCAGGAAAAACCGTTGTGCCCATATCGCGGCCATCGGCCACCAGGCCAGGCAACTGACGAAAATCCCGTTGACGTTTCAGCAAGGCTTCACGCACGCCGGGATAAGCCGCAACGACAGATGCGTTCATGCTGATAATTTCACTGCGAATCGCACGGGTAACATCTTCATCACTTAATAAAATACGAGTGTGCTCAGCAGTAATATCAAAACGGACATCAAGTTGCGCCGCCACTTTTTCCACTTGTTGTTCATCCTGAATATTGACGCCCTGCTTGAGCGCTGCCAGTGCAACCAATCGGTAAAGTGCTCCACTATCGAGCAAATGGAAACCGATTTTTTTGGCGAGTAACTGACTTAATGTGCCCTTGCCCGAACCACTGGGACCATCAATCGTGATAACGGTAGGTGTGCCATGAGTAGCCAAATCCAGATTCCTTACATCCAATTAAACATTCAGTGAACGGTTGATGTTCTCGCACACGGTAACAGGGTCTATGGCCTGGGTGATTGGTCGTCCAATCACCAGATAGCTGCTACCGGCCTGCACCGCTTCTGTGGGAGTCAGTGTGCGACGCTGATCATCTTTGGGTGAATCCGCTAAACGAATGCCTGGGGTCACCAGACAAAATTCGTTACCCAGGACATTACGCAAATCCCGTGCCTCCTGCGCAGAACAAACGATGCCATCCAACCCGCAGGCTTGTGTCAGATGTGCCAGGCGCACCACCTGCTGTTGCGCAGAATCCTGAATGCCCACCGCCTGCAAATCGGTGTCATCGAGACTGGTCAATACTGTGACGCCGATCAACAAGGGACGCGGGCCCGGTGCCTGTTCCAGGATGTCCCGACAGGCAATCATCATACGCTCACCGCCTGACGCATGCACATTGACCATCCAGACACCCAGATTGGCTGCCGCTTTAACCGCTTTGGCGGTGGTGTTGGGAATATCGTGAAATTTCAGGTCAAGGAAGATCTCGAAGCCCATGGCCATCAGGTCTTCAACAACCTTGGGGCCAGTACTGGTAAACAGCTCTTTGCCGACTTTCAATCGACAGGCCTGGGGAGATAAGCGCCTGGCCAGCGCCAGACAGTCGTCGGCATTATCAAAATCCATAGCGACAATTATTCGCGGCCCTTGCACTTGTATCATCACCACCTCACCTTTCGAATGCGATAAAAAAAGCCCGATCCTTGCGGATTCGGGCCGTCATTAAAGCAAATCTTAAGGGTTTTCGCAGCAACTCTCGCTGTCAGATGTTACTGGAGGCGAAGATTATCGCGGTTCGCATCCAAAATCGCGACGCCAATACCTTTCACTTCCAGCAGTTGCTCTACCGATGTAAATCCACCGTTAGCATCACGCCAGGCGATAATCGCTTCTGCCTTTTTAGTACCAATCCCTTTAAGGGTTAATAAGGTATCAACATCAGCCGTATTGATATTGACAGCCTGTTGTAACTGAGAAGCTTCCTGCGCGGGTTGAGCAGGTTTATTTTCTACAGCCAAGGCAAAAGAAGACGAGAGGAGAACAAGCGCAGTAGCAAAAACACAAGAGATAAACGCTTTCATAGGAAAAATCCTTTTCTATTAATAGATGATTGGAGTATGCATGCGATTCCTGCATGCGGCGCGTAGGTTATAAAGCACACGGCGCTGTGACCAGAGGAGATCGCTGAAAGTTATGTAGGAGATATCTTACAAAAGTGCTGCCGCCATCGCATGCGATGGCGGCAGTCAGGTAGGGTTTAACGCAATAACTTGCTCAGATCACGCGCATCCCAATGTGGGAAATGTTTACGGATCAGTGCATTTAATTCCAATTCAAACTCGCTGTAATTCACCGCCGTTGTCGCCGTCGCTTCGAGACGGTCAATCACCATACCGGCTCCTACTGTGAGGTTAGTCAGGCGATCAATAACAATAAAAGCACCCGTAGCACGATTTACCGGGTATTGATCAACAATGACGGCCTGGTTTAAGGATATATCTACCACGGCAATATCATTGAGTTGCAGGTTGTCCACATGGGTATGCTCCTGCGTATTGACGTCGACGCGATAATCAATCTTCTCAACGCTGCCACTCACCACTTTGCTGGCGAACTTAAACAAATACTCCGTATGTGTACGGCAGGCTTTTTCATTCATCCATACCACATGGGCTTTGAGATGATTGGTTTGCGGTACCTCATCTTTCGCCAGCACAATCATATCGCCGCGACTGATGTCGATTTCATCTTCAAGCGTCAGCGTAATAGCCTGACCGGCGAAGGCTTCCGGTAAATCACCGTCGTAAGTCACAATCGCTTTAACCTTGCTCGTCTTGCCGGAGGGCAGCGCTTTAATTGCATCACCCACACGCACTACGCCGGATGCCACGTTGCCACAGAAACCACGGAAGTTAAGATTGGGACGATTGACGTACTGCACTGGAAAACGAAAATCATCAAAATTTTTATCCGCTGATACCGGAACGGTTTCAAGGATTTCCATCAAGGTCTGCCCTTGGTACCAGGGCGATTTTTCCGAGCGATTAACAACGTTATCGCCCTCAAGGGCAGATATAGGTACAAAGCTGATTTCGCTCATACCGAGTTTTTTGGCAAATACCAGATAATCTGCTTTGATCTTTTCAAATACTGACTCACTGAAATCCAGCAAATCCATCTTGTTGATCGCCACTACAATGTGGCGGATACCCAACAACGATGCGATGTAACTGTGACGACGCGTTTGCGTCATCACACCGTGACGCGCATCAATCAAAATAATTGCCAGATCACAGGTGGACGCACCGGTAGCCATATTGCGTGTGTACTGCTCGTGTCCCGGTGTGTCGGCGATAATAAATTTGCGTTTAGCGGTGGAAAAATACCGGTAAGCCACATCAATGGTAATGCCCTGCTCGCGCTCAGCTTGCAAACCATCGACCAGCAACGCCAGGTCAATTTTTTCTCCCGTTGTGCCGTGCTTGGTACTATCAGAACGTACTGCCTCCAACTGATCTTCATAAATCATCTTGGAGTCGTGCAACAAGCGTCCAATCAAGGTACTTTTACCATCATCCACGCTTCCGCACGTCAAAAAGCGCAACAACTCTTTTTGTTCATGCTGCGCAAGATAAGCGTCGATATCCGTTGCAATTAAATCTGATTGGTGTGACATATTGGGTCTCTAGTTGCTAGTCGTGAGTAACTAGTTGTTTATCCGTTAAATGTGAGTGAGCGATGCTTTGGTCTATACGACCAGAACCACATTTCGCCTGATGTTAGAAATATCCTTCCTGTTTTTTCTTTTCCATCGAGCCTGAGCTGTCGTGGTCGATAACACGGCCCTGACGTTCAGAGGTGGTGGTTAACAGCATTTCCTGGATAATTTCTGGCAATGTGGCCGCTTCGGATTCCACGGCGCCGGTCAACGGATAGCAACCGAGAGTACGGAAACGGACCATCTTTTCTTCCACTTTGTCATCCGGGCCGATGGGCATGCGATCATCGTCTACCATGATCAATGTTCCATCACGTCTGACGACCGGACGCTTGGCCGCAAAGTACAGCGGAACAATGGGGATATTTTCCAAGTGGATATATTGCCAGATGTCGAGTTCTGTCCAGTTGGATAAGGGGAATACACGAATGCTTTCGCCCTTGTCGACGCGGCCGTTGTAGATATCCCACAACTCCGGGCGCTGGTTTTTCGGGTCCCAGCGATGATTCTTATCGCGAAAGGAATAGACGCGCTCTTTTGCGCGGGATTTCTCCTCGTCACGACGCGCACCGCCGAAGGCAGCATCGAAGCCGTATTTATTCAGCGCCTGCTTGAGGCTTTGGGTTTTCATAATGTCCGTGTGTTTGGCACTGCCGTGGACGAACGGGCTGATGCCCATCTCAACGCCTTCCTGGTTGATGTGCACGATCAAATCCCAACCCAGCTCTTTAACACGCTTATCGCGAAACTCGATCATTTCGCGGAATTTCCACGTGGTATCAACGTGCATCAGGGGAAATGGTGGTTTACCCGGATGAAAGGCTTTCATCGTCAGGTGCATCATCACCGCCGAGTCCTTACCCACGGAATACAGCATAACCGGCTTATCAAATTCCGCCGCGACTTCGCGAATGATGTGGATGCTTTCCGCTTCCAGTTGTTTCAAGTGAGTCAGGTTGTAGTTGGACATTAACGACTACCAAATAAAAAGTGATTATTAACAGGCAATAGGCTTCGCTGGCTGCGAATTATAAATAACCGTTTACCAATTGCTAACGATTAATTACTTCTATGTTTATGCCGGTTTGTTTGACTACCATGGCTAATATCACGGCGCGTCTCCCCTGGTCTCAGCGTCAGGGGCTGATACGTCATCCACTTGCTGGCGACTCTCTCGATCAGGCTCGCCTTTGTTGGCCAGCATCCTGGTGAAACGATCCCGCGCCGTTTTTGCCCGGGTAAATACGTCGAGGAGATATTCGCTGTTTTCCTGCTCGATTCCAGTGCGCAATCGCATCAGATTGTCGATATATAAATCCAGCGCGTGTAGCACACTGGTTTTGTTAGCGCGCATGATATCGTGCCACATAACCGGATCACTGGACGCAATGCGGGTAAAGTCGCGGAAACCACCAGCAGCGTAACGAAAGATATTTGGGTTACCTATGTCTTGCGCGAGTGTATCAACCAGCGAATAGGCAATGGCGTGTGGCAGATGGCTGGTAGCGGCGAGCACGTCATCATGCTCTGCTACGGTCATACTTAACACCTCGGCCCCTACGGCTTGCCACATACGTGTAACCAAATTGAGATGTTGTGCACCCGTCGTCTCCAGCGGCGTGAGGATGACCCGGTGCTTTTCATACAAATCCGGATTCGCCGCTGTTACACCACTCTTCTCCGAGCCGGCAATCGGATGCCCCAACACCAGCTGGGGCGGCACCTGCCCATACACTGCTTCCGCTGCTTGCTGAACACTTCCTTTGACACTGGCACCATCGGTAACCGTGACCGAAGACGGCACCGTAGACTTCACGGTTTGTAATACCGATGCAACCGACAGCGTTGGCACGGCGATAAAAATAACATCCCCTTCACCCAACTCGCTCGCCACATCCGCAAGTTCGACGTATGCACGATCAACCACACCCAGGGCTACCGCCTCTTCGCAGATTTCCTGGCGACGGGCAATACCAATGACTTCCTTGCAGGCGCCACGCGCTTTCAAACCGGTCGCCAAACTGCCGCCGATCAGACCAATGCCGATCACGACGAGTTTATTGATGCCTTGCCAGTCAGAAGTCGAAGAGAGAGTCATAACGGAATCAAAGAACGGCTTTGGGGTAAGAGCCCAGCAATTTCAAATCTGCAGCGCGTTGCGCCACTTCCTTGAGCACCTTGCTGATCAGGGGATCGTCAACATGACCGACAAAATCGATGAAGAACACATAGGTCCAGGCACCGGTGCGCGACGGACGGGTCTCTACCCGTGTAAGGTCAATATTGTGACGATGAAAGGGTTCAAGCAAATTGTGCAGAGCGCCCGGTTCGTTGCGCATGGCCACAACGACAGAAGTTTTATCAACACCACTGGCAGGAACCGCCTGGGTTCCGATAATCAGAAAACGTGTGGAATTATCCGGCTGATCTTCAATTTTTTCTGCCAGCACCTTCAGACCATAAAGCTCCGCCGCCATGCTGCCGGCGATGGCGGCCGCATTCCATTCGCCCTTCAACCGTTTCGCCGCTTCGGCATTACTGTTTACTGCAATGCGCTCGGCCTTCGGATAGTGCGCATCCAGCCATTTACGGCATTGTGCCAGCGATTGGGAGTGCGAGTAGATACGGCTGATGCTGCCGATATTGGTCACATCAGATACCAACAGATTCTGATGAATACGCAGTTCCACCTCACCACAAATTTTCAGGTTGGAACCCATAAAATTGTCGAGGGTGTGGTTCACGACACCTTCAGTGGAATTTTCCACCGGCACCACGCCGTAATTCACCGCACCGGCTTCCACTTCACGAAAGACTTCATCAATGGCCGAGAAGGGTAAAGCTACAGCGGAGTGACCAAAATGTTTCAAGGCTGCCTGTTGGGTGAAGGTACCTTCTGGACCAAGGTAAGCCACCTTGATCGGATTCTCCAGCGCGAGGCACGCCGACATGATTTCGCGAAACAGCCGCGCAATTTCTTCGTTACTCAACGGCCCGGTGTTGCGCTCCATGGCTTTGCGCAAAACCTGCGCTTCACGCTCGGGGCGGTAAAAGAGCACTTGGGCTTCCGGAGGTAAAGTGGCTTTTTTAACTTCTGCCACTTCTTGGGCACACTTCGCGCGAGCGGAAATCAAACGACCGATTTCATCATCAATCGCATCAATTTCATTACGCAAAGCCAGGAGTTTTTGCTCTTCGGTCTGTTCAGCTGACATGATTAATTACAGCGTGTTAAGTTGAAAAGAGAGATGAATAAAAACGCAGCCGGAACCTTCCAGGCTGCGTCACTTTTATTCATCATTTTTACTCATCATTGTCCGGTGAGTCTGCTACATCGTCATCGGTCTGCAGATCATCAGGCACTTCGTCATCAGCGGATGACTCGGCAGTAGCCGGCGCACGGTTTGCATTTTCATCCGCGCTTTCTTCGATGCGCTCCAGACCTTGCATACGCTCGCCGGTTTTGAGCTTGATCAGGCGAACACCTTGCGTGTTGCGACTCAACAGCGACACTTCATCGACACGCGTGCGCACCATGGTGCCCTGGTCCGAGATCAACATAATCTCTTCGCCATCAAATACCTGCACTGCACCAACCAATTGGCCGTTGCGCTCTGTGGTTTGCATGCCGATAACACCCTGCGAACCGCGACCTTTTGCGGGGAACTCACCCACATCGGTACGCTTGCCGTAGCCGTGTTCGCTCACCGTCAATACCTGACCATTCTCCATGGGAATCACCATGCCGATAACGCGCTGGCCTTCCGCCAGGCGGATACCGCGCACGCCGCGCGACGTCCGTCCCATCGCGCGAACCTGCTCTTCGCGGAAGCGCGCCGCTTTGCCGCTGCTGGAGAACAGGATGACATCACAGGAACCGTTGGTAATTGCTGTGCCCACCAGCGTGTCGCCTTCGTCCAACTCAATCGCCCGCAAACCGACACTGCGCGGACGGGAGAACTGCGTCAGCACTGTTTTTTTCACGGTACCGTTAGCGGTAGCCATAAAGATAAAGTGGTCGTCATCGTAGGTTTTCACCGGCAGGATAGAGGTAATACGTTCGCCCTCTTCCAGCGGCAATAAATTCACCACCGGGCGACCGCGAGACTGACGCCCCGCAACAGGAATCATATATACCTTCAACCAATACACCTTACCGGCATTGGTGAAACATAAAATCGTATCGTGGGTACTGGCGATCAGCAGATGCTCAACAAAGTCTTCATCTTTAACGGCTGTGGCAGATTTACCCATACCACCGCGGCGCTGTGCCTGGTAATCATCCAGCGGCTGGCTCTTGGCGTAGCCACCGTGAGAAATCGTCACCACGCGATCTTCTTCGTTAATCAAATCTTCCGTGGTCAGGTCCAGCGTAGAAGCAACAATTTCTGTGCGGCGCGCATCACCATAATCCGCAATCACTTGCTCAAGCTCTTCGCGGATAACCGCCATCAGGCGTACCGCGTTACCGAGAATTTCGAGATACCCGGCAATTTGCACCAGTTTTTCATCGTATTCAGCGAGCAGCTTGTCGTGCTCCATGCCCGTCAAACGGTGCAAGCGCAACTCGAGGATTGCCTGGGCCTGGGCGGCAGATAAAAAGTATTTACCATCGCGCACGCCGAACTCTTCACCCAAATCTTCCGGGCGACAGGCATCTTCACCGGCACGCTCAAGGAAGGGAGCCATTTCGCGCGCATCCCAACCGCGCGCCATCAGGCCGTCTTTCGCTTCCGCCGGGCTGGGTGAGCGTTTAATCAGATCGATGACTTCATCGATATTGGCAATGGCAACCGCCAGGCCCTCAAGGATATGGCCGCGCTCACGGGCCTTGCGCAACAGATAAACTGTCCGGCGGGTAACCACTTCGCGCCGATGACGAATAAAGGCATCGATCAGGTCCCACAGATTGAGAATCTTGGGCTGGCCGTCATCCAGGGCGACCATGTTGATACCAAACACATTCTGCAATTGTGTTTGTGCATACAGGTTGTTCAACAAGACTTCAGCAGATTCGGTGCGTTTGACTTCAATGACAATACGCAGGCCGTCCTTGTCTGATTCATCGCGCAGCTCGCTGATACCTTCAATTTTCTTTTCTTTAACCAGCTCAGCAATACGCTCAATCAGGCGCGCTTTGTTTAACTGGTAAGGAATCTCGGTCACGATGATGGTTTCGCGACCGGTTTTTTCATCGACTTCAATATCCGCTTTAGCGCGCACATAAATCCGACCGCGCCCCGTGCGGTAGGCTTCCACAATACCCGCGCGACCATTGATGATGGCTCCCGTGGGGAAGTCGGGGCCTGGGATATACTCCATCAATTCATCGACGGTAATATCCGGGTTATCGATCATCGCCAGACAGCCCTGCACCACTTCTTTCAGGTTATGTGGGGGAATATTGGTGGCCATACCGACGGCGATACCAGAGGAACCATTGACCAGCAAATTGGGAATACGGGTGGGCAAGACGACGGGAATTTGTTCAGAGCCATCGTAGTTGGGCGCAAAATCGACCGTTTCTTTGTCGAGATCCGCCAGGAGGTCGTGGGCCAGCTTGGCCATACGTATTTCGGTATAACGCATGGCCGCTGCGTTATCACCATCAATCGAACCGAAGTTACCCTGGCCATCAACCAACATATAGCGCAATGAGAACGGCTGGGCCATACGCACGATGGTGTCGTAGACCGCAGAGTCACCGTGGGGGTGATATTTACCGATTACGTCACCCACAACACGCGCTGACTTCTTGTAGGGCTTGTTCCAATCGTTGTTCAACTCGCTCATGGCAAAGAGCACACGACGATGCACCGGCTTTAAACCATCACGCACATCCGGCAACGCCCGGCCCACAATAACGCTCATGGCATAATCGAGATAGGACTGCTTGAGCTCGTCTTCGATATTTACGGGTAAAACTTCTTTTGCAAATTCGCCCATGGGTTTACAGCATTCCTTATTATGGTGACTGCTTGGGTTAATTGATCATTAATTCGGCGTTAGCGAATGCCCAACCGGCTTTTAACGACACACTGAAGGGCCTCTTTAAAAACGGGTTTGGCTGCCACAGAAAGGCGGGAATACTACCACAAAATCAATTCGATAGGCATTTTTTAGGCCAGCTCGTCGAGCGCCTGAACATTCGCTGATCAATCCCCGTCGCACGCTGCTCCTTGCACGGCGGATCACTGCCCATCAACACACTTTGCGTTATACTGCGCGGCTCTCAATCACGGGATGATTTGACCCAGGAAAGCCCATGCCTGCACCAGAAAGCATTCGTTTATTGATCAAAGCGCGGTGGATTGTCCCGGTTGTGCCGGAGAATCGCGTGCTTGAAAATTGCGCAGTGGCCGTTCATAACGGCGCTATCATTGCGATTGTTCCCCAGGATGAAGCCGACAAACGCTTTAACCCCGAACAAACCATCAATCTCACCAATCATCTGGTCATTCCCGGTCTTATTAATGCCCATGGCCACGCGGCGATGAGCCTGTTGCGCGGTTTCGCGGATGACAAACCGCTGCGCGATTGGCTCAACAACCATATCTGGCCCGCCGAGGATCAATGGGTCAGTGAGGAGTTCGTGCGCGACGGCACCGAATTGGCCATGGCGGAAATGATTAAAAGCGGTACCACCTGTTTCGCCGATATGTATTTCTACCCGGAGCAGGCCGCCCAGGTTGCTCAACAAGCCCATATGCGGGCCCAAATTGCCTTCCCGATCTTCGATTTCCCTTCGGCCTGGGGCCAGGGACCGGAAGATTATTTTGCCAAGGGACTCGCGCTTCATGATGACTTCCGCTCAAGTCATCTGGTGAACGTCGGTTTTGGACCTCATGCGCCCTACACTGTATCTGACGATGTGCTGGAAAAGGTAGCCGTGCTGGCCCAGGAGATGGACTCCCCCATCCACATACACCTGCACGAAACCCGCTTTGAAGTAGAGGAGTCGCTGAAGAAACATTTGAAGCGCCCGGCGCAACGCCTGATGGATCTGGGCGTGTTGTCGCCGCTCACCCAATGTGTACACATGACGCAGGTGGACGATAGCGATATTGACTTGCTACTGGAAAGTGGAGCCCATGTTATTCACTGCCCGGAATCAAACCTCAAATTGGCCAGCGGTTTTTGTCCGGTACAAAAGCTGTGGAATGCCGGTGTCAATGTCGCTTTAGGCACTGATGGCGCTGCCAGCAACAACGATCTGAATATTTTGTCAGAACTCAAGACGGCCGCTTTGCTGGCCAAAGCCGTTGCTGACGACGCGGCGGCGCTAGATGCACACCAGGCATTACGCATGGCCACCATCAACGGCGCGCGAGCACTGGGGCTGGAAGAACGCATCGGCAGCCTGGAGGTGGGCAAGGCGGCAGATATTACCGCCATTGACCTGGGTGAACTGGAAGCACAACCTCTGTATAACCCGGTCTCCCAACTGGTATATACCAGTTGTGGCCACCGCGTCAGTCATGTCTGGGTCGGCGGGCGCGCCTTGATGCTCAGCCGGCAGTTGCAAACACTTAATGAACGCGAGCTGATCGGAAAGGCGCGCTGGTGGCGCCAGCAAATCACCAGGTAAAAACACGCAGAGCGAACTGGCAAAGCGTAATCCAGCCACAAAGTTCACACGAATATTTAAGCAGCGACAACCACAATGAGAGCTTTTTATGAGCAATGTAGACGCCGCAGAAATTGCCAAATTCGAAGCACTCGCCAGCCGATGGTGGGACAAGAATAGCGAATTCAAACCGCTACACGATATAAACCCGCTGCGTGCCAACTACATTGATCAGCGCTCACCGGTCGCGCAACGCAAGATTTTGGATGTGGGCTGTGGCGGCGGTATCCTTACGGAAGCTCTCGCTCAACGTGGCGCCGAGGCGACCGGTATCGATATGGGGGAAGCGCCGTTATCTGTGGCGCGCCTGCATGCGCTGGAAAGTGGTGTGAAGGTGGAATATCGCAAGGTTGCCGCCGAAGCACTGGCCGCCGAGGCACCCGGCCACTTTGATATTGTTACCTGCCTTGAAATGCTTGAACACGTACCCGATCCGGCATCCATCGTAAATGCCTGTGCACAATTGGTTAAACCGGGTGGTGATGTTTATTTTTCTACCATCAACCGCAACCCGAAAGCCTATGCTTTCGCTATCCTCGGTGCGGAATATGTATTGAAGTTACTGCCAAAGGGTACGCACGAATACAGTAAATTTATTCGCCCTTCGGAGCTGGCCAAATGGTTGCGCCAGAGCGGACTGGAGCTGCAGGATATCACCGGCATGACCTACAACCCACTGACGAAACATTACAAACTTGATCCACAAGATGTCAGCGTGAATTATTTATTACACGCTAAAAAAACCCAGGGATCCGTCTAAAACTTGCGCCTTGGTGCGTGATGATTTCACTGTTCCTGGCATCAACCAATTCAGGATTTTTGCATGTCATCCAGCAAACCCATTCGCGCCGTCATGTTTGATCTTGACGGTACCTTGCTCGATACCGCACCGGATTTTGTGGTGGTATTAAATCAATTGCTCGAAGAAAACCAGCGCCCTGCTCTACCCGCCGACCTGATTCGTGCATCGGTATCCAATGGTGCGCGCGCGTTAGTGAGCCTGGGCTTTGGCATTGATGAGCATGACCCGCATTTTGAGCGCTTGCGTGTGCGCCTGCTGGAACTGTATACGCTGCACATTGCCGTCCATACACAGCTGTTTCCCGGCATCAGTGAATTGCTGCACAAGCTCCAGGATCACAATATTGCCTGGGGCATTGCCACCAATAAACCGTCGGCTTATACGCATCAATTACTCAAGGCTTTGCAAATACAACCGGCCCCTGTCAGCATCATTTGTCCGGAAGATGTGAAGGACCGCAAACCGCATCCGGAGTCCATGTTTCTCGCCAGCCAACACGTGGGCTGCCAACCCAGTGAAATTGTTTACGTGGGCGATCATAAACGCGATATTGATTGCGGCCGGGATGCCGGGGCCATTACCATTGCGGCAGCCTATGGTTATATCGAAGCTGATGATGACATCGATACCTGGCAAGCCGATTATCGCGTCAACCATGCCGAGGAAATCTGGCCCATCCTTGAAAACCTGATGATTGCCTCCAGACAATTAATCAGAAAAGAGAGTGGCGAAATTGCAAGCGCTATGGAAAATTGATTGTCGGGATACATACCTATGATGCAAATACCCCAAGGTTATGCCGCTACGGCGAATGTTTTACAAGATAAAGTTGTGTTAGTCACCGGCGCTGGCGACGGTATCGGGCGTGTCGCCGCAAAGACCTTTGCTGCCCATGGCGCAACGGTGGTATTGCTGGGCCGTACCATGGCCAAACTGGAAATGGTCTATGATGAGATTGAAGCAGCCGGCCATCCCCAACCTGCTATTTATCCGATCAATTTTGAAGGCGCGGTAGAAAAAGATTACAACGATTTGGGTAATGCGATTAATGACGCTTTCGGCAGAGTTGATGGCATCCTGCATAATGCCGCCGAGCTAGGCGAGCGCACTCCGATCAGTAATTACAGCAGCGCCAGCTGGATGCGGGCGATGCAAGTGAATGTCAACGCGCCCTTCATGTTGACTCGCGCCCTTTTGCCACTGCTCGATAAAGCACCCAATGCATCCATTGTGTTTACCGGGTCCAGCGTCGGAATACAGGGTCGCGCATTTTGGGGTGGTTATGCAGCCTCCAAGGCGGCCGCCGAAAATCTGATGCAAACATTGGCAGAAGAATTACAGGAAACCTCGCGTATTCGCGTCAACAGTTTTAATCCCGGCGCCACTCGCACCCGCATGCGGGCAGCGGCTTATCCGGCAGAAAATCCCACGAGCATCAAACCCCCGGAAGATTTAATGCCGGCTTATTTGTATTTAATGGGTGATGATTCTATCGGTGTGTCTGGCCAGCAGTTTGAATACTCAGCCTAGGAGCTGTATCAAGGTAACGACCAGCTAATTTAAGCTGCAAGATTATTGTCGGGTTACGCGGCTTTGCCGCTAACGCGACCTACTGGGCATTTTGTAGGTCGGATTAGCGCAGCGTAATCCGACGTGGTATCGATTTTAAAAGCATCTATCTTAAAAATATCTATCCTTTAAAAGCGTATGTCGGATTACGTCGCTGCGCGACTAATTCGACCTACAGCTAACGCCAGTGCCGCCAAGGCCGCAATAACCATCGGGATTCTTGGCGAGATACTGTTGGTGATAATCCTCAGCATAGTAAAACGCCGTGGCCAGTAAAATTTCCGTAGTAATGTCTCCAAACCCGGCATCTGACAATGCGCGTTGATACGCCGCACGGCTCTCTTCCGCTATATGCTTTTGCGCCTCATCAAGCACATAAATACCGGAGCGATATTGCGTCCCGCGATCATTTCCCTGGCGCATCCCCTGAGTCGGATCGTGGGATTCCCAAAATACTGTCAGGATTTTTTCAAGCGAAATAACGGCGGGATCAAAGACAACCAATACCACTTCGTTATGACCGGTCAGGCCGCTGCATACCTCTTCATAAGTAGGGTTGGGGGTATAACCAGCCGAGTAACCGACCGCCGTTGTAAACACTCCATCCTGCCGCCAAAAGCGCCGCTCTGCGCCCCAAAAACATCCAAGCCCCAGAATGATTTGTTGCATGTTGTCCGGAAAAGGCGCTTGCAGGGGGTGGCCATTAACATAATGATTGTTTTTAATAACAATAGGTTGGGCGCGCCCGGGCAAAGCTTGCTCGGGACTTGGCATTTGCATTTTTTGAATACTGTATAACATGGCAGGCCTCCGTTACGTGGATCGGAGCAGTCAGGCGGTGCGCCTGACATTATCGGTCAGGCGCAATCATTAAAACCAGCGGTTGTGATTCAAGCGTTCCCACCAGGTCAACAGCAAACGATCCACTGCACCTTGCGCAGCAATACCGAGTTTCTCCGGAAGGGATTTCTTGAAGCTGTAACTCACTTCGTAGATGTCAGCGTTCTCAGCCTGGGCAAGCAAATATTCATCGCTGGTGTACAAACTATCCACCAGATTGACCTCCATCGCCCGGCGCCCGAACCAGACTTCACCCGTGGCGACCTTGGCGATATCTACCTGGGGGCGGTGCTCACTAACAAACTCTTTAAACAGCACATGGGTGTCTTCCAGGTCTTCTTTAAATTTCTCGCGACCTTTATCTGTATTTTCACCGAACATGGTCACGGTGCGTTTGTATTCGCCCGCTGTGAACATCTCATAATCAATATTATTTTTCTTGAGCAACTTATGGAAATTGGGTAACTGGGCGATAACACCAATGGAACCCAGAACCGCAAAGGGTGCGGCAATAATCTTATCTGCCACGCACGCCATCATATAGCCGCCGCTGGCCGCCACCTTATCAACGCACACCGTCAACGGAATTTTTTTATTGCTGATACGCGCCAGCTGGCTTGCGGCTAAACCATAGCTGTGCACCATCCCACCACCGCTTTCCAGCTTCACAACAATTTCATCCGCACTGGTTGCGAGACTGAGTACTGCGCTGATTTCTTCGCGCAGGTTGTCGCAGGCAGAGGCTTTTATATCGCCATGGAAATCGAGTACAAACACACGCTTTTTGTCACTCGGCTTTTCGTTGGTCTTTGCATTTGAATCTGTCTCGCCGGCCTCAACCACTGCTTTTTCGCTCACGGCTGTTCTTTCGCTCACGGCTGCCTTATCTTTCGCAGCAAGCTTGGCCGCTTTTTTCTTTTCAGCGCGCTCAGCTTTCTCGCGTTTTTTTTCTTCTTTCATCAGCGCCTTGAACTGTTCAGGATCAAGCGTCGCCTCTTTGAGCACATCGCGCATGTGCTCGAATTTCTCATTTAATTTATTGACTTCAATATGACCCTTCTCGGTTTTTTTCTGACGCTGCCCCGCCGACACAACCAAGCCAACAATAACCCCGATAGCCACCACAATGGTGACCGTCTTGGCGAGAAACAAACCGTATTCCGTTAAAAATTCCAACTGATTACCCCATCTACCTTATTGAATATGAATTGCTAGCGCCAGGCACCTATAGCGTCTTCCGCTGGCGCGTTAAGCGGGCGGGCCAATAACCCGGTGTTAGACAGTGAGACTTCATAGAGCGCCCCATCAGCCATGGGAAGATACGTGGCACTGCCGTAGATTGCATCCACCACCGGCACCCAATCCGGATATTTATTAATCCAGTTCCAGACATCGAGGTTATAGATACTTTCGTTCAGTGCATATACCGTGCGTTTCGCGGTGCGCTCTTGTTCCAGGTCGTAGTAACGCCCATTGATACGGTCCAGTCGGTACGCCGGCCGCAAACCAAAGGTTCCCAGATAACCTTTCCACTTGATAACTCGTGCATCCAGTTGCCACTGGTCGCCGCGCAGCTTGTAACGGTGCTCGTTACCCTTGCTATCGACCAATATCGCCTCGAAATGTTGATCTTCAATTTTCTCAAAGTTGATCGTGGCAATGACTTGCTCCAGCAGGATCTGCTTATAGCGGAAGATATCATAGGCAATTAATCCAATTGCCAATGCAACCGTCAACAGAACCAAACCAAACATACCGCGCAGCCATCCCATCACCCAACTGCCTTTGAGCAGAATGCCCAACGCTTTGTATGCGATAAAGCCACCTATCGTAATCACCACTAATGCTATGAGGGTGTATAACATGTTGCTCCCGGTCGGATTATTTATGCTGGGTCTGCTGTTGAACAAAATGTGCTATCAATTGACCCGCTAGAGTAGCGATTGGCGGCACCTGAGGCAACTGATCGTAACGCCACCAACGTGCATCCAGAATTTCTTTATCGTCGATCAGAATGTCCCCGGAGGCATATTCAACATGGAAGCCAAGCATCAACTGGTGTGGAAAAGGCCAGGGCTGGCTATGGAAGTAACGGGGCGAATGAACCCTGACCCCGACCTCCTCAAAAATTTCGCGATGGATCGTATCTTCCACCCGCTCGCCTGCCTCTACGAAACCGGCAAGCGCGGTATAGATGGATTGCTTTGATCGGGCATGGTGCGCCAGCAGACATTCGTCGCCGCGAGTGACCAGCACGATGGCACAGGGTGACAAACGCGGGTAAAAACTGAGTTCACATGCGTAGCACACTTTTGCGCGGTCATCGTCATTGCTGACCGTGGGCCGGCCACAGCGCCCGCAGAATTGGTGGTCAAGATGCCACTGCACCACTTGCAGGGCGCGACCAGCCAACAGGAATTGCCCTTCATCCAGACTATTTAACAAGCTGCGCAAGCCCTGCCGTTGCCATTCCGGGGTATCGGGCTGCTCCACATCTACCGCCCAACAGGCCGCCCGGTTGAAATAACCCAAAAAGTGCTGACTATTGATGACAGGATGCGCAGCGGCGAATTCCGCTTGGGAAAAAGGTCGCCAGCCATCCTTGATAGGACTTAATAAGTGCCCGGCTGCTACGGGAATGTAGCAGGTCGCCGTCGCGACCTGAGCTGGCTGTGTGGCAGGAACAAAAACCATGGTTACACCCGATAACCCAATGCCTCCAGACTTTCTTCGGCAATTTCCAGCACGCTGGTATCAGCATTTTTGTCGAGTTTGATACTGTCGAGGTAGTATTCAAGGCTGATGATGGCATCCGCAAAGGTTTCCAACATATGCTGAACCGCGGCCATTTGTTCGTTGCGCAGCAACGACACTTCAATAAACTCAATACATTTCGCCAACACCTTGGCGGCCCGGGATAAACCCAGCACAAACATACCACCGCGCACGCTGTCGAGCGTACCGACGATGTTGTGAATATGGCCCTTGTCGTAGTTGGACTCCATAAAAGAACTTAACGCCCGCTTGACCAACGCCAATCCCGATTCTGCTTCTTCAATCACCAGGCGTTCAGCTTCCGCGATCTGGCTATGAGCCATCGCATCATCGCGGGACAACGCATTAATCTGCGCAAGCTTTTCATCAGAAAGATTTACCTTGCCCAGCCCTGAGATGGTGCTTTCGACATACAACAAGGTATCCGCCACACCCAATAGTTCCTCCGGGCTCACCGGCTTTTTGGTCTTTTGCCAATGGGTGATCTTTTCAATTTCCTGCTTCAAACTGTTACTGGGCGCGACCAGCCCCACCACAGAGAGAATATCGGCTACTTTTTTAAGGGTATCGACCAGCTCCGGGGTCTCACTTAATAATTCCGCACCACCTTGGGCGGCGCGCTCCAGGATATTTTTTGTGCTGCGCAGTTCATCACTCAACACCGCAGCCATGGAGTTCAGGGTGTTGGCACTGGGTCCCTTGAGGAACTCCATCTCACGCGCCAGTTCGGCATCGGTGTAGCGAATCGGTTTAATGTCATACGCCGTGGCAACCGCCCTGACCTTGTTATCCGTCGCACGAGACAGCGCCAGGATATACAACAGATCTTTCAGCAGATGCTTGTCCGGCTGGCGTGCGAGGGATTGTTTGCCTTCCATCTGTAAGCGTTTTATCTCGCGGTCCAGGGCACTGAAGAGCAGCTTGCGCCCTTTGGTAAGTTGCATATCTTTTTCTGAAATGGCGGTAAACGCTGCCGAGGCGACCCACCACAAATTGCCCAGGGGCGCCGAACCGCTTGCAGCCTCCAGTCGGTCCATCGCCCGGCACATCATCCCCAGGGAAGGTTTGACCTGTACCCCCTGAAGCACCTTTAAAAGACCTGTCTGGTACATGTGGCGCAGGCGACGCACCAAAGCCATCAAATCTTCGTTTAACGGCGCAGCCGGTGCCGGGCGCGCCACGCTGGCTGGCGGTTCGTATTGATAGAAATAGCTTTCCGGTACCAGCGGTGCCTTGCGCGCCTGGCGCAGCTCGTTGACATAGGGAATTAATAACATGGCCATGCTGCGCGAGGTCTGGGTGCAGTACTCCAGATAGCGCGGCAGGATAAAGAAGGCTGACGTCAGCAGTTCCAGTTTACGATTGGTTTTGGGTTCTTCGCCCAGGGTAATCTCGGTAATGTGCTCAACCAGTTCTTCCGCCAGCAGGTCGACGCCCTTAAGTTGTATCAGGCTCAGGGTGCCACGAATCTGTTTGATACCGTCGATGCAGTTTTGCAGTAACTCACCGTTGTTGCGGTCATTGGCGAATTGCTCAAGCCCCACGGCGGATTGTTCAATAGTGGCAACCAGTTCATCCTGAACCATCTTCAGGGAGGCTAGATTGAGAGTTTCGCTATTGCTCACGAGTACTTCCTTAAACTGACAGATGAAAGGCGCGATCAATGACCGCACCGGGCTTGATTAGCTTAGCGCAAGATATTCCTGATTGCTTGGTTCTGGCCGGCCAATGATGACGGCAATGTATACCCTGTCACGCCGCCGTCTGCCATGTAGGCCAGGATTCTAATATGATTTCTATAAAAAGCTGCTAAGTCATTGTCATTATTGCTAATTATTTCGCAAATCACGCATCGGCAAGATGTAACCAAACGCAGTTTCCACCGCTATTTTTATCAATGGCTGCCAGCTTTTCCGCATGGGCGTGCAATTCGTCAGAAGAGGCTGGAATCACCGGCAAGGGTCGGCGATTAGGGTTCAAGCGGCGAATTTCGCTGACTGCCGCAGCGCCGTCACCCTTGGATTGGTTCCCACCCAGCGACAGGGCGGTTTGCCCACCTGTCATGGCGAGATAGACATCAGCCAAAATCTCGGCGTCGAGCAAGGCGCCGTGGAGCTCACGTTGAGAGTTGTCTACGCCGTAGCGTTTGCACAAGGCATCCAGGTTATTTTTTTGTCCCGGGTGCTTGCTGCGCGCCAGCAGAAGACTATCAATCACCTTGCAACGCTGGGTAATGGATTGATGTGCTGTATTAAGTTTACGTAACTCGTGATCGAGAAAGCCGATATCGAATGGAGCATTATGAATGACCAGTTCGGCATCCCCGATAAATGTCAGGAAATCTTCGGCAATCTGGGCAAATACCGGTTTGTCGGCGAGCATTTCGTTGCTGATGCCGTGGACTTCAAACGCTCCGGCATCCACTTCGCGCTCCGGATTAATGTACTGGTGATAGTGCCGCCCCGTCAGGCGGCGATTAACCAGCTCAACGCAACCGATTTCGATGATCCGGTGGTCCTGGGCAGTCTCCAGACCTGTGGTTTCGGTATCCAGTACAACCTGACGCATGCTTACCCCTGTTAATGTGAAAATTCATCAATACCGCGATTGGCCAACACATCAGCCATCTCGTTTTCGCGATGTCCGCTGTGACCTTTTACCCAATGCCACTCCACCTGATGGCGCTGATTCAGCTCATCCAGCCGCTGCCACAAGTCGGCATTTTTTACCGGTTGTTTGCTCGCAGTAAGCCAGCCTTTGCGTTTCCAGCCGGCCAGCCATTCCGTAATGCCTTTGCGCACGTATTCGGAATCGGTCGTGAGCACCACCTTGCAAGGCTCTTTTAGCGCCGCAAGCCCTTCAATGGCTGCGGTCAGCTCCATGCGATTATTGGTTGTCAGCTTCTCACCGCCATGCAGGGACTTTTCAATCTCGCCAAAACGCAGTACCGCACCCCAACCGCCTGGCCCCGGATTACCGCGACAGGCACCGTCAGTAAATATCTCAACCTGTTTCAAACTTACTCTGTCCTATTCTCTTGGCTGGTCTTGGCGACCTTGATGGAGGGACTTTTAACCCGTCCGTGCAATTTGGTAATACCCAGCCCCGGTACTGGCTTGAGTGCGCGCCAGGCAGGTTTGAGTGGAGTCAGTGCAATGCGCTCCTTGCGCGCCACAATCAGGTAGTACCCACCCCATGGCAGGCGCAGCCTTTTACCCCAGTGTTCAAGCCAATGCAAATGTTTGATGGCGCGCGGATGCTGCAAGGGTAAACGATAGAAGCCCTGCTGGATATCGACGGACTCGAAATCAAGTAACGTCAACCAGTCCAGAATCCGCCCCAGTCGCAGGGATTGATGACGCCAGCGCGGCTTACGACTAAAGAAACGTGCAAACCACCGGCAGGTGCCAAATACACTCCAGGGGTTAAACCCCAGGATAACCAGATGTCCGCGCGGGATGAGTACGCGGGCCGACTCTCTCAAGAGTTGATGGGGGCTTTGGCTGTAATCCAGGACGTGATGTAGCAAAACAACATCAATAGATTCTTCCGGAAGCGGCAACTCAGTAAAGTCACATAAGGCGGAAAGACTGGGGTTTGCATCCGGCACCGGGCTCAATGAGAACCGGTGGGTAATCCGGCTGGAATGACCCAGGTCCAGGCGGGGGCTCACACTCATTTGCAACAGGTGATACCCGAACAAGCAGTGCAAGGCCTGCTCGATTGATTCGCCTTCTTCCACCAGCAAAGCCTCGCCCAGCGGCGTTTCGAACCAGCTGGCCATATCCCGGATGGACTCTTCCTCCGGCAACACCCCGAAGTGCTTTCGCCAGAACTGGCGCAACGGACCCAACGGCTGATGTGACATATGAATCTCCGGTAGCGGTTTATTTTGAACTCGGAGAAGGCTAGGCTTGTCCCCTGCTGTTAAGCCATCACCACACGAGCGGTACAACTGTGCTAACTGTTTACTCCATCCCGGCCCTTGAGAGCAATTATTTCTGGTTGTTGCAACCGGTGCCAGGAGAGCCTGATGCCTATATTCTTGATCCGGGCGACGCCCAGCCAGTGATGGATTGCCTGCATCAGCATCAACTGCGCCTTGCCGGCATCATTATTACTCATCATCACTGGGATCATACAGATGGTATTGATGAGTTACTGGCGCACTTCCCCGTGCCTGTTTATGGTCCCGATTCCCGCCGCATTCCTCAAGTCACACATACCTTGCAGGACGGCGACACACTCGAATTACCCAGCCTCCGCCTTGAAGTATTGGCCGTGCCCGGGCATACCCTGGACCACCTGGCGTATCTGTATACCGCCAACCAACATACCGCCAGCCAACCGGCAAAACTGTTTTGCGGCGACAGCCTGTTCGCCGGGGGCTGCGGGCGGATGTTTGAGGGACAGCCTGAGCAGATGCTGGCATCGCTTAACAAGCTCGCTGCCTTACCTGAAGACACGCTGGTGTATTGTTCTCACGAATATACCCTCGCCAATCTACAGTTTGCCGTGCAGGTTGAGCCGGATAACAAGGCACTGACTGAGCGCCTTCAAACAGTTCAACAGATACGCCAGCAACACCTCAGTACCCTGCCCTCCACCATAGCAATTGAGCGACGCACCAATCCCTTTCTGCGTTGTCATTTGCCTGCCATTAAAGGCGCTGCCGAGCAGCATATAGGTTCTAAATTAACCTCGGATGCGAGTGTTTTTGCCGCGATCCGGCGCTGGAAAGATCAGGCCTGAACAAGTTATGTACGTCTCATCCCTCGCTATGCTTGATTGACCACTCCGGATGTTGCACATAGAATCGCTTTCAACCAGTCGATTCAGGGAGAGCGGCGCCGATAAATCCAACAAAATCAACGTGACTCAATGATAATGTTTAATCGCCACCCCAGTCTGCGACTATTTACCCTCTCCCTGGTCCTGTTTTCACTATCCGCCTGTAATCTGCTTAAACCACAATCAACAGCCAATACCAGTGAACTCATCCAGCCCCTGCCCGACTTTGAATCTGATGAATATCACATTGACCCGGACCAAAGAGCCGACCTGGAAGACAAGATCGCCAAGGAGATTAATAAGGCTACTGACATTGAGTACGTCGACATCTGGGCCCGCATCCGCAGTGGTTACGGCCTGCCGATCATAAGCAATGCGCAAATTGATGCGCACTTAAAGTGGTATGCCAATAATCAGGCCCACATTGACCGGGTCACCGAGCGCAGCCAACGCTATCTGCATTACGTGGTTTCCGAAATGGAAAACAACAATATGCCGCTGGAGCTGGCGCTGTTGCCCATGATAGAAAGTTCCTACGATCCCTTCGCTTACTCCCGGGCCAAGGCCGCCGGTATTTGGCAGTTCGTCTCTGGCACCGGTAAAAATTTTGGCTTGACGCAAAACTGGTGGTACGACGGCCGCCGCGATGTGGTTGCCTCAACCGACGCCGCGATCCGTTATCTGCAACGTTTGCATGCCATGTTCGATAACGACTGGCTATTAGCCTTGGCCGCTTACAATTCCGGTGAAGGTCGAGTGCGACGTGCCATTGAAAAAAATCACCGAGCGGGTAAGCCCACTGATTTCTGGTCGCTATCCCTGCCCAAAGAGACCCGCTCTTACGTTCCTCACCTGCTCGCACTCTCACAAATTATTCGCACCCCGGAAGCTTACAGCGTCAGCTTGCACGAAATACCTAACGACCCTTATTTCACCAAGATTAATCTGGATTCACAGATTGATCTGATGCAGGCCGCCAAAATGGCGGACATTGATTTAACGGAGTTGCAACACCTCAACGCTGGCTATAACCGCTGGCTCACCGCCCCCTCGGGCGAACATATCCTGTTGGTACCCGTAGCAGATGCCGAAAACTTTACCAGCCAACTCGACAACATGCCCAAGCTTCCGCCGATCAGCTGGAGTGAACACAAGGTGGTTAAGGGTGATGTGCTCGGCACGATTGCGCACCGTTATAAAACAACGGTCGACGCAATCAAATCGGTTAACCGACTAAAAAATAACAACATCCGCATCGGCCAGGTGTTGTTGGTTCCCAGTGCCGCGATTACCATGCCCGAATACACCAGCTCCGAGGACCTGATGTACGGCTACGGCAAGAAGAAACCGGGCGCCGGCACCCAATACCATACTGTTCGCTCCGGTGATAATTTATGGACTATCGCCCGCCGCTATGACACCAGCGTGAAAACGCTGACAAGATTGAATAACATCAGCGCAAAAACCGTGCTGAAGCCTGGACAAAAACTCTTGGTATCCAATAAAGCCAGTGCCATTGTCGATAAAACTGTTGTGGCCGAAAATGGTCTACATAAGCTCGTTTATCAAATTCAGCGCGGCGACACACTGTACAGCATCGCCAATCGTTTTCGCTTATCGACCAAAGATATTCTCAGCTGGAATTCCGTGAAAGATGCCAGCTATATTCATCCAGGGCAATCGCTGACCTTGTACGTGCATGAACAGCACGTCAATTAAGCGTGACGGTTAATTTACTATCGGAGCAAGTATGAATTACACCCGGTTGTTCAACTCTCGTGTTGTTAACTATTTATCATCCTGCTTCCTGTTGCTTTCCAGTTCGGTGATGGCTGCTGACGCAACCTCAAAAGAAACAATTGAAAAAACAAAAACCGTCGTTAGCCATGCTATTGCCATGCATGGTGAACCCAAATACGCTGCTGATTTCAAACACTTCGAATATGCATCGCCCAATGCGCTGAAAGGCGGCAGCCTGAAGGAACACGCTATAGGCACCTTCGACAGTCTTAATCCGTTTATCACCAAAGGCACCCCAGCCAGCAATATCGCACTAATTTATGACACCCTCACCACTGCATCAATGGATGAACCTTTTACCCAATATGGCCTGGTCGCCGAAAAAATTGAGTACCCGGAAGACCGCAGCTGGGTGATCTATCACCTGAACCCCAAAGCCAGGTTCCACGATGGTAAAAAAATTACCGCTGATGATGTTGCCTTTTCGTTTAATACCTTAACGACCAAAGGAGCACCACTCTACGGATACTATTACGCTGACATCAAGGAAGCTAAAGCACTCGACAACCAGCGCGTGAAATTCAGTTTCAAAAGTACGACAAATAAAGAGCTGGCTTTGATCATAGGCCAATTACCCGTGTTGCCTGCTCATTATTGGAAAGATAAAGCCTTTGATCAGAGCAGCCTCGACACGCCACTTGGAAGTGGCCCCTATAAAGTCAAACGCGTGGATGCCGGCCGCTCTATCGTCTTTGAGAGGGTCCCGGATTATTGGGGGAAAGATTTACCGGTGAATCGGGGCCACTACAATTTCGACGAAATCATTATCGATTATTACCGCGATGACACCGTAGCGATCGAGGCATTAAAAGCGGGACAATTGGACTTTCGTTACGAACGTATCGCCAAATCCTGGTTTACTAACTATGACATCCCCGCTGCCAAAGAGGGGCTGCTGAAAAAACAGACCATTCGTGATTATAGCCCTCGCGGCATGCAAGCATTCATCGTGAATTTGCGGCGCGCGCCTTTCGACAATATTAAATTTCGTGAAGCGCTTAATTACGCCTTTGACTATGAATGGACCAATCGCAACCTGTTTTACGACTCTTATACCCGTACAGATAGTTACTTCTTTAATTCGGACCTGGCCTCTGGCGGCTTACCCGAAGGTCGTGAACTGGAAATATTGACACCTCTTAAAAAAGAACTCCCGGCCAGCGTCTTTACCATTCCCTATAAAAACCCGGTTACTGACGGTAGTGGCAATAACCGCGCTAATCTGCGCAAGGCCCAACAGTTATTAAGCGAAGCCGGTTACAAGATTGCAGACGGCAAATTGATCGATCCCAAGACTCAGAAACCGATCATTATTGAATATCTCGAACGCGACCCTTCATTTGAGCGAGTGCTGAACCCTTATGTTCAAAATCTGAAGCGTCTTGGTATTGAGATGAATGTACGTGTTGTTGATATATCACAATTTATCAACCGTGTGCAGGGGCATGACTTTGACATGACCAGCCTGACCATCGGTCAGTCGCAGTCACCCGGTAACGAGCAGCGGGATTATTGGTCCTCCAGCGCGGCAGACACTCCCGGCTCGAGTAATTACATGGGCATTAAAAACCCAGCGATTGATGCGTTGATTGAACTGGTTATCAATGCACCGAACCGCGAAGAACTCATTGTACGCACCCGCGCCCTTGATAGAGCGCTACTGCACCATCACTACATGGTGCCTCACTGGAACCTGATTGAACACCGTCTTGTGTATTGGGACAAATTCGAGCAACCGGAAATTGCACCAGCATTTGACCGAACCTTCAACACTGGAATTCTCACCTGGTGGGTAGATCCAGCAAAGGCTAAACGTATTAGTGCCCGCAGAAAGTAATTCACCGTCTTAATAGGCAAATATGGGCAATTATATTTTTCGCCGCCTGGCATTAATGCTGCCAACCTTGTTCGGCATCATGCTGATCAATTTTGTTGTCGTCCAGGCGGCACCGGGCGGACCGGTAGAACAAATGATTTATCGGATGCAGCACGCCAATATCGCCGGCGTGCCCGCTGCCCAATCAGATAACCATGCTGCCCGCGGTATTCCCCCTCACATTATCGAACGCATCCAGACGATGTACGGTTTTGACAAACCGGCCCATGAACGCTTCTGGATCATGCTCAAAAATTATGTATCGCTGGATTTCGGTGAGAGTTTCTATCGCAACGCCCACGTGCTGGATCTGATCATTGAGAAGCTGCCGGTTTCGATCTCCCTGGGTTTGTGGAGTACCCTGCTGATTTATTTAATCTCCATTCCGTTGGGTATTCGCAAAGCAGTCAGCCACGGCAGCCATTTTGATGTGCTTAGCAGCACTATCGTATCTATCCTCTACGCTATTCCCGGCTTTTTGCTGGGCATTCTGTTAATTGTTGTGTTTGCAGGAGGCACCTATTTTGACTGGTTTCCCTTGCGCGGCCTTACCTCAAGCAACTTTGATGAATTGAGCCTGCCGGGTAAAATCGCGGATTACTTCTGGCACCTTGCCCTACCCTTGACGGCTTACACCATTGGCGGGTTCGCTACCCTGACCATGCTTACCAAAAATTCCTTTCTGGATGAAATAAACAAACAGTATGTCGTCACCGCACAAGCGAAAGGCCTGAGCAAAAACCAGGTGCTTTATCGCCATGTGTTTCGCAATGCCATGCTGATTATCATTTCAGGTTTTCCCGCCGCTTTTATCAGTATTTTCTTCGCTGGTTCGTTATTGATTGAAGTTATTTTTTCATTGGATGGCTTGGGGCTGCTGAGTTTTGAAGCAGTGACCAATCGCGATTACCCGGTATTTTTTGGCACCCTGTTTATCTTCACCCTGCTCGGTTTATTTATCAAACTGATTTCCGATCTGGTGTATGTGTGGGTTGACCCGCGCATTGACTTTCAAAGCAGGGAGCATTGATGATGCGCTGGATTGACCGTTTGAGCCCCATCAGCCAGCGCCGCCTGTTGACGTTTTACAAAAACCGGCGCGCCTATTGGAGTCTGATTATTTTTTCGATTCTGTTTACCATCAGTATGGGAGCAGAACTGATCGCCAACGACAAGCCGATTTTGATCAGCTATCAGGATGATTTTTATTTCCCCGCGTTTACCTATTATCCGGAAACTACCTTCGGCGGCGATTTCGATACCGCTGCAGATTATCGTGATCCGTATATCAAAGACCTGATTGAAGCCGATGGCTGGATACTCTGGCCGTTAATCCCCTACAGCTACAACACGCATATTCATAATTTACCACAGCCGGCTCCCTCGCCGCCGAGCCAGCGCAACTGGCTGGGCACTGACGACCAGGCGCGCGATGTCGTTGCGCGTATTATCTACGGCTTTCGCATCTCCATTCTATTTGCGTTAGTCCTGGCATTCGGCAGCGCCGTGATCGGCGTCACGGTCGGTGCGATCCAGGGTTATTACGGCGGCAAGATTGATTTGCTCGGCCAGCGTTTCCTGGAAATATGGAGTTCATTGCCTGTGCTGTTTTTGCTGATCATCCTCGCCAGCATCATCACGCCCAACTTCTGGTGGTTGCTGGGTATTATGCTGCTGTTCAGTTGGACTTCGCTGGTCGATGTGGTGCGTGCAGAATTTTTACGCGGTCGCAACCTGGATTATGTCCGTGCCGCGCGCGCGCTGGGTGTCAGCAATCCGAAAATTATCTTGCGTCATGTGTTGCCCAATGCGATGGTCGCCACCATGACATTCATGCCGTTCCTGCTGACCGGTGCGATTACTACGCTGACATCATTAGACTTTCTCGGTTTTGGCTTACCGCCAGGATCACCGTCACTGGGAGAGCTGGTCGCGCAAGGCAAGAATAATCTTCACGCTCCCTGGCTGGCCCTGAGTGCCTTTAGCGTGCTGTCCCTGATGCTGACCCTGCTCGTCTTTATTGGCGAAGGCGTGCGCGATGCGTTTGATCCACGACTGATCAACAAGCAGTAAAACGATGAGTGAACCTATCCTAACCATAGAAAATCTGGATGTGGCCTTCGGCCACGGCGCGCAAGCGCGTCGCGTTGTGGAGCAAGTCAATATCACGTTAATCAAGGGTGAGACCTTTGCATTAGTGGGTGAATCCGGTTCCGGAAAATCGGTGACAGCGCATAGCATTTTGCAACTACTTCCCTACCCCTATGCTTCGCACTCCGAGACCAGCCGTATTCATTTTGAAGGCCAGAATTTATTGCAGTTGAATGAAAACGCGATGAATAAAATTCGTGGCCGCCGCATCGGCATGATTTTTCAGGAGCCGATGACGGCATTAAACCCGCTACATACTGTTGAAAAACAGATTGGCGAGATCATCAGCTTGCATCGCGGCTTGCGCGGTGAGGCGCTACGCAAGGAAGTGTTGCACCAACTTGAACGCGTCAGGATTCCGCAGGCAGCCGGTAAACTCAATGCCTATCCACACCAGCTGTCCGGCGGGCAACGCCAGCGTGTCATGATCGCCATGGCATTGGCCAATCAGCCGGACGTCCTTATTGCCGATGAACCAACCACAGCATTGGATGTAACCGTACAAAAGCAGATCATGATCCTGCTAAAAGAGTTGCAACAGGAAATGGGAATGACGCTTTTGCTGATTACCCATGACCTGGGGGTTGTGCGTCATTTCAGTGATCGCATGGCAGTTATGCAGAATGGCAGGATTGTCGAACAGGGCGTCTGCGAAACCGTCTTTTCCCAACCGGCGGAGGTTTATACAAAATTGTTGTTGGAGAGCGAGCCAACCGGTAACGCTATCATCCCGCCGAGCAATATCGAAACGCTATTAACAACCGATAAGCTGTCGGTACGGTTTCCACTGCACAAACCTTTTTTACGCAAACCTTCCCAGTTTCTGGTTGCCGTTGATAATGCACAGCTCAATATCATTAAAGGGCAAACCTTGGGTATTGTCGGCGAAAGTGGTTCCGGAAAATCAACCCTGGCCATGGCGCTGCTGCGCCTGATAAACGCAGAGGGCTCCATCACCTTTCGCGGCCAAGCGATAGAAGGATTGAATCAAAAGGCATTGCGCCCGTTGCGTCGGCAAATGCAGGTGGTATTTCAGGATCCTTTTGCAAGCTTGAGCCCGCGCATGACAGTGCAACAGATTATTGCCGAAGGACTGGTGGTGCATACGGATATGTCGCGGCAGGCTATTGAGACAGCGGTAATCAAAAGCATGGAAGATGTAGGGCTTGATCCGGAATTTCGCCACCGCTATCCCCACGAGTTTTCCGGTGGGCAGCGCCAGCGAATTGCCATTGCACGGGCGCTTATCCTGAACCCGGACATTATCTTTCTCGATGAACCGACCTCCGCCCTGGACCGCGCAGTGCAAGTGCAGGTGATCAACCTGCTGCGCAAACTGCAGGAGCAGTACCAGTTAACTTACGTGTTTATCAGCCATGATTTAAAAGTCATCCGCGCGATCAGTCATCAAGTCGTGGTCATGAAAAACGGTAAAATTGTAGAACAAGCAAGCACCGAGAAAATTTTTACGCAACCAGAGCAAGACTATACTCGCGAACTGCTCAGCGCCACCTTGAGCTAACCCACACTCGCTACACTTTCTCCAGTGTAGGAATAGCACTCAGCAAGCTGCGGGTGTAAGGGTGGACCGGCGATGCAAATATCCTTTCCGTTTCACCTTCTTCCACGATCTTACCTTTGTGCATGACAACCACCCGATCACACAGATAACGTACGACTGACATATCGTGAGAAATAAACAGCATGGTTAATCCATGCCTCTGGGTCAGTGTTAACAACAACTCCAGTATTTGTGCGCGAATGGTGACATCAAGCGCTGACACGGGTTCATCGGCAATAATCAGTTTCGGCCGTAACGCTAATGCCCGCGCGATAGCAATTCGCTGGCGCTGCCCACCGGAAAATTCGTGCGGGTATTTACGGATAAACCGTCGCTCAAGTCCCACATCGTCCATCAGCTGATTCACCTGCTCAAGCACGGTCGCTTTGGTAGCGATGCCATGCAGCAGCAGCGGTTCGGCCAAGGTATCAAATACAGTCATGCGCGGATTCAGGGATGCATAAGGATCTTGAAAGATCATCTGAAAATGGCGTCGTTCAACCTTCAGCGTGCGACCGGACAATCCGCGCAGATCTTTTCCCTGCAATAAAATTTCGCCCGACTGACTATCGACCAGCCGCATAATACTGCGCCCCAGGGTCGATTTTCCCGAACCCGACTCACCCACTACGCCCAGAATTTCTCCTTCGCGAAGCGTCAGGGAAATATCATCAACACCTTTGATCAGTTGTTTGGTTTTACGAAATAATTGACCGGTCTGCGCGATGAAACCGGTGTGCAGATGGTTGATCTGTAAAAAAGGTGGTTCGGTTGCCCTGGCTGCACTGGGCACCGGCTTGGCCGAGGTTAACACGGCCCCGAATAACTGCTTCGTGTAGGGATGTGTGTGATGCTTTACGATGTGTTCCGTCGCGCCCTGCTCGACCACTTTGCCCTTTTGCATCACCAGGATGTCATCTGCCATCATTGCCGCGACACCAAGGTCATGCGTAATAAAAATAACAGCCAGGTTACGTGTTTGCTGTAATGTTTTGATCAGTGCAAGGATTTGTGCCTGCACTGTCACATCCAGCGCCGTTGTGGGCTCGTCGGCAATCAGCAGTTCCGGCTCGGAAATCAGAGCCATGGCTATCATGACACGTTGCCGCATGCCGCCGGAAAATTGGTGCGGGTAGTCGTTGATGCGCGCCGCTGCATCGCGAATACCAACCTCTTCCAGTGCAGCGATGGCTTTCACACGCGCATCCTTGAACGATTGCTTAGCATGCACCCGCAAGGGCTCAACCAACTGATCAACAATACGCATATAAGGATTCAGAGCCGTCATCGGGTCCTGAAAAATCATGCTGATACGGCGCCCGCGAATATTGCGCAACGCTTTTTCATTCATGGTTAATAAATTATCGCCGGCAAACCATGCCGCTCCGCTTTCGACTTTTCCCGGTGGCGAGGGAATCAAGCCCAGCAGACTATAACAGGCGACGGATTTCCCCGAACCCGACTCGCCGACGATGCCAAGGACTTTTCCCGCCGCAAGAGAAAAACTTACATCATCAACGGCTACCGTTGTGCCATTGCGGGTATGAAAACAAACGCGCAGGTTTTCCACGTGCAGCAATGCCATCTGTTAATCCCCTGAGGCGCGCGGGTCCAGCGCGTCACGTAAGCCATCGCCCAAAAAGTTCAGCGAGAACAAGGTAATGGATAATGTCAGCGCCGGAAAAATCAGCAGCCAGGGATAGGCTTCCATAGATTCAACACCATCCGAAATCAGCGATCCCCACGAACTCGCCGGCGGTTGAATGCCCAAGCCTAAAAAACTGAGAAAAGATTCCAGCAAGATCACACTGGGAATAGTCAGCGTTGCATACACAATTACTGGCCCCAGGGTATTGGGAATTAAATGGCGCGCGATAATCTTGCGCGGTGAAAGCCCGATCGCCACAGCGGCTTCAATGAATTCCTGTTGCTTGAGCGTCAGCACCTGGCCGCGCACAATGCGGGCCATGGTCAGCCATTCAACCGCACCGATAGCCAGGAATAACAACAGCATGCTGCTGCCGAAGATGACGGTTAATAAAATAATAAAAATAGTAAAAGGCAAGGCATAGAGAACATCTACTGTGCGCATCATAAACGCATCAATGCGCCCTCCCAAGTAACCTGCGGTCGCGCCCCAGAAAACACCAATCAACAAGGCTACAGTCGTGGCAATAAAACCTACCATCAGAGACACGCGACTACCGTACATAATACGAGTCAGTTGATCGCGCCCAAAAACATCAGTACCCAACCAATGCGCTACCGACGGCGGACTGGCCCCAAGATCCAGATTCTGGGCATCGTATTCATAAGGTGCAATCCAGGGTGTTAACAGCGCAATAATGACCATGCCAAGCAGGATCGTCAGACCAACCATGGCCATTTTATTTTTGCGCAAGCGACGTAAAGCATCTTGCGTCAGCGATGTACCTTTTTCGATTGCTTCCATCAGGTATTACTCGCCAGTTGATGACGCAGTTTAGGATTGAGCCACACCAGCAAGATGTCAGCCAGTAAATTGAACACCACAATCAAACCTGCATAAAAAATGGTAAAGCCAAGAATCATGGTGTAGTCACGATTAAAGGCTGCCTGAATGTAATAGCGACCCAGCCCTGGAATTTGAAAAATACTTTCCACCACAAAAGAACCGGCGAGCAATCCAGCCATAGCGGGGCCAAGAAAAGACACCACAGGAGCCAATCCGCCACGCAGTGCGTGGACGGAGACAATCCGGAAAGTCGACAAACCTTTAGCACGCGCGGTACGAATGTAGTCTTGCGATAAAACATCCAGCATACCACCGCGACTGATGCGCGCAATATAGGCTGCGTAAGTAAAGCCCAAGGTTACCGAGGGCAAAATTTTATCGCTCGGTGTGTAACCCCATCCGGACACAGGAAGAACTTCAAGCCAGATACCGAACACCAGAATAAGTAATGGCCCCAGCACAAACGACGGCAAACAAATGCCGAGCATGGCGGTGGACATCGGCATGTAGTCCTGCCAGGTGTTCGGCTTTAGCGCCGAAATAACCCCGGCCAATAGTCCGATACACATCGCAAACACGATAGCGTAAAAGGACAGCTCCAGAGTGACCGGGAAGCCGAATCCGATCATTTCGTTGATCGTGCGGTTGGTAAATTTGAACGAGGGGCCAAAGTCGCCCCGCAGCAGATTACCGAGATAATCTGTGTATTGTTGCCACACAGACGCATCAAGGTTATAGCGCGCGTTGAGGTTTTTCAGCACTTCCGGCGGGACATCCCGTTCATCATCAAATGGACCACCGGGCGCGGCACGCACCATGAAAAAAGTCACGGTGATAACAACCAGCATAACCGGTATCGCCTGCGCAAAACGCTTCAGAATAAACATCCACATTATCTAGGGCTTCCCTGCAGATGGCGCAGTCGTGGGTTCAAGGTAGACATGCTTGTAAGACCAGTAGTCCATAATATTGTTGTGCCATTCTTTCACCGATTCAGCGACTAATGCGTTGCTGGTGTAGGTATAAATTGGCATGATCGGCGCCTCTGCCAGAAGAATGGCTTCTGCTTCCTGAAACAGCGCAAACCGCTCAGACTGCACCCGCGTTTGCGTTGCCTGCTGCATCAGTGCTTCGTATTGCGCATTAGCCCAACCGGTACGGTTGTTGCCATTGCCTGCGCGAAATACGTCGAGGAAATTCTGCGGATCATAGAAATCGCCTGACCAGGACCCGCGCACAATATCGTAGTTACCCGTGCGCTGGGAGGCAAAGAAAACCTTCCACTCCTGGTTTTCCAATTTCACCTGAATATTTAATGCCTTCTTCCACATTTGTTGAATTACCAACGCAATTTTTTGATGGTCTTCGTCCGTGTTGTAAAGGATAGTCAAGGGTGGAAAATTCTTACCCTCGGGAAAACCCGCTTCAGCTAATAATTCACGTGCGCGTTCGATATCCTCCGGCATAGCGGCAGAAGATTGATACCCTGTGTGCATGGGAGGAATAAATGATCGGGCCGGTGGCTGACCACCGCGTGTCACCCGTTCTACAATTTGTTGGCGGTCAATGGCATACGCCAGAGCCTGACGAACCCGCACATCATCCAATGGTGGACGCCGGGTGTTAAAGCGATAAAAGTAGGTGGTGAAATTAGGATAGAAACGGTACACCTCCGGATGATGGGTTTGATAATGTTCTATCCTGTCCGTTGGTAATTGACGAATAATATGCAACTGCCCGGCACGAAACATACGCTCTTCAGTCGTGGATTTATCAATGGGATAAAAATGAATTTCCTGAAGTTTGATGGATGATTCATCCCAGTAAAACGGATTTTTTTTCACGCTGACAACTTTGTTTGGCACCCACTCTTTCATCACGAAAGGCCCATTACCCACAAAGTTTTCCGGCTTGGTCCAAGCCGTACCACGATCACCCGGCGCGCCGAATTTTTCAATCGTCGCCCTATGGACCGGATCCATTGAGTGATGATCAAGGAGTTCCAGAAAATAGGGCACCGGGTGTTCAAGTTCTACGTCCAGCGTGTATTTATCCCGCGCCCTGACACCCACGAGGTTAAAATCGGTTAGCTCCCCCTTGTTGAACCGCTCCGCATTTTTAATCCCGAAAAACGCATAGGCATACTGGTTGCCCAGACTGGGAAGCAAGGCTCGATACCACGACCAAACAAAGTCTTCAGCGACGAGCGGATCACCGTTTGACCAACGGGCATTTTTACGCAAATGGAAAACATACTGCAGACCATCTTCAGAGACCTGCCAGGATTCAGCGACACCGGGAATCACCTCAAGCGTAGCGGAGCTTTTGGATACCAGACCTTCAAACAGGGCCAATTGAATATGGTTCTCTGGAACACCCACCGTTATGTGGGGGTCCACGTCAGAGGGCTCGCTGGCGTTGCCAATATGAAGAATTTGCCTCTCATTACCCAGTTCCACTGGGCTGCGGTTGTCATGGAAACACCCGGCCAAGAGTCCGAGGATCAGTATCCAACTGGCTGATTTTTTCTGCATCAATGTGATTTCGCTTTATCGAAGGCGCAAACGGCTGCTTGCACAAGAACCGATATAAACCCATACGGTATGTGTACAGGCGGACGAAGCTATAGTAGCAATCACCTGTAACGACAACCACCCGCCCAGCCTATATGGCTTGCTATTAAAATCGCCCCAGGTCTCACGCCCCTGAGAAAAAGTCGCCGCTGTACCAGACACCCCTCTGGATAGCTGCTAAGCTTCTTAATACCCACTCTGGACATAACAAGACAGCCAATAATCATGCTCGGAAACCTGCTAAATGAAGATCAGCGCGATTGCCTGCAAGAAATCACCAACGTGGCAATGGGGCAAGCAGGTGACCGTCTGGCGCGACTGTTAGATGTCTTTGTTGTTCTTTCCATCCCCCATGTGAGCGCACTCAAGCCGACCGACATTGCGATGGCTCTTCAGTCGCTTAATCGTCAGTCAGACGAAGCTGTGTTCGGGGTTTGCCAAGGGTTTATCGGTGGGGGATTGGCGGGCGAAACCATGCTGATCTTCAATGATACTGACTACAACGACCTGGCCAGGCTGCTAAAGTACGACAGCAATCCCGATGAGAAAGCGCGCTACGAACTCTTGATGGATACGGCAAATGTATTGAATGGGGCATGCTTGAAAGGCTTGGCTGAGCAGCTCGATATCCACTTCAGTTTTGGCCCACCCATGCTGTTAGGGCAACACTGCAATATCACCGACCTGCTCCAGAGCACAAAGATGCGTTGGAAACAGGCATTGGTTGTAGAAATAAACTACGCTATTGAAAATCACCGGATTAACTGTGATCTTTTACTGGTAATTGCAGAAAACTCAGTCCCCGGGCTGGTGGAAAAGCTGAATTACCTTTTGGATTAATTGTCGACGTTGCCTGACGCATGGCTATTAGAGAAGACTTAAGTGCCTTTTTCAAGGATGTCCATTGGCTTATGGACATCCTTCAAAACATTGACGCCGGCCTGATAGTCATGGACAAAAACTATACTATCGAACTGTGGAATAGCTTTATGCAAAACCACAGCGGCAAGCAACCGGAAGATGTGCTCGGCAAAAACATCTTTGCCGTATTTCCAGAGCTCTCCGAGCGCTGGTTTCACCATAAAGCGCAATCTGTCTTCGTGCTTCAGAATGCAGCCTTTACCACCTGGGAACAGCGCCCCTACCTTTTTCGCTTCCCCCATTACCGCCCTATCACCGGCACCGCAGATTACATGTATCAAAACAGCACGATCATCCCGCTGATTGATACTAAAGGCCGCGTTGAACATATTTGCCTGATTATTTATGACGTCACGGATACAGCGGTCAATAAACTTGCCCAGCAAACCGCCAATCGGCAACTGCAGGAGTTAAGCCGGATTGACCATCTTACGGGCTTGTATAATCGTGGCTACTGGGAAAGCCGATTAATCCAGGAGTTCAAGCGCTTTGACCGCTATGAGCTACCCTGCAGCCTGATCATGCTGGACATCGATCATTTCAAGCAGGTTAATGATACCTATGGCCACACCGTGGGCGACGACGTGATTCGCCAAGTCAGCCGAGCCATGAGAGCCCAAATCCGGGATCTGGATATTGCCGGGCGCTATGGCGGAGAGGAGTTTGGGATTATCCTGACTGGTACCAATGCCGAAGGAGCCAGTGTCTTCGCCGAACGGCTCCGGCAGACGGTAGAGCAGATGGTGGTATATACAGAAGGCCAACAGGTGCAGTTCACTATCAGCCTGGGAATCAGCCAGTTAACTGAACATATAGAAGATTATCGCGCGTGGATTGAAAGGGCCGACCAGGCGCTTTACAACTCCAAGGAAAGCGGGCGAAATCGTTTTACGGTTGTTTAACCCTCCAAAGTAAAAAGCCCATCGAATCGATGGGCTTTTTGTAAGCTAGCGTTTAATACTTGCGCTTTCGCGCAGAAGATCGCGGTAACTGGCGTACTCGCCCTGCCCGGTAATATTTTTCAATTGTGCAGCAATAGCTGTTTTCTGCTCCTCAGGCAATTCTTTCCCACCCAGGTTCACGGCGGACAGTGAAATCACCGCGTAGTCCCCGCTCGATGTACGGGTTGAACTGGTTATCGGTGCGTCACTCTTAGGCTTGGCAAGGCTAAACGCCTGACGCAGCACATCACGATCTACGTTGACGTCATTACGCTCTACAGCTTCAGCAACCTTGACCTCATAACCGGCGTCAGCAACAGCGGCCTCCAGGGTCTTGCCTGAGGCTACAGCCGCTTCGATCTCTTGGGCACGCGCAGCCAGGAGGCTTTGCACCTTATTGTCGCGGACAATTTTGGTAATCTGTTCTTTCACCTCATCAAGCGGCTTGATGTAGCTTTGTTGATGCTCGGTTTTCTTCAGAACCGCGACACGATTGGGCGCAAGCTCAATCACATCACTACTATTATTTTCCTGTAACACTTCATCGGAAAACGCCGCTGTAACAAATTGCGGTTCAGCCGCTATACCTTCACCGCCATTGCGACCAAACAGACCGGTGTTCTTATTCTGCAGACCCAACTCTTCAGCGACCTCGGCCAGATTCTCTGCGTTGTAGGAAAGATCACGCAATCTTTCGAGCAGGTTAACGAATTGATTTTCCGCTTCCGCACGCTTCAATTGGTCAACAATACGATTGCGCTCTTCTTCAAAGGTTGGCGGCTCTGAACCCCGCTCTGACACCAGCTTGATAAAGTGCGTGCCCGCGTCAGTTTTAACCGGAGCCGACACAGCGCCAACCTCCAAGGCTGCAAGAGCACTTTCAAATGCCTCTGGAAAGGCATCACCGCTGGTAAAGCCTAAGTCGCCCGCCTGCTCACGAGTGCCCAGGTCATCAGAGTATGTTTTTGCCACCTCAGCAAAATCCTCACCGGCGGCTAGTTTCTCACGTACCTCAGTTATTTTTGCTTCATCGTTATCTTCTATAAGAATATGTGCCGCTTCACGCTCGGTGCGCGCCTCAAACGCAGCAACATTTTGTTCAAATTGCCGGCGGGCCTGCTCTTCACTAACATCCATACCAGCCATCAGATCAGCAACGTTGAGATCAATATAGTCAACAGCAACCTGTTCGGGATGAGTGAAGGATTGAGTATTGGCTTGGTAATACGCATCAATTTCAGCTTCTGAAACTTCAACATTTTCACTGATTTTTGCGGCCGGAATGATTGCATAACTAAAGTCGCGGGTTTGAAAGCTTAAGGCAATGATAGTCTCCAGCTCCGCGGGAGTAACAAAACTGCTATCCACAACGCCTGCACTTAATTGATTGACCAGTGAATCTTCTGCGAGCGCCTTTTTGTAATTGGCGGGAGTAAAACCTGCAGTACGTAATAATTGTTGGTAAACATTCGGATCGAATGTGCCGTTACTACCCTGGAATTGTGGAGTCGATAAAATCTGTTGATTTACCGAACTATCGCCAATAGTCATACCTGCGTCTTTTGCCGCCTGGGTTAATACTTTTTGCTGAATCAGATTTTCTATAACCGGCTGACGAATATTTTCATCACTCAAAAAATCCGCCGGCAAGGAATCACCATATTGCGCAGCCATTTGCCGCTTGTAATTGGCGCTGGCACGAGCGATATCTATCTCTGTTATATCCTCACCATTGACGCTAACCACACCCTTAGTTGCCGGGTCAAAATTAAATAATGCCTCCGATCCGGATACCGCAAATATAATGACCAGGAATCCAATTAATATTCCCGATATAACCCCTTTGGAGTTGTCCCGAAGACTTTGCAACATGATGTGATCTACTCCTGACTTTCCAGCGATCTATTCTAATATTCAGGGGAAAACAACCTACGCCCGATATCATAGTTATTAAAGTAAAAAAGCCCCTTTTCAATAAAAAAGGCGCACCGATGGATGCGCCTTTTTTACAACACCAGCACTGTTATCGAATGTCAACAGTACCTGATATTCGGCTTAATTGACGGCGTCTTTCAAAGCTTTACCTGCTTTAAAACCAGGCACTTTGGCCGCTGCAATCTTAATCTCAGCGCCAGTTTGCGGATTGCGGCCGGTACGCGCTGCACGCTCTTTTACAGAGAAGGTACCAAAACCCACAAGAACTACAGAGTCTCCATTTTTCAGGGCACCAGTAATGCTGTCAACGACTGCGTCCAACGCACGACCAGCTGCCGCTTTAGGAATATCCGCAGACGCGGCAATGGCTTCAATCAGCTCAGTTTTATTCACACTTAACCCCTTTTGATTTATTTGTTTCAGAAATACGTTAGTACAGGCAAATTGTTATGTTGGACATCTACCCTGCACTACCGGTGCAGCAAATGAACTGCGATTTATACCAACTGACACCATAAGGGTCAAGGAGACATTGTTGCTTTATAGCACAGAATAACCCAATTGCCTGTATTTTGGTCAATTGGGTTATTCAGCCAGCATCCATGCGGGTTACAGCCATTTAATCACTCCTTGATTGTTACTTGTAGAAACTGTTGTAACCGCATAAGAAACACGCAATCAATGTGTGCTGATGCGGTTAGCGTTATCGTCTTTTTGCGCTTGCTTTTGCAACGCTTGATATTCCTCGTCAGACAAAGGCGTGGGCATATGCTGCAAAGCAATTTGCAAAACATCATCAATCCATTGTACCGGTTTGATAGTCAAATCCTCTTTGATATTGTCCGGAATTTCTTTGAGGTCGCGCTCATTCTCAGCAGGAATAATGACTGTTTTAATGCCGCCACGATGGGCCGCCAACAATTTTTCCTTTAATCCGCCAATACGCAGCACTTCCCCGCGCAGGGTAATTTCCCCTGTCATCGCAACATCGGCGCGGACCGGGATACCAGTAAGCACAGACACCAAGGCTGTGCACATCGCAATACCTGCACTTGGACCGTCTTTTGGTGTTGCTCCTTCAGGTACATGGATATGAATATCCACTTTTTCGTGATAATCAGGTGCAATTCCCAAGCTTTGGGCTCTGGATCTGACTACCGTCAATGCCGCCTGAATAGACTCCTGCATCACATCGCCAAGTGAGCCTGTCTTGATCATTCTGCCCTTACCAGCCACCGCAGACGACTCGATGGTCAAGAGTTCACCACCAACCTGTGTCCAGGCGAGACCGGTCACCTGACCAATCTGATCCTTATTCTCTGCGCGACCAAAATCAAATTTACGAACCCCCAAAAGATTCTCTAATGAATCCGGTTCGATGACATCTGCCTTGATACTTTTCTTCTTAACGTGGCTTGTAACAATTTTTCGGCATAACTTCGCAATTTCTCGTTCCAGTCCACGCACCCCGGCTTCACGGGTGTAATAGCGGACGATATCCCGAATAGCATCTGGCTTGATTGTGATCTCACTTTCTTTCAGGCCATTCGCTTCCAACTGCTTTGGAATCAGGTAACGAAGCGCGATATTGAGTTTTTCGTCCTCGGTATAACCAGGAATACGGATGACTTCCATCCGATCCAGTAATGGACCAGGGATATTCATCGAGTTAGAGGTACACACAAACATCACATCGGATAAATCATAATCCACTTCCAGATAGTGATCGTTGAAGTGACTGTTTTGTTCGGGATCGAGCACCTCCAGTAATGCTGAAGCTGGATCGCCCCGATTATCCATTCCCATCTTGTCAACTTCATCGAGCAAGAACAGTGGATTCTTGACACCAACCTTGGCCATCTTTTGAATCAGCTTGCCAGGCAAGGAGCCGATATAAGTACGACGATGGCCACGGATTTCTGCCTCATCGCGAACACCACCCAATGCCATCCGCACAAATTCACGATTCGTTGCACGCGCAATGGATTCACCCAATGATGTTTTACCAACACCCGGTGGGCCAACTAAACACAAGATAGGCCCTTTGATTTTCTTTACCCGTTGTTGAACAGCAAGGTATTCGAGGATGCGCTCTTTCACTTCCTCTAAACCGAAGTGATCTTTTTCCAACACCTCTTCCGCACGTGCAAGGTCATGGCGAACCTTCCTGCGCTTTTTCCATGGTACTTTCAACATCCAGTCAATGTAGGCACGCAGGACCGATGCCTCCGCAGACATGGGTGACATCATCTTCAATTTACCCAGTTCCGCCCGCGCTTTTTCTTCAACCTCTTTCGGCATACCCACTGCGTGGATTTTTTTCTCAAGCTCATCAATTTCATTGACGTCTTCGCCGAGGTCACCAAGCTCTTTTTGAATGGCTTTCATTTGCTCATTCAAATAATATTCACGCTGGCTTTTTTCCATTTGCTTTTTGACACGACCGCGGATTTTCTTTTCAACCTCGATCACATCAACTTCAGCATCCATTAAATTTAATAGATGCTCAATACGTTCGCGCACGCTCGCCATCTCGAGAATGGTTTGTTTCTGCGGAAGCTCGAGTGCCATATGCGCAGCAACGGTATCTGCCAAACGACCTGGATCATCAATACCTGACAGTGATGTAATAACTTCAGCTGGCACCTTCTTACTGAGATTTACATATTTTTCAAATTGGTCGATAGTAGAACGAATCAGCACATCTGCTTCTTTGCCGGATAATTCCTCTTCGGCCATCGGCAATATACGGGCTCGGAAAAAAGTATCGAGATCATCAATAGCTTCAATGTTGGCCCGCTCTACACCTTCAACCAATACCTTGACGGTGCCATCAGGTAATTTGAGTAGCTGCAAAATAGAGGCAATGGTACCGATAGAGTAAACATCTTCCGCCGTAGGATCATCTACCGAAGGGTTTCTTTGGGCGACCAACAATACTTGCTTGTCACTCACCATAGCACGCTCAAGGGCCTCTATGGATTTGCCACGACCGACAAACAATGGGGTAACCATGTGCGGATAAACCACCACGTCCCGCAGGGGTAACAAGGGCAATTCATTGGCATTGGAAACGGAAATATCTGATTGACTCATCAGGAATCCCTCATACTAGGAAAGATACTGCGCAGAGAGCGCAGTCATGCCTTAAGATTGGGGGCTATTTGAAAGAAATACAAGTTTGACTAGCTAAAAAAACGAAAAGAGCGCCGGCTTGGCGCTCTTTTGATAACAGTTGCTAATTTTTGAATTTCCCCTGGAAAATCAGTCCTCTTTGGCGACCTTGGCTGGCTTTTCGAGGTTTTCATATACCAGAATCGGTTCAGATTCACCTTTTATAACAGACTCATCTACAACCACTTTTACCACATGCTCTTCCGAGGGAATCCGATACATCGTATCCAGCAAGACAGACTCCATGATAGAGCGAAGCCCGCGAGCACCGGTTTTTCGTTCCATAGCCCGCTGCGCAACCGCATCCAATGCGTCTGGACGAAAGTCAATTGCCACGCCTTCCATATCAAATAGCCGTGCATACTGCTTGGTCAATGCATTGCGCGGCTCCGTCAGGATTCGGACCAGCGCCTCTTTATCCAACTCGTCGAGCGTTGCGATAACCGGTAGACGCCCCACAAACTCGGGAATAAGGCCATACCGTACCAGGTCTTCCGGTTCAAGGTCATGCAAGGTTTCACCGAAGTTACGCTTGTCATCCTTGCTTTTCACTTCAGCGCTGAAACCAATCCCGCCTTTCTCGGAACGCTCACGAATAACCTTATCAAGACCGGCAAAAGCACCACCGCAAATGAACAATATATTTGAGGTGTCGACCTGCAAAAATTCCTGCTGTGGGTGCTTGCGACCGCCTTGCGGTGGCACGGATGCAATAGTCCCCTCTATCAGCTTTAACAACGCCTGCTGTACACCTTCACCCGAAACATCTCGTGTAATGGAAGGGTTGTCTGATTTGCGGGAAATCTTGTCGATTTCGTCAATATAAACGATGCCTTGCTGCGCTTTCTCTACATCGTAGTCACATTTTTGCAACAATTTCTGAATGATATTTTCTACGTCTTCACCAACATATCCCGCCTCGGTCAAGGTGGTTGCATCGGCAATGGTAAAAGGCACATCGAGTAAACGCGCCAGGGTTTCAGCCAGCAAGGTTTTACCGCTACCGGTCGGGCCGACTAACAGGATATTACTTTTGCCCAATTCTACAGGTTCTTTATCCTTACCTTTCTCACCAACCCTGAGGCGCTTGTAATGGTTGTACACAGCCACGGCCAATACTTTCTTGGCCTTCTGTTGACCAATGACATATTGATCCAGAATGGCGGAAATTTCGTGAGGTTTCGGCAATTTGTCTGAGCTGCCTTCAATACTGCTCTCTTGTATCTCTTCGCGAATAATGTCGTTACATAAATCAACACATTCATCACAAATGAATACCGAGGGCCCTGCAATTAATTTGCGAACCTCATGCTGACTTTTGCCACAAAACGAGCAATATAAGAGTTTCCCGTTTTTGTCGCCAGCGTCACTGGTGTGATCGGTCATTGAAACCACTCCGTCATGTATTTCAAGATAACTATGCGTGCGTTACCTTGGATTTCAAGCTCCGCAGTTCTTTTTATAACTCACTGCATGGATTTATTTGGTGATTATGCGCTTTTCAATTACTGCATCAACCAAACCGTATTCCTGGGATTGCGTTGCTGACATAAAATTGTCGCGCTCAGTATCTCTTTCGATTTTTTCCACTGGTTGCCCCGTATGGAATGCCATCAGCTCGTTTAGACGCCCGCGAATCTTTAAAATTTCCTGGGCGTGAATATGGATATCAGAGGCCTGACCTTGGGCACCACCGCTGGGCTGATGAATCATGACCCTCGAGTTAGGCAAACAATAACGCTTACCCTTCGCGCCGGCGGTCAACAAAAAAGCACCCATGCTACAAGCTTGGCCAATGCACATCGTGCTTACATCCGGCTTGATAAATTGCATGGTGTCATAAATTGACATTCCGGCCGTCACTGAACCACCGGGAGAATTAATATATAAATGAATATCTTTGTCGGGATTTTCAGCTTCCAGAAACAGCAACTGAGCCACAACCAGATTAGCCATATAGTCTTCGACTGGCCCCACCAAAAAGATCACCCGCTCTTTCAATAAACGGGAATAAATATCGTATGAGCGCTCACCGCGCGCCGTTTGTTCTACAACGATGGGCACCAGGCCACTGTTGATAATGGATGGGGCTGATTTGGAATAATCGTACGACATGTGCCTTCTTTTTTCCTTGTGCCAGGGAAAGAAACAACTCAGATCAACCAGTTGCAGACCTGATATGACAATAGGGAGCTTAACCTGTGATGCGATTATATGCCAGTATCAAGCGCATTTGGGGAGAGAATTTGGGAGGAAGAAAGCCGCAAAATCAGCGTTTTGCGGCTTTTTTGAACATTTATCGCTGAGGGTTGGTGGACTTGATTACTTCGTCGTAGCTGGACTGCTGCTCAGCAACTTTCGCCTGGGAGAGAATGTAATCAACCACCTGATCTTCCAGGACAGCAGATTCAACACCCGCCATCAGCTCACGGTTGCTGTTGTAGTATTCGATAACTTCCTGAGGCTCCTGATAAGTCGAAGCAATGTCATCAATCATAGATTTCACACGCTTGGCATCCGGCTTCAGCTTGGCCGACTTGACAATTTCACCCACAATCAAACCAAGAGTTACGCGGCGCTCGGCTTCTTCCTGGAACATGGTATCGGGCAACAGGGATTTGACGTCAAAGTTCTGCTTTTGGCCGCCAAAACGTTGCAGCATCTGCTCCCTTAACACATTGATCTCATTAGCCACCAGAGCCTTGGGAACCTCGGTGGAATGGGAAGCCATCAATGCATCCATCACCTGCCCTTTAACCTTGGCTTTAATGGCATTGCTCAGCTCGCGATCCATGTTGGCCTTAACTTCTTTACGGAACTGCTTCTCGCCACCCTTTTCAACACCGAACTTCTGGAAAAATGCCTTGTTCAGTTCAGGCAAGACACTTTCAGATACCGTGTGAACCTTGATAGCAAATTCAGCATTCGCGCCTTTCAATTCTTCGGATTGATAGTCTTCCGGGAAGGTCACCTTAATAACTTTTTCTTCGCCGGCCTTCATACCGACAATACCGTCTTCAAATCCGGGAATCATGGATTTGGAGCCCAGCACCAGATCCTGGCCTTCGGCTTTGCCACCAGCAAACTCCACGCCGTCTTTGGTGCCAACAAAATCAATATTGACCTTGTCGCCATCAGCTGCAGCGCGATCTACTTCGGTCCAGGTAGCCTGATGTTTACGCAGAACCTCGATCATATTGTCGATGTCCGCTTCCGTCACCTCGGCTGAAATACGAGTCAATTCATAGGTGCTCAAATCACTTAAGGTAACCGTAGGATACACCTCAAAGGTAGCAACATATTCCAGGTCCTTGCCAATTGCCATTTGCTTCGGCTGGATGCTTGGCTGACCTGCAGGCTTCACGTTCTCTTTTTGTACAGCTTCGTAAAAGGAGCGGCTGATCACTTCACCGACAACTTCCTGGCGCACGCCGGCACCATAACGGCGCTTAACTTCAGATAATGGCACTTTACCCTTGCGGAAACCGTTAATACGCACATTGCGGGCAGCCTCTTTCAGGCGCTTTTCTACTTCGCTTTCTACTTGCTCAGCAGGCACGCCAATCGTCAGACGGCGCTCCAGACCAGAAGTCGTTTCAAGTGAAACCTGCATATTATCCTCGTGATATAACAAAGATTATTCAAATGGGAGTGGTGCTGCGGAAAGCAACTCGCTCATAACCTGCTCAAAATGGTGCGGTCGGAGAGACTCGAACTCTCACACCTTGCGGCGCCAGAACCTAAACCTGGTGTGTCTACCAATTCCACCACGACCGCATATGCCAAAACTTGAAATGGTAATTGGCGATATAAAAAGCGCTAACCCTTTGATTTCTATAATTAAAATAAGAGATCAAACCGGCTCATGGGCGCGAAGGGTGCTGATTGTGCCACAGTCGTTGATGACGTTCAACAAAAGGCTGTGGTTTCGCGACTCAAGTTTATCGCGCTTAATATTCGCTGCTTGTTTCGCGTTGCCGGGCGATAAGCGATGAGAATGAATTTTCCCACTGTCGAAGTATCTCCGGATCCACGTCCAGATCCTGATCAGCACCCTCGAGAATCTTCACAGCGATGAGGTTATCCGACTCCGCGTCATTATCCCGGTGTTCTGAATCATCTTTCGACGCCGACCATACGCTTTTGTAATAGCGCTGCAGTTGACCCAGCCAGGAATTCGGATCGTCCACCAGCAACGTCAGCTCCGTCGCCTCCGCCGGCGCCTTGTCAATCGCTGCTAATGCGGCGACCAGACTGGAACAATCGTTGATTTCTGCAACATCAGCCACCCGATAATTCTCCGCCAGTTCACGCAGGTAATGATGGAAGCCACATACCAAATGAAATACAACCGCGTCCATCAGTGCCTGCAACTGCAGCCGCTCTGCCGCTGAGGTGGGATGATCTGACACAGAGGCTATTTTAAGGAGCGCACGCGCATAGGCTAACTTCTGGTTAACACGTGAAAGACTGGCGTTGGCCATAATGCATCCCCTTATATAACTGTGGCGCACCCAGTGCGCCACACAATCGAACAATTAGTAATCAACAAGAATTATTTTGACGGCACCCATTTTCCGTTTTGATAGAAAGCCTTCCAACCGGTCGCCTTGCCATCAACCTCTGTCTGCACATATTGCTCTTTGGTTTTACGGCTGAAGCGAATGACCGTTTTATTACCTTCGGGATCTTTAACCGGCGCAGATAATAAGAAGCGATACTTGGGATCAATCTGGTCTTTATAAGGCAGCAGTTCCACAACCAGTGGCGCCCGGGTTTCCCGATTTTTGGGAAATTGGCTGGCTGCCAGGAACAACCCCGATGCACCGTCACGCAGTACATAGTGATCGTCCACTTTTTCGCACTTTAATTCAGGCATGGCAATCGGGTCGACTTTTGGCGGCGCCGCCTCCCCATTTTTCAGCAGCTTGCGCGTATTTTTACATTCGCTGTTGGTGCAGCCGAAATACTTCCCGAACCGGCCCGTTTTAAGCTGCATTTCACTGCCGCATTTATCACACTCAAGTGTGGGGCCTTCGTAGCCTTTTAACTTGAAAGTGCCCTGTTCGATTTCATAACCTGGACAGTCAGGGTTATTGCCACAAATATGGATCTTGCGGCGCTCATCAAGCAGGTAACTATCCATGGCAGAATTACAGAGCTTACAACGATGCTTGGCTCGCAGTTGTTTGGATTCCGCTTCTTCATCAGCATCGGCATCAATGACCTCGTGGCCAGATACCAGGTTCATGGTGTTCTTGCAGCGCTCTTTGGGCGGCAGGTTATAACCGGAACAGCCCAGGAAAACCCCTGTACTACCGGTGCGAATTTGCATATGCCGGCCACACAGATCGCATTTCACATCCGTGTCGGTGGGGTCGTTGGCACGCATACCTTTGGTTTTACTGTGAGCCTGGCGCAACTTGTTCGTGAAGCCCGCATAAAATTCATCTAGCAACTTCCGCCAGTCTTTGCCGCCTTGCGCTACCACATCAAGTGATTCTTCCATATTGGCGGTAAAGCTGTAATCCATCAGATCATCGAAGCTTTCAACCAGGCGTTCCGTGACAATATCGCCCATCTTCTCGGCGTAGAAGCGACGATTTTCCAGACGGACATAGCCGCGCTCCTGGATGGTAGAGATAATCGAAGCATAGGTAGATGGGCGCCCGATGCCACGTTTTTCCAGCTCCTTCACCAGACTTGCTTCGCTATAACGAGCTGGCGGCTTGGTAAAGTGCTGCGCCGGATTAAGTTTAATAAGCGGCAAGACCTGGCCTACCTTCATATCCGGTAGAACAACGTCTTCATCCTTTTTGGCCAGTTGGGGCAGGACTTTGGTGAAGCCATCAAAGCGAATCACCCGACCGCGGGTGCGCAACTCGTAGTCTGCCGCGTTAACCACTACCGTCGTACTGGTATATTCCGCCGGGCTCATCTGACAGGCGACAAATTGCTGCCAGATAAGAGAATACAAACGCTCAGCGTCCCGCTCCATACCGCTGAGGTGGTTCGGAAGCACAGAAACACTGGAAGGACGAATGGCTTCGTGAGCCTCCTGGGCACCCTCTTTGCTGGAATATACGGGTGGATTTTCAGGTAAATAACGCTTTCCGTATTGATCGAGGATATAAGCGCGACAGGATTCCACTGCCTCCTGGCTCAAATTCGTAGAATCGGTACGCATATAAGTGATGTAACCCGCCTCGTACAATCGCTGGGCCATCATCATGGTCTTCTTTACCCCGAACCCGAGGCGAGTGCTGGCCGCCTGTTGCAGGGTCGAGGTAATAAAAGGAGCAGAGGGTTTTGATTGGGTCGGTTTATCTTCACGGCTGGCCACGGTGTAGCTGGCATCTTGCAGCACCCGCACGGCCGCCATGGCGTCAGCTTCATTCAGCGGTTTAAAGGCATCGTCTTTGTATTTTTTAACTTCGAACGCTGCTTGCGCCTTGTCAGCTTTAAGGTCGGCAAAGACGGTCCAATATTCTTCCGGTATAAACGCGCGAATTTCACGCTCGCGTTCTACCACCAGGCGAACGGCCACTGACTGGACACGCCCGGCTGATAGGCCCCGCGCCACCTTTTCCCACAACAGTGGTGAAACCATATAGCCTACAACCCGATCAAGGAAGCGGCGCGCTTGTTGCGCATCCACACGGTTCTGGTCTATCGGGCCAGGACTTTTAAAGGCATTCTGGATGGCTGATTTAGTGATCTCATTAAATACGACGCGGCGGTAGCGGTCATTGTCACCGCCAATTGCCTCACGCAGGTGCCACGCAATGGCTTCCCCCTCCCGGTCCAAGTCCGTTGCGAGGTAAACCTGATCGGCTTTTTCCGCCAATTTTTTCAGCTCCTCTACAACCTTCTCTTTTCCCGGCAAAATTTCATAATGGGCGGCCCAGTTATTCTCCGGGTCAATTCCCATACGATTAATAAGTTGTTGTTTGCCCTTTTGCTCCTGATAAGCCGCCTTTTCTTCAGCGGACATCTTGCGTGTTGCAGCAGCTTGCTTAGCCCGCTCTTTGGCGTCCACGGGCTTGGATGCGCCACTGGTTGGCAGGTCACGGATGTGGCCGATACTGGATTTGACGATAAAATCCCCACCAAGATATTTATTGATTGTTTTAGCTTTGGCTGGTGATTCGACAATTACTAAGGATTTGCCCATAGCGTTCTTCTATAAATTCCCAATAAGTGGTCTGGCGGCTGCGCCAATGGCGGCGTATATTTCAACAGTCCCTTGAGGCAGATATCGTAAGACGGGCTAAAATGCCGACAAGGTGCGCATATATAAGTCTTGAATCTATCAGGGTCAAGGGGCTGCCCTGCGACAAGGCCGGTTAAAATGGTCGTTCCTGAGCATTGACGAGCATCTGAGCCCGTCTTTCGCCAGCACCGAAGGACCGCACTAACCCTTTGATTTTATTTTATTTTTTTGAAGTTTATTTGATTTATCCCCAAGCTTGCCATCACGCGTGCAAGACCGGGGTAATTTTTTACTGAATATTACCGAAGATTGCTGATGACTCTTCTTTTTATACTCATATTTGTCACTCTCGCCGCACTGGGGTTGGTCAGTACCATCAATCAAATGCAAAAACGTGAGCGCACACGCCGCATGCAACAGCGGCAAATGCGACTGCAGGTGGAGCTTCTGGAAGAAGTTGTTGATTGTCTGATGCAGACACTACCGGACCGACAAATAGCCAAACATGTGAACGATGAGATCCTCGACCTTTTGCAAAAGATACTGCAGCTGGAGCGACGCAACACCACTCACATCGAAGCCAGCATCAAGTATGCGGAAACACGCGGGAATGAATTGGTTGCCCTTAAATCTCGGCCGCGTACCAGTTACCTCAAAGACAGCGACGTTCAGATTGCCCAGGCGCAATCACATCTCAATAAAGCCGCCCAAGTGCTGCGCCATCGGCATAGTCTGGGTCGAGTAAGCGATGAGGAGCTGGATGTTTATCTCAATGAACTCAGCTGGGCACACTTGATGGTGAGCGCTGTTTCCTTTATCGGTCAGGGGTACAAAGCCAGTGGCCGGGGCGACATCTTTTCAGCCCAGGCCTACTATAAAAAAGCCCAGTATTTACTTATTGAATCCACCCACTCCGATCCTAAACGCATGCGTATGATCAGGGAATTGGGGGAAACCATAGCAGGTACCCGCAAAGCATTGAGCGAAGACCTGGTGCCCGAAGACGCGGCACTGCTTTAAACGCCTCCTGAGGAACTTGCTCAGTTGGACCGCACCAATTGCAATTGCTGGAGCAACTGAAACAAGGTCTCGAGCCGGGCAATTCCGCCTGCTTCAGACCAGTAAAAACCGTACCCCTGAACCCCCGCTTCCACCGCGTGAACAGAAGCGGGCAACTGGGGCAGTATTTTTTCCAGTTTACCCAATTCAGCAGGCGCAGCACGGCCATTACCGTACCATTGCCAGGAGCCCATATAGTGAGCTTCGTGGGCATAGGGTGTGCGAACCAATAACCACTCCGGGCGCGCTTGCGTCTTCGAGGGCGTCTCATCAGGTAGCGAGTAGACGGGCATTGCCGAGGGTGCTTCGGTATCGGTCTTTTGTTGCGGCAAGGAGACGACACGTATCCGCATTCCCATCTCCATCGCTTTGCGGCGCAAGTGTTCCTGGCTGCGCTGGGTTGCGTTAGGTTGTAACATCATAATCGGCCCCAGTACCATCGCCACAACACCAATCACGATAAGAATTATCCAGAGATTCATTCGATTTTTTCCTGTTCATCCTGTTACATAGTGGAGGGTTTACCGGTCTGGTCACGTTTGATAAATGAGACTAGTATTAGGAAATCTCACACGTTGGGCTATTGCAACTAGACAATAATTAATCAAAGGTTTCACACGGGACAGCCATTATGACTCCGCTCTATCGCCATATCATTGTCGGGTTGGATTTATCTGAAGAATCACCACAGGTGTTATCCAAAGCAGTCGCATTGGCCAAAGCCTGTGAGGCGCAATTGAGTGTGGCACACGTCATTGAGCCGATCACATTTGCTTATGGCGGGGATATGCCGGTGGATTTATCGGAAGTCCAGGAACAACTGCAGCTCAAAGCGGAACAGGAGCTGCAACGTCTGGCCAGCCAGGCCAATTTCCCTATCCAACAGGAACATGTGCTCGTGGGCCAACCAGCCACTGAACTCCATTACCTGGCCAATCAACAGGATGCCGATCTGATTATTGTTGGCAGCCATGGGCGTAAGGGCTTTGCACTTTTGCTCGGTTCTACGTGTAACAGTGTATTGCACGGCGCCATGTGTGACGTCCTGGCGGTCCGGGTCAATCCTCCCGAAGACAAAAAATCATCGTAGCCAGTGTTAGTTTGCTTGCTGCAGGTCCTCAAGCTCCGCCCAGCGTTCGAAACATTGCTCCAGCTCCGCTTCGATGTGGGCCAGGGCTTGCATCTTTGCGTCTACATGGCTTTTGTCCCGAGTAAAAAATTCCGGTGCTGAAACTTCCGCCTGAAGTTCTGCTTGTTGTTGCTCCAGTTGTTCTATTTTTCCAGGCAGCTCATCAAACTCCCGCTGCAGTTTATAGCTGAGTTTTTTGCCGCGGGACGCGGGTTTTGGTTCTGCTTTGGGCTGCTGTGGCGACTGCTCCGTTGATGGCAATGAGGCCGCTTCACTTGCAGGTAAATCCGGTTCAGTCCACTTCCCACCCTGACGAATCCAGTCATCGTAACCACCGACATATTCCAACACATTACCGCGCCCTTCAAAGGCGATGACGCTGGTCACGATGTTATTCAGGAATGCACGATCGTGACTCACCAAAAGCACGGTTCCATCGTAGTCATTGAGGATGTCTTCCAAAAGTTCCAGTGTTTCCACATCCAGGTCATTGGTAGGTTCGTCGAGGACCAGGAGATTGGCTGACTTACTGAATAGCTTTGCCAGCAATACTCGATTTCGCTCACCGCCCGACAATGCGCGCAGCGGCGTGCGTGCGCGCTCACCGGTAAAGAGAAAATCACTCAGGTAAGAAATAATATGAACGTTTCTTTTGCCTTTACCGTCATCCAGTTCGATAAATTCGCGCCCTTCGGCAATGTTGTCGACAGCGTTTTTATCCAGATCCAATTGGTCACGCAATTGATCAAAATAAGCAATGCTAAGATTCGTTCCCAAACGAACCTGACCGCGCTGCGGTTGCAATTCACCCAGAATCAGTTTTAACAGCGTACTTTTACCCACACCGTTGGCGCCAACCAGGCCAATGCGGTCACCACGTATAATCGTGCTGGAAAAATCCTGCACAATGACTTTATCGCCCCAGGCGTAATGAACACCGGTTAATTCCACAACCAGTTTTCCTGAGGCTTCACCGCTGGCCAGTGAGAAATTGGCTTTTCCGATAACTTCACGCCGTTGCGAGCGAACATTACGCAACTCTTTGAGTGCCCTCACCCGCCCTTCATTGCGCGTGCGGCGCGCCTTGATCCCCTGGCGAATCCAGACTTCCTCTTGCGCAAGTTTTTTATCAAACAGCGCGTTATGACGCGCCTCTTCCGCAAGCGCCTGTTCGCGATAAACCAGATAGCTCGCGTAGTCACCGGCCCAGTAACGCAAGTGACCGCGGTCCAGTTCGGCTATATGAGTAGCCAGCGTTTGCAGCAAGGAGCGGTCATGCGTGATAAAAACCAGCGCGCCTTTAAAATTGAGCAACTGTTTTTCGAGCCAGTCGATTGCAGCAATATCCAGATGGTTGGTCGGTTCGTCGAGCAGTAATACATCCGGGTCACCCACCAGCGCCTTGGCCAGCGCAACACGACGGCGCCAGCCGCCCGACAATTCGCGCATATAACGTTCCGCTGGCAGCTCCAGGCGCGACAACACCGTCTCAACCTGTTGTTGCAAACTCCAACCATCGCGCGCTTCTATGTGTTGCTGCAGCTCAGCCATACGCGCCATCCGCGCATCAGAAAAATCGGCAGCGTGAGCTAACTGGCGATACTCTGCCAATAAATCACCCATACCCTGAAATTGCGCAGCCACCACATCCAATACTTTGCGATCATCTGCCTCCGGCAGGTCCTGCTCCAGACGCGCAATACGCACGCCGCTCTGCCGGATCACATCGCCCTTGTCCAGATCAACGTCGCCGGCAATGACTTTCAACAAGCTGGATTTGCCTGCACCGTTTCGCCCGATCAAGCACAGCCGCTGCCCGCGTTCAATGGTGAGGTCGATCTGATCCAGTAGCACTTGCAAGCCGTAACTCAAATAGGCTTTTTCCAATTTAATCAAGGACATAAGAAAGTCATTCACCCACAGTCGTAAGAATCGAATACCGCCTCGGCTGGCGAGGGCCAGCATGATAACGCTTTTGCGCCTTATAACGCAGGCTAAATTGCTCCTATTCAGGTATCAACGAGCACAGGTTTTGATCATAAAGATTGAACTGGAGTTACGTCAAAAAGTCGAACTCAGCAGGCAAATGGCATGATTTAATTGCATAAGATAATGAATAAGAGCAGGCGAACAGACGACACGTTTTCCCACTTTATATCAATACGTTAGAAATTTTTTCTCTATAGAAGATGAAGTTTACGCTGGCCACTGGCGAATCCGATAATCCACTGTTATTCTCAATGTATTCGCTATCAACAGGGCTTTTCGATAAAGCCGGAATTCTGTTTTAAATCGCGTTAAGACGTACCCGAGGTTTTCAATGCGCGCATGGTTTTTGTCGGCACTCCGCCCGCTCGCCGCCGGAGTGTTTTGTAGCTTTATTAGCTTCCCCCACGCCTTTGGGATTGAAAAAGATCCTGTCGTACCACCTTCACCCGATACAGGCGAAACGGTTAAAGCAAGCGAAGCGGTAGTTGAGACTTTGGTTCATGTGGATCGAGCCAAGCAACGGAAGGATTACGCCGCTGCTAAAACAGCCCTGAATCGCCGCCAGGTAAAAACCTACAATACACTAGTGGCCGCATTGAAAGATTATCCGCTATTGCCCTACCTCGAATATCAGGATATTGGTGATCGTCTGAATAGTTTGCCCAAAGCGGACGTGGCCGCATTCTTGTCCGCCTATCCCGGTTCCTACCTGAGTGATCGTCTCTCCCATCGTTGGTTGAGAACACTGGCAACCCGCCAGAAATGGCAGGACTACAACATCTTTTATAATGCGGAATTAAATGATCCCGAGCTTGCCTGCAACAGCCTTCGTGCTCGCCTGGAAACAGGTGATGAAACGGCCTATGACGATGTTGCACCGTTATGGAATATCGCCGAATCACAATCCAAAGCCTGTGACCCGGTGTTTACCCGCTGGATAGCGGCCGGAAAACTGACCCCTGAGCTGCTATGGGAAAGGCACAGCAAAGCCTTGCAAGCCGGCAATAACAGTCTTGCCAGTTATCTATCCCGTCAAATGGCGGAGCCGCAGCAAAAGCTCGCAACGCTTTTTCAGGAGGTGCGTCGCAATCCTAGCCTGTTAACGCAAACCACACGCTTTAGCACCCAGTCACCGGAAATGCAGGAAATCATACTTTACGGCTTACAGCGCCTGGCGTTAACAGACGCCCCGAAGGCATTGGTTCTCTGGCAAGGTTACGACGCGCAACAATTGTTTGAAGACAGCCAACGCCTGGAAACTCAATACCATATTGCAACCCGCCTGCTGCGCCAGGCCAATCCGGAGGCGGCGGAAACCCTGCTGTCATCTATCTCCCAGATTACCAGCACCGACCTCACCGAAGCGTTGATTCGCGATTCCCTGCGCAAGCAGGATTGGGAAAAAGCCTACACCTGGTTGACCAGATTACCGGTCGATGCACAACAAACCGAGCGCTGGTTATATTGGCGCGCCCGCATTATGGAAGAGCTTGATATCAAGGAAGTCGATGGCCAAAGCGTGCAATCGCTTTATAACCGCGTCGCCGCGACCCGCAGTTTTTACGGCTTTTTATCTGCGGATAAATTAGGTTACGAATATCGACTGGTTGATAAGCCCATGCTGATCTCCCCTGAGTTGCAACATCAGGTTGAGCAGGCACCAGGTATTCAGCGGGCGCGGGAGCTCTATATTCTGGGTGACATCTATGGCGCAAGCCGGGAATGGTTTCACACCACGCGCCGTATGAAAACTGAAGAGATTGTCGCTGCCGGTCGGCTGGCAGACCGCTGGGGTTGGCACCGCCAGGGCATTCAGGCGATGATCGACGCAGAATACTGGGACGACCTGCAAGTCCGTTTCCCACTCGCTTATCAGGAGCATGTTGCGACTGCTGCAAAAGCCACCTCGGTTAACCCGCTGTTCCTTTTTGCCATTGCACGGCAGGAAAGTGCATTCAGTCCCGATGCACGCTCTTCAGCAGGTGCCTTAGGCTTGATGCAGTTGATGCCCGCAACAGCGTTACATACAGCCAAGAGCACCGGCATCCCCTATTCCAGCCAGCACGATTTATTAAAGCCGGAAAAAAACATTGCTTTGGGTAGTCGTTACCTGAACCAATTATTGAACCAGTTTAACGGCAACCGCATCCTTGCGGCAGCGGCATACAACGCGGGTCCGACTCGGGTCAAACAATGGTTGAGCAAGGACGATGCAAAATTGCCCTATGACGTCTGGATTGAAACCATTCCATTCCATGAAACCCGCGGTTATGTCCAGAATGTCTTGTCGTTTTCGGTCATCTACGGCTATCGTACTGGCGAGAAGCAACCGTTTATCACGCCGCTGGAAGCTGGTAATTCCTTATAGTCTGTGTATTTGTTGAAGGCCCGGTATCGCCAAAAAAGCGGGCCTTTATTCATCTCCTGCCTTGAGTTTCCATTTAGCCATATAAGTCATACAATGATGAGCAGTTTGCTCAACATCATTGATGCCACCAGACTCGCATGGTTGATCAACGGTAAGGATTTCACAGCAGTTTATGTCCGAGTTATTGCCCTTGCTGGCGCGCCAGCCGATTTTCAATCGCAAGATGCAGGTGGTTGCATATGAGCTGCTATGCCGCAGTTGCGATTTGAACGAATACACTGCAGACGGTGGCGACATGGCCAGCTCGCAAGTTCTGCTGCATACCTTTACCGAATTATCGATCCACAGTGTTGTTGGCCATCATCAAGCTTTTATTAATTTTACTCGCACCCTGCTGATGACACCACCGCCCTTTGACCGGCGGCAATTGGTGGTGGAAGTGCTCGAAGGCCAGCAAATAGATGCACAAATGTTGCACAGCCTGCGCAGCTTGCGCGAGCAGGGTTACACCATTGCGCTGGACGATTTTGAGCTGACGGACGAAACCCGCGATCTCATTCCTTATGCCGACATCATCAAGCTGGATGTCTTGCAACTCTCGCCCCAACAAATCCGTGAACATATCGATTACCTCAAGCCTTTCGGCCTTACATTGTTAGCGGAAAAAGTAGAAACCTACGAGATGCTTGAATACTGTAAGGATGCAGGGTTTGATTTATTTCAAGGCTATTTCCTTGCGCGCCCCAAGGTGATCAAAGGGCGCAGGATTACCGAGAATAAACAGGCGGTATTACAACTGCTTTCGGTGCTTCACGACCCGGATGTGCCGCTGGAACGCGTAGAGCAACTGGTAGCACGCGATCCCATGCTCAGCTATAAACTCTTGCGTTTGGTTAACTCGGCGGCCTTCGCCCTGCCACGTACCATTGAATCATTGCGCCAGGCCATTACCTTGCTCGGGCTTAACATCATCAAGAATTGGGTAAATTTATTGGCGATGGCCAATCTCGGCGATAAGCCGGTTGAGCTGAGTATCGCCGCGTTGACGCGCGCGCGTATGTGCGAAATTATTGCAGCGACCATGAGCGGCAAAAAACGTCAGGATACGTTTTTCACTGTGGGGCTATTGTCTACTCTGGATGCCTTTATGGATGCGCCACTTGAAGTCTTGCTCGGAAATATCTCACTGAGCGAACAACTGAATGAAGCGTTATTAAAACATTTGGGTGATGAAGGGAAAGTGCTCGATATCGTCGAGCATTATGAGCGAGCAGAGTGGGATAAAATTGACTGGGAATACCTGGGATCACGCAGTATCTCGCCGGATACCCTTTCACATATTTATCTGGATGCTTTAAGTTGGGTTACCACAACCATGGAAACCATGGGCTTTAATCCGCGTTAGGTTGCCGGTAGTCGTTAATAAAAACCCGCGCTTGCTCGGCAGAAAAAGGCCAGGCCAATTCCGTAACAGACTGCTCAAAAGCAATAACCGGAATACGAATACCATAGCGCTCAATCAGTTCATCCGAATCTGCAATATCCACCTCTTCCAGACGCAAACCGAATTCCGTCAGTAACGGCCATAACACTGTTTTAGCTGCTTCGCACAAGTGGCATCCCGCTGTGGTGTAGAGAAGAATAGACGACATAAAAAAACCTGTTACAAAAAAGCGAATTGTAACAGGTTCTATCTCGTGATCAGTGATTGGCGTAGACCTTAAGCCTGATTCAGACTTTGTAAAACCTGTTCAACAAAGCCGCGAAATCTTTCAGCAGGTGATGGTGTTTGGCTGTTATCCGGCGCCACAATGTTTCCACTTAACGCCAACAATACATTTTCCGGTTCAGCAAAATGGCCGGCTGTCTCCAGGGCATCCAGTAGATCACGGATAAAGTGTCCGACGGGCAATAGGCGTTCTCCCGGATTCTCACCCAAGGGCGCATCATTAAATTGCTGATAAGCGGTACTGACACGCTGCACATCAACCTGGGTTAAATTCAAAGAGAATGCTGTAATTTGCTCCTGGTCGTAACCCAATGCCAACGCCTGGTTGAATGCCTCGTCGAGATTACCGGCAAAAAAATCGCCAGCTAATTGGTTAACTTGGCCCAATAAATCTTCAATCGCCTGCATTTCCTGTTCGTTCAAATCGCCCTGGACCGACCAACTGGATGCACGCGTTGCGCTGTAGGAAGCATTCATGGCTTCAACCGATGAGCCCCCGCTCACACCTTTGGTGTATTGGCTGCTGAAGGCTTGTGAGCTGCTGGCAGAGATAGTGACTTTATCGCCGTCAGCCGTGGTCAACTGAAAGCTGAAACTGCTCGCGCTGGCATATTGATAGCTGGAATTGGCCAGCGCGCCATACGCCTGCTGGCGCGAGGCTAGTGGCGTGGCCTTAGGGATGTTTTCCGTTTCAGTCACGGCACCCAGGAATTTTTCCCGCAACGCGTCGATGCCACTCAACACCAGGTCGTAGGTCATACCGATATCCTGCTCCACTTGCGGCGATAGCATACTGAGTGCCTTGAGCTTTTCGCTGGCTTCCGCGAAGCCTTTCTTGAAACCTGCCAGCCCAGCCTCCAGACGCGATTCCAATTGCTCGCGAGTAGCACCTTCAGCGACATCCATCTGCAAGCGACGCTCGATAAAACCCAGGATATTGCCGGCCACTTTTTCGGCGGTCAGCGGCTCAAAGGCTGCAAACTGACTTGCTGCACCCTGCTTGGCCTGCAGTTTTTCATAGCCCATTGTCAGCGTGCGCTCAAACAGCGCCAGTGCATCTTGCCTGGAGGGAGCAGAAGAAACGGTGGGATCCAGGGAAACACCGGCGGCAAGCCGGTTATTGGCTGTACGGTTGTCGTCCGCTGCTGGAACATGGCTGCTCAGGCGAGCCGGCGATTGGGAAAGCGATGGAATATGCATTGAACCCCCATAACACTGAAATCAACGTCGATTACCGGGGTTATCGGCCAAAGTTTAATCAACTTTAGCCGCTTTTTTAACGGCGGGTAAAATAAAGGGCTGCAACCACGACTACCGCGATAACCACCAACAAGGCCAGACCCATTCGACCATGTCTGGGGGTGTCCTCCTCGCGGGGATGGGATGGGCGAGCATGGACCGAGCGCTGGCCGGCTTTAACATCACCGACAACACTCGCCGTGCTGCGTGGTTTGGCAATGGGCCGGCTTTTCGGCACCGGTGTCGCATCTGGTATTTTTGAGGTTGGGGCGCGCACTGTGGTCTTAGCCAGGTCGTCAGTAGTAGGGCCGATCACGCCAAAACTGAGAGTATCGAAACGGAGTTCGTCACCACGTTTTACCCTCGCTTCCGTGACCTGTTTACCATTCACAAAGGTGCCATTGGCAGACCCCAGATCCTTGACATACAGCAAGCCATCGAGCACTTGAAGCTGCGCATGCCGGCGCGACAAATGCGCAGCTGCGAGACTGATGTCGCACTCGGTCGCCCGTCCGACAATAGTCATTTCCTTGATTGGAAAAACACGATTGGCCAGCGCGGTGTGATTAGCTTTTAATGCCCAGCCGGTGGTCTTGGGTGCAGGTGTGCGCAACTGGGTAACGTTGCCGGCTTCGACGACGGCTTCCTTGGGTTCCCGCTTGGGATCGATCACCTGAAGCTCCACTGCCCCCAGGGTTATCACATCATCCGGCTTTAACGTACAAATACTGGTAACATCTTCGTCGTTCACCTTGACCGGTTTTTCCGGTACCAGGTTTTTCAGGGTAAGCTGTTCGTGTTCGACGAGCACTTCAATGTGGCTGTCAGCAACCTCTGCATCATCCACAACCAGGTCATTGGTTATAAGCCGACCAATTGTCACCTTTGGTTCTACTAACCATACCGCATTATATTTATTGTTTTTGAAGCGGATTTTTAGCATATAAGGTTCCTTATTCAGAGGGCGCGCCGTGTAATCTCAAAGGGCACCGCGGATAATGCTATAGCATGCGCCGCATTTCAACTGTGATCAGCATTCATGCTTCCTAGGGCAACCAAAGTTGAAATACACCGCCACCCAAAGGCCCCTGATTCGCTAGCTGAATATGACCGTGTTGTTCCCGGGAACGATGCAAACCGGCAACGCGATGCGCAAACAATAACCCAAGGTTGGTGCTACCGGAAGAAAATGATACGCCGGCATTTATCTCATGCGGTGCAGCTAACATACTCGGCGGGTAACCCTGCCCGTCATCGGCGACAGCTATGCAAAGTTCGTTGTCGATAATTTTGGCAGACACCTGCAAAGTATTGCGACAATAGCGCGCGCAATTCACCAGGATATTATTTATCACACCACCAACCAGTTCACCGTCAAAATACCAGCTCAGATCTTCATCGCAATCTACTTCCAACTGAATACCGCGCGTCCGCAACAACATGTCGTTGCGTGCCAGCTGTTCTTCGAGTACATCAATGACATGGTGTTCGTCTATTTGCACCAATAAATGTTCGTGTTGCATGCGGTAAAGGGACAGCAATTGAATCAGCTCGCTGTTGATGCGGGCAGCTTCATATTCCAATATGGCATAGGTTTTGGTTTGCTCGTCATCTTGCGGTGGCGATTTTTCCATCATGGTTGCGAGGGTATTTAACAGCATACCCAAGGAATTTTTCATGTCATGAACACTGGATGCCAACACAAAAGCAAAATCCAGTGGCGAGTCCTTGGCGGAGGTCATATCGTTATCATCAATCATATAGTGAACTCACAAAAAAGCAGGCTGGCGGATCACCGCCGGCGGCTGTTATCCAGGTTACGCAGCATCTCCTGCAACTGACGGAAACGGCGATATTGATCGTGGGCCGGCACAATTTTGCCTTCTACCTGAGCCAGGGTATCAATGGCCAGATCCATGGAGGCTGCGTCAGTCTCTATCTTTAACTTATCGACCAGGGCTTGTACCAGATTCAGACGAATACCGATGTGATTGGGAAAAGTTTGCAGTGCATCTTCAAAACATTGAATAGCCGCTTCATAGTCGCGGGCTTCGTAGCAAGCAATGCCTTTCTTGTTGATAGCGGCCACCAATGAACGGTTTTTTTCACTGGCAGGCTCTTCCAATAATGCGTCAAGCTTTTCCAGATCCCGCTCGGAATCTTTATAGCGCTCCAGTAAGGTGCGGGTCAGTTCGTCTGCCATGTTTTTTTGGCCTACCGCGACAAAAGCCCGAACCAATTCTATGTCGGCAGCAATCGGCAATATGTCCAGATCGGCGCTCTGGTTTCTCGCCGCCTGCAATAATTCTTCTGCTTTCCTTGTTTCACCATTACTCGCAAACAGTTGCGCCTCAATCAGTAGCGCTTCAATTTTTTCTTCAGGGGATTTGGTGAAACGCTGTTCAAGCTCTGCCATGGTTTTTATGGCATCACGTAACAAGGGCTTGGCCAAAATTTTATCCTCACGGAATAAAGCCAGCGTGGCACGCGCAAAACCGGTATGGTTTTCCAGCCGGTCGTAGAAAGAATTCTCGCCCAGCCGCACGGTTCGTCGGTAAGCATTGGCTGCCGTCTCGGCATCGTTATTCAGCATGGCGACATCACCCAACTGCTGCTGCCGCAAGATCGACAAGGGGGATATTTCTACCGTCTGCTGTAGCACATCCTGTAAACGCTTATGTAAGTGTTGTTCTCGATAAATTTCGGCTTGTAAATCGTAGGCTTTCATGCACAGCGGATTGGTATTCATTACCTCCTCTAACCATTGCTGGGCACTCACCAGGTCGCCTTGCATTTTTTTTACCCGCGCCATGCCCACCTGCGCCCAATCCAGTTGGCGCACATCCAGCACGTCTCGATAAACAGCCTCCGCTTTTTCATAAGCACCGGTCTGGATGTAGAGCTGCCCCAGCAGTTTCTGGCATTGGTTGGCATAACGACCACCGCTATTAATTTCACGCAGGCACAGGGCCTCGGCCACGTCCCAACGTTCCGCACCCATCGCTTGCATAATCGGTAACATCCGGGTTCGCTGCGCAAAAAGCCGGCTCAGGCGCTGCTGTAATGCTTTGGTGGTAATGGGTTTGGTGAGATAGGCATCCGGCTCATAATCATAGGCGGCCATGATGATACTTTTGCTCGACTCGGCGGAGATCAGAACAAACAGGGCATAGCGATTAAGATTGCCGTTCTCGCGCAAGTCTTCCAGAACCTGCTGACCGGTCTTGCCTTTGCCCAGGTTATGGTCACAGAGGATCAGATCGTAGGATTTGTTCTTGCAATGACGGAGGGCATCAGCCCCATTGACGGCGCTGTCAATGTACTGGATACCAATATCCTGCAACATATTACTCACGGTGACACGAAAGCTATCGAAGTCGTCTACTATCAAGGCGTGGAGTTTATGATATTCCGCCTCAGCCATGGGGAACCCCTCTCAATCCAAAAAGCTATTGTTGGAGCATAGTCCAATTTATCCGGGAGAAAAGTAACAGAGGGAGAAAAACCGGTTATCAGGAAGGATACGGCGTGCGGCGGCGCGACTCGAAAATACAATTTCCGTTGCTGCGCTTGGCACTGTGTTTTGCATCAGCCAACAGCAGCGCAACCTGGTGATGCGTCATACAAGCCAATGGATCAGGCTGGACACAGCCAATGGCCAGCGTCAGTGGACCAAAGCGTTGGCGATTACCCTCACGGTCCTGGCTCCAGTATTCATTGTGAGGGGTCGGCAAAATGGTGTGGTAGATCTCGCTAAACGAGGTGAGGATGTGTTCACATCGCGCGCGCCAGTCGTCACTACGAAACACAACAATAAAATCGTCGCCGCCCACATGGCCTACGAAATCCCGGGCAGTGTCAATGTTTGCCATAAGCAACTGGCCCAACTTTACAATGACCTCATCACCGTAGCTGTAACCAAAGGTGTCGTTGAAGGGTTTGAAGTGATTGATATCACAATAGGCCACCACAAATTCGGTGTAACTATTCAATAAATAATCGATCCATTCGTACAGCGGAACGTTACCCGGCAATTGTGTCAGTGGATTGCTGTGACGCGCCGCGCGCAGTTTTTCTTCGGTGATACAACGCAACAGATTACGTACCGTCCCCACCCCGCGATAAAGCCCCTGCTCGCTGATAATGAAATCCACGCTCAGGTTTTGCTGGGGATCTTCGGTGATTAACTGTCCCACCACCTTCAGTTCAGTATCGATCTCCACCGTCAACGACAGTGGGCTAATAAATTCGGTAATCAGCTTGGTGGAGTGCAATTCATGGCCGTAGCGCTGGGCAAAAATATTCAATAATTCCACCCGGCTCACCATGCCGATGGGTTGATTACCGGCCACAACAGGCACGCAGGTCAAACGCACATCGGCACGGAACATCTTCACCACCTCCGCAGCGGGCGTACCGGGTGACACCACAACTGAGTCAGCCAGGATATCGCCCACGGTTCGATGAAAAAAATCCGGATGACGGGGAAAACGTTCGTGCTGAAAACCAAACAGAGCCGAGGGCACTTGACGTACCGGCTCAGCCATTGGCCGCGCCAGATAAAAACCTTGTGCGTACTCCACGCCCATGGTGATCAGGGTGCGTAATTCCGCAGCGGTTTCAATTCCCTCGGCAATGACTTTGTTACCCATACGATGGGCGATATCGAGCATTGCACGGACAAATTCCCGCTTTACTGCATCCTGATCAATACCACTGATGAAGTGCCGGTCAATCTTCACATAATCGGGGCGCAATTCACTCCATACCCGCAACCCTGCATACCCGGCGCCCAGGTCATCCAGCGCCACCGCAAACCCCTGCCGCTTAAAGTGATCAGACGCAGAGCGCAATAGCTCGAACTCATCCAGTGGCTGATTTTCCGTCAATTCAAATACCAGGCGCTCAGCATTTAAACCGACACGCTGCAAGATTTCGCGCGTGACACCATCGCGATAATTGTTGTCGGTAAAACTCAAGGGCGACATATTCAAAAACAGCTTGCCCGGCAAGCCCAGGCTCATGAACTGACGGCACGCCGCTTCGCGGCAGGCATATTCCAGGCTTGCCAAATGGCGGGCTGAACGCGCGACTGAAAAGAGTTGCTCAGGCTTATGCAACGGGCTGGTTTCGGGACCGCGAATCAAGGCTTCGTAACCCAGAATCCGCGGGCTATCGAGGGCGAAGATCGGCTGGAACAAGGGCGTCAGCAAGCGCTGATCAATCAGCCGCTGCAACTCTCTGTGCAGGTCCGGTTGTGTGGCTGAGGGAGTGTTGACAGCGGGAAAAAGTTGGCGTGTATTCATCGTATTATCATCGTTTTGTCGTGTGACACTTTGATGAACAAAGCGACACCTCCCCGGGTTTTTACGCCCATCCCGCTACTCTGCTCGCCGCCAGAGCGTTACAATGCGCCCCCTGTTTACCAACCCAGCCGTGTCTATGTCTGATAAGCCCGACAACATCTACGCCAATCCCCTCGGACAACCGGGACCCTTCGTGTTTGATGAAACGGTGGTGAATGTATTTCCGGACATGATCAAACGGTCGGTTCCGGGCTACGCCACCATCATCAATATGATCGGTAACCTGGCCGAGCGTTATGTGCAGGCGAATAGCGTGTGCTACGACCTGGGCTGCTCATTGGGTGCCGCCACCCTGGCCATGCGGCATCGTATCCAGGCGGCCAACACGCGTATTCTCGGCATCGACAATTCAGCGGCCATGATTGAGCGGTGTCGACAAGTCATCGCTGCGGACAGCGGCGAAGTGCCGGTGGAACTCGTTTGCGGTGATGTACAGAATATTCGCATTGAGCAGGCTTCCATGGTGGTACTGAACTTCACCTTGCAATTTATCCCCATCGATCAGCGACTCGCCGTATTGACGGCTATTTATGAAGGCTTGCTACCTGGCGGGGTGTTGATCCTGTCCGAAAAGGTCGCCTTTGAAGACAAGCCGCACCACGAGTTGATGATCGAGCTGCATCACAACTTCAAACGCAGCAACGGCTACAGTGATCTTGAAATCGCCCGCAAGCGTTCCGCCATAGAAAATGTCCTGATTCCCGAAACCCTGGCTACGCATCGTCAACGCTTGCGCGCAGCGGGCTTTGGCAGCGTGGATGTCTGGTTCCAATGTTTTAACTTTGCCTCGATGATTGCGATCAAACCATGATGGATTACCAACCCCTGCTTGCCGCCCTGCCCCACACCCCGCTCGCGCCCTGGCTGGCCAACCTGCCGGAACAAATCACGGCGGGTCTGAGTGAACAGCGCTACGGCGATTTGCCCGGCTGGAAGCAAGCGCTGATGGAGATGCCGCAGATCCGTGCCTCGCGGATAGACCTGCAACAAGGAGTTATCATCGGTACTCCCAGCGACTGTGATGACACCACCCGCGCCCAGCTGCGCGCGGCATTGGAGCAGCTTATCCCCTGGCGTAAGGGTCCTTATCATGTGCATGGTATTCACATTGATACTGAATGGCGTTCGGACTGGAAGTGGGATCGGGTCTTGCCCCATCTGGCGCCCTTGAAAGATCGGCTGATCCTGGATGTGGGCTGTGGCAACGGTTATCACTGTTGGCGCATGCTGGGAGCCGGCGCCGCGCGCGTTATCGGCATTGATCCCTCACCGCGCTTTGTGGTGCAGTTTCACATGATCAAGCAGTTGATTGATGCCCAGGCGCCGGTGGATGTCCTGCCGGTCGGTATAGAAGACCTGCCACCCAAGCTCCAGGCGTTCGATACGGTATTTTCCATGGGGGTTTTTTACCATCGCCGCTCACCCATGGATCACCTGCGCGAGCTTAAAGAAGCGCTACGCCCTGGTGGACAATTGGTGCTGGAAACCTTGGTTATCGAGGGGGAGTTGGGCGAGGTTCTGGTGCCCGAGGGGCGTTACGCCATGATGAACAATGTCTGGTTCTTACCCAGTTGCGCCACAATGGTGTCCTGGCTGCGCAAGATGGGCTTTGCCAATCCGCGCGTGGTAGATGTGTGCCCTACCACGCCGGAAGAACAACGTTCAACCCACTGGATGCGTTTCCATTCCCTGCCGGAATTTCTCCACCCGGATAACCCGGCCTTAACGGCAGAGGGCCATCCGGCACCAGTACGCGCTGTTTTTGTCGCGGAAGCGCCCTGAACAATCAATCATCCAAGGCTTGTAGCGGAGTATCCAGGCCAAACTCCGCATGAATCTGGGCGCACCAGCGGTTGAGGCGTTCTGCACTCAGATGCTCCTGCTGGTCTTCATCCAGCGCCAGCCCGACAAACATGCCTGCGCCGGGAATCTCAGCCTTGGAGGCGTCGAATTCGTATCCCTCTGTGGGCCAATGCCCGACGATAATAGGACCGGATTGGATGATGACATCGTGCAGCATGCCCATGGCATCAAGGAAGTAGTCGCCGTAGCCAAACTGATCGCCCAGACCGAACAGGGCGACGGTCTTGCCGGAAAAATCGACTGCGGCTATATCGTCCCAGAATTCTTCCCAGTCTGACTGAATCTGGCCGAAATCCCAGGTGGGAATGCCGAGGATGATCCGGTCGTAGTCAGCAAAATCCAGTTGCGTAACATCCGCGATATCCATCACGTCCACCACATCCTCGCCGAAGCGCTTTTGGATACGGTAGGCGGCACGCTCGGTGTTACCTTCGTCACTGCCGAAAAACAGACCTATCTTGCCCACATTCACCTCGGGATCACCGGAATATAAAGGAATCGAGTTAGCGGGCCGCCGGGGCCCGCCAAAAGAGTGCGGATTTTCCCAACATTGCTTCTTGCGTGCAAGGGTCTAACCAGATTAATCAGGCACGAGTATCGGCCGCTTTTTCGCGCCAGTGCCCCTTACGCTTGGCTTTCATCTGCTCCATTTTTTCTTTCTGTTCCGGTGTCAGGATGCTGAGCAAAAACTGCTTTTCCTTGGCGCGGGCGATGGCTTGTTGCGCGCTCAGGTCACCCAATTTTTCTGCCAGGGCGGTCACTTCTGCTTCATCCGCATTATTGGCAACGGCGTCGTGCAACGCCCGTTGGGTTTGGCGTATTTGCTGCCGCTGTTCGCGATATTGCGCGCGTTGCGCGTCTCTGTGCGCGGCCAGCGTTTGTTTTTGTTCGTCAGTGAGTTCCAGGAACCTGGCCATGTGTTCGATGGGGCGCTCGCCTTTCATGTGCTGGCGAAAGCTGTGTTTGCCTTTGCAATCTTTATCCGGGCCCACAGTCTCTTCTGCGAGGGCGTAACTACCCAAAGAAACCACCGCCAGGGTGGTAATACCAGTGATAAGATGGCGCCAGTTTTTCATCGTATTCATAATTGAATCTCCGAGGGTTAGTCGATCAGACTTGCTCTCTTGGCAACGCGACCTATCATTCAAGTAGTATCCGCACAGGTCAGTTACCAACAGGTTTTTTACGACAGGAGCCCGATTGGATGCTCTTGTTGTCGTTGGAGACAGTATCTCTGATGCAATGTTAAGAAGGGTTAAACAATTCACAATAACCATGACACTTTGCGTGGCGCTGTAGCACACTTACTCTCACAGTATCTGATCAGATGGATTACCCATGAATAAATTGCTTTTGATCGATGACGATAAAGAACTTTGCCAATTATTGAATGAATATCTCTCCACTGAAGGCTTCGTCGTCGACATGGTACATGACGGACAACAAGCCGTAGACCTTCCAAATCACAACCAGTATGCCGCCATTGTTCTCGATGTCATGTTGCCCATCCGCAACGGTTTTGATGTGCTTAAACAGTTGCGTCAAAAATGCCAGACGCCCGTGCTGATGCTTACTGCTAAAGGCGACACCATTGACCGGGTTATCGGCCTGGAAATTGGTGCTGATGACTACCTGCCCAAGCCATGTGATCCCCGCGAACTGGTTGCGCGTATCCGCGCTGTCCTGCGTCGGGCGACCCCCAACCAGGCTACCCAGCAGGCAGTGGAGCGTATCAGTTCCGATAAATTGACCTTGCATCTCGGCAGTCGCAGTGTGACCTGGGAAGACACCGACGTTCCCCTGACCGGAACAGAATTCAGCGTGCTGGAATTGCTGGTGCGCAGTGCGGGACAAGTGATCAGCAAGGACGAAATGACAGAGCAGGCACTGAATCGGAAACTGACACCTTATGACCGCAGTATTGATGTACATGTCAGCAATATTCGCAAGAAATTAACCGCCGTCGGTGCGCATAAGGATCTGATTATCAATGTTCGCGGTGCGGGTTATATGCTTACATTGAATGATACCGAATAACTTACATGACCCGACTGTACCTCAAGATTTTTATCACCTTCTGGTTAATCACCGCCTTGATTATCGTGGCAACCAATGTAGTCGTGCATTGGTTTGACATGACGCCGGATCGTATGCAGCGCTCTATTGATCGCGACGAAGAACCGGCCAAACGCCTTCTGTTTCAAATGACCGGCGCCGCCATCAATCGCAATACCGAACAGGTAATGCAGGACATGCGCAGTATGCCCGCCTGGTCTACCCGCTTTTTTTATGTGGTCGATAAAGACAACCGGGACTTACTGGATCGCCCCTTGCCTCCCGGCGTATTGGTGTTATTGCCCAAGCTCACCAGCCGCCATCCCTACGACAAAGTCCAGGATCGCAATCGCAAATTATTCGGCCGCTATATCACGCTCAACGATGGTAACAGTGTGAAATTAATTACCATTTCCCCAGGACGCGATGATGGCTCGGATCGCGACATCCTGTGGGAGATGTTTATCGAAAACATCTGGCCACTGTTGTTAGTGTCCATCCTGATCAGTGGCAGCGCGTGTTTCTTACTTGCACGTCATTTCACACGCAGCCTGAATACCTTACAAAAAGCAACGCAACAAATTGCACGCGGTGATTTAAGTGTACGGGTCAGTAAACAATTTTCCGGCCGCAACGACGAAATTGCCGCACTGGGTCGCGATTTTGATCATATGACCGAGCGCCTTGAAAAAGCGATGCTCGAGCAAAAGCGTTTGATCAAGGATGTGTCTCACGAACTGCGTTCGCCTCTGGCCCGTTTGCAGATCGCCCTCGGGCTTGCCCAGCAACGCAGCAACGGCAGCGTTGATAAGGAACTTGAGCGGATTAAACAGGCAGCGGATTATTTGAACAATGTGATTTCAGACATCCTCGCCCTGCCCGTTCTGGATAACGGTGAATGGGAACTGGATGATGCACTGGATATTCAGGTGCTCCTGGAAACCCTGCAGGAAAATTATCGCCAGGACGCTGAAGACAAGCATATTGATCTGAAGCTGAATTCCACCGTCGACGAGGCGCTGGTCCAAACCCATGGCAACATGTTGATCGGAGTGTTCGAAAATGTGCTGCGCAACGCGCTGCATTACACGCCCTACGGCGGCAGGATCACCATCGACCTGCATTACCTGGCCAATGACCAGGAGTACATTGTTCATATCTGTGATAGCGGCCCCGGTGTACCTGAGGAGGCACTGGAGGATATCTTTGAACCTTTCTTTCGCACAGACCAGGCCAGGGACCGCGAAAGCGGCGGTTATGGCCTCGGCCTAGCCATTGCCCAACGCACGGTAGCCCTGCATAAAGGGAAGATCAGTGCGCGCAACCTGATTGATGGCGGCCTGTGCGTCAGTGTTCAGATCCCCACCGAAAAAAAATCCTGACCCACCCAGCCTGTAGCCAAACTTTTGACGGGCGGCAATTTCTTGCCGCCTTTTCATGATTTAGCCGCCACCTAACCGTCACTCCCGCCGCACCCTACTGCCTATAACCACCTGATTTATATCGCTTTCCAATGGAAAAGCCGCAACTGGCACAGTTTTCGCTCCATAGGGTTAAAACGCGGGCAAATCTGCCGGTAGCGCCAATTCTTTAACCCTTAATGCGAACGGACTGGACAGCGGAAGGGTTGATAACAGGTAAAAACGTATGCGGGATATGACCATGATAAAAGACGCACGGAGCGAACTCGCTCAGGGCGAATATTCTGCTGTGCAATCCGCGATACCCCATCTTTCTCAACCCGAACTGCTTGAGGCGCGCAACAAGCTGATGCAAGCCTTGCAAGTCAGCCAGCAACCGCGTGAGATCATCACGCTGTTTTTCACGCATCTTCAGGGTATTGTCGGCATTCAGGGACTGCGCTTTCATTTCGTTCACGACGAAACGCTCAACCTTGGCCGCGAGGCCGTTCACCACTGTGACTACCGATTAACTGTCGCGGATGCCTACCTGGGTGAGATTGTCTTCAGTCGGAGTAAACGCCTGGCGGAAGATGAACTGGCACTGCTCGAAAGCCTACTGGCTCACCTGGTGTACCCCTTGCGCAATGCGCTTCGCTACCAGGATGCCATCGCCCTGGCGTTGCAAGATCCGCTGACGGGCCTGGGTAATCGCATCGCGTTAGATAAAGCCTTGCATCAGGAGCTTCAACTTGCCGAGCGCTATGATCAGGATTTATCGCTGCTCATGATCGACATCGACCATTTCAAACTGATCAACGATAAACACGGTCACAGCCGCGGTGATCAGGTATTGCGCGAAGTCGCCGGCCGAATTCAGGCCGTGTGCCGTGAGTCTGACATCACCTTTCGCTACGGTGGTGAAGAGTTCGTGGTACTGCTGAGAAAAACCGGCGCCAGCGGAGCCTTGATCATTGCGGAAAGGCTGCGCCAGGAAATTGCGAAATTACGCTTTGGAGAGGACGGCGAGAGCTTCGCCACCACGGTCAGTATTGGTGTGGGAAGCCGCGGACGCGACAAGGAAAAAGTTGATGCGATATTCGAGCGGGCCGATAAAGCCCTTTACTATGCCAAAGCTAAAGGCCGTAACTGCATCATCAATCTACAGGCTGCAAATTAACCCGCTCTGCCCCGACACCCCGCCCGCTTTGTGCAAACGATCCGATAGTCATTCGGGTTGCTTTTTGCGCGGGGGAACCACCGGGCGGCGCGGTGCGGAGGCCGCGCGCAGACGCTTGTCGTGACGCTGGAGTTTGATTGCCTCTTCACGCGACAAAGGCGTGGATTTCGGCAGGCTAGCCTTATCAAAACCTGCTGTCAGACACAGGTCATAGATTTCCTTTTCACTTAATTCCATCCATTGTCCAACGCGCACATGGGAAGGAATAAAGATATTGCCGTAACGGACGCGCTTTAACCGGCTGACCTTGACACCCTGGGACTCCCACAAACGCCGCACCTCGCGATTACGACCTTCCATAACCACACAGTAGAACCAGCGGTTACGGGACTCACCCGCGCCCTCAACAATATCGGTAAAGCGCGCAACGCCATCTTCCAGCAGCACACCTTCCAATAAACGCTCCTTCATGTCGTCATCCACAGTTCCCTGAATGCGCACAAGATACTCCCGATCAATCACCGATGACGGGTGCATCAGCTTATTCGCCAGTTCGCCATCATTGGTGAACAGCAATAAACCGCTGGTGTTGAAGTCGAGACGCCCAACAGAAATCCAACGCTCACCTTTGATAGGCGGAAGGCTGTCATAAACAGTGCGACGCCCTTCCGGGTCGGAGCGGGAGCAAATTTCACCTTCCGGCTTGTTATAGAGAATGACACGCCGACGGGTGACCTCGGCGCGGGTAACGACCCGTTGGCCGTTAAAGAAGATTTTGTCCGCCGGTGTGACCCTATCGCCCAAGCTGGCAATCCGGTCATTGACCTTGACCGCACCACTCTCGATCGCCCGCTCCATCTCCCGCCGGGACCCCAATCCCGCACGGGCCAATACTTTCTGAAGCTTTTCATCGCCCGCTGCTGCTTCGCTGGTTGATTCACGCTCAACAGACACAGGTGTATCAGCTGGGCGGGATTTGCCAGCTTTGGCTTTCCCCGTCCCCAGCGGTGGTTGCGGGCGTGATTTTTTGGCATGAGCCGATTTATCAGTAGTCGGTTTAGCTGACTTGCGTGGCTTATCGGATGGGTCTTGGTGGGGATGTTTTACCATAGGCTAGTGCAACGAAATTACTCGTTGCGAGGCTCCTCGTCCTCATTCGCGGCATCTTCTGCCACTGGGTTGTCTGTAGTGTCGTCTAGCGGGCCACTGCTTGGTGCAGCGTCCTGAGGCAATTCTTCAATATCTTCAAAGGCGTCCTCGCCTTCAATAAACTCTTCGAGACCGTCTTCTTCCGACGCCTCGGCACTGGTCCCCTCGGTATTGTCGGGGATGGGCGTGTCGGTGTCAGACTCACCCAAGCCCTCCTCATCACCACCGAGGTTAAGCACAGGATTTATTTCATCCAAATCCCGGATTTCGCTCAGGGAGGGCAAATCCTCCAGGCTTTTCAGGTTGAAGTAATCCAGGAACTGGCGGGTGGTGGCGTAGAGCGAAGGCCGCCCCGGCACATCGCGATGGCCAACCACCTTAACCCACTCGCGCTCCATCAAGGTTTTCATAATATGCGAGCTGACGGCTACGCCCCGAATTTCCTCGATATCTCCCCGGGTGATCGGTTGGCGGTAAGCAATCAGCGCCAGAGTCTCCAACAGCGCACGGGAATATTTTTGCGGTTTCTCTTCCCACAGACGGTTTACCCAGGGGGCCAGCCCCTCCCGCACCTGAAAGCGCCAGCCAGACGCGACTTCTTTCAATTCAAAGCCGCGATCTTCACACGCGGTTTCGATTGCCTGCAGTGCGGCTAACACGTCTTCTTTGGCGGGGGCGACCTTCTCATCAAATAATTCGATCAACCGGGCAACCGTTAGCGGTTGACCCGCCGCGAGCAAGGCACCTTCAATGATTTTGCGCAGTTGTTCCGGATCAACCGCCAGCGAATGAGGATTAACCGCAGGGGTGTCCTCCTGGTCATCCAGAGTGTCATCCGGGCTTCCGATATCCTGGTCTAACTCGTCGAGTTCAGGCGTGATTTCGTCAGTATCTTCTATGGTCATGACATGCGAGCTTTTACGTGTATAGGTCCAAAGGATTCACTCTGTACAATTTCTACCAGCGACTCCTTGATTAATTCCATCACCGCCAGAAACGTCACTACAACGCCCAAGCGCCCTTCTTCGATCTTGAACAAGCTGACAAACGGGACAAAATGGTTGTGTGCAAGCTTATCCAGCACCTGCGCCATACGTTCACGGGTGGAGAGCTTTTCGCGCGATACATGGTGACTTTCAAACATATCCGCCCGGCGCAGCACTTCGGACAGCGCCAGCAAAATCTCCTGTAACTCAACGTCCGGCTCCGGGCGGGTCAGGCTACGGTCCGGCGCCTGAGCGGAGGCCTGGTAGACATCACGGCCAATACGCGGCAGCTTATCGACATCCTCAGCGGCCTGCTTGAAGCGCTCATACTCTTGCAAGCGGCGGATCAACGAGGCGCGAGGATCTTCGCCTTCCTCTTCCTCTTCCGCCGAGCGCGGCAGCAACATGCGCGATTTTATTTCTGCCAACATGGCCGCCATCACCAGATATTCAGCAGCCAACTCAAACTGGTGAGCTTCCATCAGGTCGACATACGCCATGTACTGGCTCGTGATTTCTGAAACATTGATATCGAGGATATCGATATTCTGCCGGCGGATCAGGTAGAGCAATAAATCCAGCGGGCCTTCGAAAGCCTCCAGGAAAACTTCCAGAGCATCCGGCGGAATGTAGAGATCCTGAGGTAATTGGGTATATGCCTTGCCATGGACAATGGCAAACGGCATCTCGGCCTGGCTTGGACGGTGGCTAGCTCCGTGATTTTCCCCTTCCTGTACTTCAGCTGCGGGCGCTTGTTGCGCCTCAGCGACTGCCTCATCAGCCGTCGCTGCACCTGCATCATCAAGGGTATCGTTGGTCGGATTGTTCACAAAGAGAGATCCACATTAACCACGGAAGCGCTCGGCATCACAGACCCCGGGCGGATTGAGGGGGGCATTATAGCCATTATTACGCAGTGGTGACAGCACTGCGGGAAATCCCTAACAGTCATTAAAAATCAATCAATTAGCGGCGAAATCTGAGAAATCACCTTTACCCTGGCGGATCAGTTCCGGCACATCGCCGGTCAGGTCAATCACCGTGGTAGGTTCGACCCCGCAATAACCGCCATCGATGACCAGTTCAACATGGTGTTCGAGCGTATCGCGGATATCGTAAGGGTCGCTGAGCGGGAACTCATCGCCCGGTAACAACAAGCTGCTGGTCATTAGCGGCTCGCCCAGTTCTTCCATCAACGCCAGGGCGATCTTGTTGTCGGGCACCCGCAAACCGATGGTTTTGCGTTTGGGGTGCATCAAGCGGCGGGGAACTTCCGCTGTGGCTTCCAGAATAAATGTGTAAGGGCCCGGCGTGTGATTCTTTAATAAGCGGAACACCCGGTTATCGACCCGCGCGTAGGTAGCTAATTCTGATAAATCGCGACACATCAAGGTGAAATTGTGGTGTTTATCAAGCTGGCGCATCGCGCGAATGCGATCCAGGGCCATCTTGTCGCCAATGTGGCAGCCCACCGCATAAGCGGAATCCGTCGGATACGCGACCAACCCGCCTTTGCGAATAATCTCAACCGCCTGGGTAACCAGACGGGTTTGCGGATTGTCGGGATGGATCTGAAAAAACTGCGCCACAGGTTACTCCTTAGATGGTTTATCTATCGCTTGTCATTATCGTACTGATTGTCTTGGTCGCTATGCCTGAAAGCCAAGTAACTGCCACACCGGGCGGCAGCGTTCAGGCAAGGTGCCGAAATGGCCCAACTCCTGCCAGGGCTGGTCGGGCATGTGAAAATCACTGCCGCAGGATGCATAAAGTTGATTGGCTTCGGCTATGCGCGCCAGATCCTCTGCCACGCCGGCCACTTGCTGGCCACTGATCACCTCCAGGGCATCGCCACCCGCCGCCGCGAAATCACCGATTAACGCGCACATCTTGGTGCGCGTCAGATCATACTTGCAAGGGTGCGCCAACACCGCAACCCCTTCCGCCTCATGAATCCATTCGACAACAATAGACATCGCGGGCCACTGGTATTTCACATCGGCAGATTTACCCGCGCCCAGATATTTTTTGAAGGCAGCGTTCACATTGGTGACTGCGCCCACGTTTACCAGCCATTGGGCAAAATGCGGGCGCCCCACCAGCGCATCTCCGGCCAGCGCCTGCGCACCACTCAAAGCATCGGAAAAACCCGCTTTTTGAAGACGTTCGGCAATCGCAAGCGCACGCTGGGTACGGGCATTTTGTTGTGCGGTAATCGCGTCCTGCAACGCGGAACTTGCTGTATTCACGCCCAGTCCCACAATATGCACGCCATTCCGGCCCCATTGACTGGAAAATTCAATTCCATTGATGAGCTGCACACCTTGTTGACAGGCCGCTTGCCGGGCGCTCGGCAAACCGGCTATGGTATCGTGATCGGTCAACGCCAATACGTCGACACCTTTTGCTTTAGCCCTCGACAACAGAGCGTCAGGGCTTAAAATACCGTCCGATTGGTTGCTGTGGCAGTGAAGATCAAAAATCAAACCGAATTCCTTAAGCGTCTGTTCATATACAAGGATGGATTCAGGAGGCGGATCAGGTCAGTAACGAGGAGCTTCGCTTGTTACGACGAAACCTATTATGACACCGGTAATGACAATGACTGAAACCGTTTCTGAAAACAAAGTGGAAAATACTGTGACTGCCGATAATTCTTCCCAGAACAACGCGGCTTCGCCGGAGACAACCAGCGCGCGCAAGCCCAAAAAAGAAAACCTGCTGTTCAACATCCTGTTGAATATTGCCATACCCACATTGATCCTGATGAAGCTCAGCGGTGAAGAGCACCTGGGTACGCAATGGGCTGTGGTGGTTGCGCTCGCTTTTCCTATTACTTACGGCCTGCGCGATTTCATCATCAATCGCAAATTCAATATCTTCTCGGCGCTGGGTTTTATCAGCGTATTGCTCACTGGCGGCATCAGTTTGCTGCAACTGGACCCACAATACATTGCCATCAAGGAAGCCGCCATCCCCGGTTTGATTGGCCTGGTTACCCTGATATCCATTAAAACCCCCTACCCCCTGGTGAAGACATTTCTCTATAACGACACCGTGCTCAAAGTCGATAAAATTGCGGACGCCCTCAAGCAACATGGCACCGAAGCGGATTTTGAAAAAACCCTGAAAAATGCGTCTTTTTTGGTAGCTGGTTCATTTTTCCTGTCCTCCGCACTCAACTATATTCTGGCCAAACTATTGGTTGTCAGTGCACCTGGTACCGAAGCCTTTAACGCCGAACTGGGCAAGATGACGGCACTGAGTTTTCCGGTTATCGCGTTGCCTGTCACTATTGTGATGATGGGGGCTATGTACTATCTATTTCGTAATATCCATCGCTTGACCCACTTGACCCTCGAAGAAATCATCAACGATGGCAGCGCTAATTAATCTGCTAAGGAAACCCCATGCTTTACGCCATCATCAGTGAAGACATCACTAACAGTCTCGATTTACGCAAAGGCGCCCGTCCCGATCACCTGGCGCGCTTGCAGGCACTCAAAGACGCGGGCCGTCTTGTGCTGGCCGGACCACATCCCCTGATTGATTCAGAAAACCCCGGCGATGCCGGCTTCAGTGGCAGCCTGGTTGTGGCGGAGTTTCCATCCTTGCAGGATGCAGAAACCTGGGCGGCGGCTGACCCCTATGTCGCGGCAGGGGTTTATCAGAAAGTCATTGTCAAACCGTTCAAAAAAGTCTTGCCATAAAAAGTGCGTCACAAACCATTCTTATTCTTCACCTCGCTGACAACAGGAACTGAATCGCCGTGAAAAAAAACCTGCTTATTTCACCATCAATACTGCTGGCATTGGTGTGCACACTGATTTCGGTTGTGTATTCGCTGAACAGCTTCGCGCAAGCCAATGTGCGGTACATTTCTGATGTCATGTATGTACCTTTGCGCGCAAGTATGAGCAATAACGCCGAAGTGGTTAAAGCCGCTCTGACCAGCGGAACCCGTCTGCGCCTGATTCGCGAAGAGCAGGATGCCAGTAACGATACCTGGGCACTGGTAGAAGCCACTGACGGTGTACAGGGTTGGATTCGCACGCAACATTTGATCAACGAGCCCACCGCTTCAATCAAGCTGGAGCGGGTAAATGCCCAACTGGCAAGAGCCTCATCCTCGGCAAAAGAAGCCCTGGAACGACAAAAAGCACATGACCAATTGCAAATTGATTATGAAAATCTGCAACAGGAATATCAGGCGTTGTTGGATAGCACCGACAGCCTGCGTCAAACCTCGGCCGCAGCGGTGGACCTGGAGCAGGAGAACCAGCGCATCCATGAAAACAATCAGTTGCTGCAAACGCGCGTAGATGTATTGCAAGCAGAGAATGAACAGCTGCGCGACGCAGACCGTTATAACCAGTGGGTTTACGGCGCTGGGTTATTAATCTGCGGTGTAATTTTATCCTTCCTTTTGCAAGCCTTGGGCAAACGCAAACGGCAATCAGAATGGCGTTGATGTGAGGCGCGAAGATCAATGATGAACTACAAAAAATTTATGACCCACAAAAATTTTATGAAGCGAATTGTGGCTATTGTGTTGGGCAGCCTCTTATCCCTTGCAACGGCAGCGCAACAGAATCCCCAGGTCGCGCTAAAGACTGACCTGGGCACGATTGTGATAGAAGTCTACCCCAAGGAAGCGCCCATTACTGTGGCAAACTTCCTGGAATATGTTGACAGCAAATTCTATGACGGCACTATTTTTCATCGCGTCATTCCCGGCTTTGTGGTTCAGGGCGGCGGTATGGATTTCCAGTTTGCAGGAAGAGCAACCCGCGACCCGATTAAAAATGAATCCAATAACGGCTTAAAGAACGAATACAAAACCCTGTCGATGGCACGCACCAATGATCCTGACAGTGCCACCTCGCAGTTTTTTATCAACCTTCGAGCCAATCCTTCGCTGGATGCCAAAGAAAATAAACCCGGCTATGCCGTCTTTGGCAAGGTTGTGGAGGGTATGGATGTCGTAGAAAAAATCGTCGCAGAACCCCGTGGCATGTTTCGCGCTTTTCCTGATGCACCCAATTATGCGGTACGTATTCTCAACGCCACCCGCGTGGACAAAAACAACCGTGAGGCAGAAAAACCTGAGGCCCAAAAAAAAGATTCGTTGAAAAACAGCAATGTCAGTGATGCGCTGGTGCCGCGATCATGAGCCGCACCGCTTTAAGCGTTAACCTGAACAAGATTGCACTGATTCGCAATTCCCGCCCGGGTAATTATCCGGACCTGATCAGTCACGCCAAGGTCTGCATTGCCGCCGGCGCCGATGGTTTAACCGTGCACCCACGTCCGGACCAACGACATATTCGCCCCGGCGATGTGTACGCGTTAGCGGAACTGGTGCGTGATAACAAGCAAATCGAATTTAATATTGAAGGCAATCCCTACGCTGAATCGCTGGGAAGTTTTCCCGGTTTTATCAAGCTGGTGAGTGATACACGTCCGCATCAATGCACACTGGTGCCTGACACCAACGACCAATTAACCTCAGATCACGGATTTGATTTACGTAAATCCGGTGCACAACTGCGCCCGTTGATTCAGGAACTGCAAGATCTGGGCATCCGCGTCAGCCTCTTTATGGACCCGGATATCGAACAAATCAGCCTGGCAAAAGATATCGGGGCAGATCGCATTGAGTTATATACCGGCCCTTATGCTGAAGCCTTCAAACATCAGGATGCCGAGTTCGATGCACTTTTTAAGCGTTATTTTGATGCCGCTGTTCACGCTCAGAAAATCGGTATCGGCCTCAATGCCGGCCACGATCTGAATCTGGAAAATCTGCCGATGTTCCGTATGGTGCCAGCGCTGCTGGAAGTGTCCATTGGCCACGCCCTTACCGTGGATGCCATTGCTATGGGCCTGGATAATGCCGTGCGCGCCTACAAGGCGCTGTGTGAGGATGCATAAACAGATTCTGTAGAAATCTTGCGCGGAAAAAAGCCTCATTGTGGTCTAAGCTTTTAGTGAGCACTCAATGGAGGATCACGCAATGCCGTCCATTCTTGTTAAAGATTACATGCAGCACAACGCGCACGCGATTCCCGTCTCCGCCAATGTGGAACAGGTGGTTGACCACTTGCTCACCCACCACCTCACCGGTGCACCGGTTATTGATGAAAACCGACAGGTCGTAGGCTTTGTCTCAGAACAGGATTGTATAAAAGAGATGCTTAATAGCGCGTTTTTTTGCGCAGAACCGCCGCCGGTCAGCAGCATAATGCGCAAAGATGTGCTGACGGTTACGCCGGATACGTCCATCCTCGAGATAGCAGAAACCATGTTATTAAATAAACCGAAAAATTATCCGGTGGTGATAGGCGGGAAACTGGTAGGCCTTATCAATCGACGAATGATTCTGCAAGCGCTGATGCACAATGATGAAGCGCGTTATATCCGTTATTGACAAGGCAATGCTGTACTGAAACCTTCACGTCATGCCGCGTGATCGGGATATAATCCGCATCCCGATCACTAATTTACTCGTGCTCCCTTCATGAATAAAACCGATAGCGAAGCCTACCGCGATAAGAAGCGTTTTTTTGAAAATTTACTCACCGTTTATGGCCGGAAGCCGGTGCTTGAAGCGCTGCAAGATCCTGCAGTCGGCGTGTATCGCTTACACCTGGCGGAGAGCAATAAATCAGCCGATATTCTCGAAGACATCATCGCTATCGCGCGGGACAAAGGCGCAGAAGTGCTTTATCACAACCGCCAGGCGTTATCGCGCATCTCAAAAAATGCAAAACAGGATCAGGGTGTAGCAGCCGACCTGGTACTGCGCGGTTATAAAACCCATGACGCGTTTCTCAAGGATGCTGCGGCAACGCCATTCACACTACTCGCCCTCGATAACATCAACAATCCGCAGAACCTCGGCATGATTATTCGCTCAGCCTGCGCCGGTAATATTGACGGTATCCTGTTGCCGCAAAAAGGAAGTGCACAAATTGATCCGTTAGTGATTAAAGCCAGCGCAGGCACGCTGTTTCGTGCACCGATCTTACGCTGCACCCATCTGGCAACAGCGCTCAAAGACTTTCAGCAACACGGCGCTGATATCTGTTGCCTCTCATCCCACGCCCGCCATACATTGAAGGATTTCCAACCTCAAGGGGCGTGCATCTACGTGTTGGGCAATGAAACAGAAGGCGTGTCGCAAGAGGTTGAAAAGCTCTGTAACCAGCGTGTGCGTATTCCAATGAATAACGGCGTAGAGTCTTTGAATGTTGCCGTCACGGCTGCATTGATTGCTTTTCGCTGACGGTAAAAAAGTACTGATAAATAAAAACGCCATGACCACCCGGAGATGGTCATGGCATTTTTCAACAGACTGACTTATTACAATTTGTAACCGTCTTCTTCATGCAGGCTGATGTCGAGCCCAACCACTTCCTCTTCTTTGGTTACCCGTAAACCGGCCGTCAGCACGCCTGTTATCTTCAACAGAACATAAGTCACCACAGCGGTATAACCGAAGGTCACGATCACCCCGATGAACTGGACACCCAGTTGTTCACCAATACTGCTAATACCCTCCGCAAAACCGTGACCACTGAATACACCCAACTCAGTAGACGCAAAGATACCCGCTAACAAGGTGCCCAGAACGCCACCAACGCCGTGGACCGGGAAGACATCAAGCGAATCGTCAATCTTCCATACGCGTTTGATCAGTTGCGTCATAAAGAAACACACCATACCGGCACATAGGCCGATGATCAAGGCTCCACCCGGCCCCACGTAACCCGATGCCGGCGTAATGGTGCCCAGCCCCGCCACCATCCCGGTGACAATACCCAGCACACTGGGTTTGCGGAATTTGAGCCATTCAATGGTCATCCAGGCCAGGGAGCCGGCGGCAGCAGAGATATGGGTTACCAGCATTGCCATGGCGGCGTTGCCATTGGCCGCCAGGGCACTACCGGCATTGAACCCGAACCAGCCGACCCACAACATACCTGCGCCCGTGACCGTCATGGTCATGTTATGGGGTGGCATTGCGGTGGTCGGGAAACCGGTGCGGTTACCTAGCACCAGAGCTGCCACCAGAGCTGCCACACCGGCGGTAATATGCACAACCGTACCACCCGCAAAATCCAGCAAGCCCATATTGAACAACCAGCCGTTCCCACTCCACACCCAATGGCATACCGGCACATACACCGCGAATAGCCAGAGCGCGGAAAACAGCAACATGGAAGAGAATTTCATGCGTTCCGCGAAGGCACCCACAATCAGCGCCGGGGTGATGATGGCAAAAGTCATCTGAAAGGTGGCGAACAGGCTTTCAGGGATATCCCCCCACAAGGCGTCTTCACCGACAGAAGCCAGAAACACCTTGCTGAAGTCGCCGATGTAAGCGTTGCCGTCGCCAAAGCTGAGGCTGTAGCCAGCGATCATCCACAACAAGGACATCAGGCAGGCAATGGCAAAACACTGCATTAACACTGACAAGACATTTCTGACCCGTACCAAGCCAGCATAAAACAATGACAGCCCCGGCAAGGTCATGAACAACACGAGCGCGGTAGCGGTGAGCATCCAGGCTGTATTGGCACCATCAACGCCATCCTGAGCCAGGGCAGCAGGGGCGATGAGCAGCGCCGTTACCAGGGTTGAGAGAGAAAAAAGCGCACGGGCGACGTTTTTCATGATCACTCCTTATAGTTGTATGCCCATCGGGTTAGGGATGAGCTGTAAGATCACAATAAATGCCCCACTTTGAATCACGAATGATGGCGAGATCGTTGCAAAACCGGATCACGCACCAAAGAATGGGTTTTATCGATTGATGTTGATGTTGATCGAGGTGCAAATCCTCAAATTCCGCAACAAATTTGTGCAGATGCTTCCGCACAGCAATAACTGCGCCAATCAAAAATAGGATTATTTATCAAATAGTTAGATAAATTAGCGCAGACGAACACGACGGGAAATGCACCAAAATAAAACAATAACACTCAAGAAATGCACAATAAAAATGCACAAAATATCGGAAGGCACAGGATAGGCGCAAAATGTTGTGCGCACGCCCCATCAATGAACAAATCTACAACGGGGGGTGTCAGGTGGGACGAACCACGAAGTTTGCAACGGCTCGTCTTAAATCAATAAGCGCGGCCTGGTTACCTGCGTAACTGGCCCACTCATAGAGTTCTGTAATGGAGTTTATGGGTTTGGATAGATCCGGGCGCAGATGAATTACTCGCCGCGCGAAGTCACGCGGGGCTTCGCCCGGTTTACGCGAGAAACCCAAGCGCTCAAGCTTATTGCAGTAATGTTGATAATAACGGTCGGCCGGATAACGGTATCGTTTTCGCTGACCCCACAGCAGGAACAGCATGATGACGCCAAGGATTAGCGCGCCCGACACCAGAACAAACAAGGCAATGCGCCAGATATCGACGCCCCCCAGCCAGCGCTCAAAGAGCGAGCCCTGAGTCTCAGCGTTATAACCCAGCACCCAACGGCTCCAGAGATAGTTAAATCCTTCCCAGCGCAACCGTAGTGTATTGAGCAACGAAATATCGGATACAAAAGAATTGTCGAGCAGTTGGACATCCTCCTCATCCAATGAGAAGTCCACGCCCTGCTCAATGCGTTCCGGCGCTACTGCTGCAGTCGGATCAACCCTGACCCAGCCGCGTTCCCGCAACCATACCTCGGCCCATGCATGAGCCTCGCGCTGCCGCACGGCATAGTAATTTTCCAGCGGATTGTATTCACCGCCCTGGTAGCCCACGACGACCCGCGCCGGGATACCCGCCGCCCGCATAAAGAAAACGAAGCTGCTCGCAAAGTGCTCGCAAAATCCGGCTTGAGTTTCCCACAGGAATTCATCGACGCTTTCCTGGCCGAGAAGAGGCGGCTGGAGTGTGTAACGGAAGCTCGCATTGTAATGCTGTAGCACCCGTCTGATCAGAGCATCCTCAGAATCCGCCTCCCGTTGCCACTGTTCAGCCAGGGTACGCGTGCGCGGATTGCTGTCAGCGGGCAATTGCAGCGCCTGGCGGCGCTGCCAATCCTCAAGCTGGTCCGGCTGATAGCGAAAATCCAGCGACGAGGTGACCCAATACTGAATGCGCTGGGTAATCGGTCGTTGGCGTTGCAAACTCAACTCCTGACTCAACCCCGCGTCATCACCCCACTGCTGTGGCGCTGTCAGGGAAAACATCCAGGATTGCCGGGTTGGCTCGGTAATGACCTGGTAGCGGTATTCACTGCCCTGGTAACGCAGCTCATCGCGCCAATCCGCCCGCCCTTGCTCCGGCCAATTGATGTTGTAGCGAGATATCTGCGCATTCGATTGTGACCAGCGACGCCCGTCAAAATGGGAAAATACCAACCCGCGCCAATACAACTCGGCCTGCGGTGGCGCAGCCCCTTCGAAGGTCGCTCGAAATACCAGCTCCGTGGAGCGGCTGAGCTGGCTGATGTCGCCGGGCGACATGGTATCGCTCATTCCGGTTTTTGCCGCGCTGGTATTCATCGGCACGGCCCACAAAGGTCCCACGCGCGGCGCGATCAGGAACAGCAGCAACATGAGAGGCACCGCCTGCAAAACCAGCACACCGGTCAAACGTAAAGTGCGCCAGAAGCGGTGTTGATCCAGCGACTGGTGGGAAGCGAGCAAGGTGGCGGAAAGCACCGTGAGGGAAAACAGCCCATAGAGGGCGGCGAACACGTTGGAGAAAAATAGAAACTGGGTAGCAATAACAAAGTATCCGAGGTGACAGAGCAGCAATAAATCACCGCGTTTGCGCATTTCGATAAGCTTCAGGATAAAGCCTACGATCAGCAACCCGACCATGGTCTGGACGCCGAAACTGCCCCGGTAAACCAGGTACAAACCCGCACTGCTGCTGGCCACCAGTACCAGCTTGACCGCCCAACCCGGAAACCCCCAGGCACCGCGAAAAATTTGCCAGCGCCAGAACACCACAAACAACCAGACGCCCCAGATCCACAAGGGGACATGTACCACATGAGGGGCGAGGATGACCGCCTGGGCCAGCAATAACCAGGCAAGGCTGTTACGCGGTATCTGGTCAGCTTCACGCACCGCGTTGACCTCGCGTGTCAGGGTCGCCAATCTCAAACAGCGCCAGCGCACGCAATATGCGATCCTGGTGCGCGCTTCCCAAGCCCAGTTCTATCGTGCAGCCCGGCATACGCAAACCAAATTCGGTGTGCGTCCTGGCCAGCTCCAATGCCCAATAACATAATTGCGATAGACGGGTTTCGGTATCCAGTCCCGGCAAGCCATCCCAGTCCAGCCAAACCTGCTGATTTTGGTAGCCCACATAATCTTTCAAGTGCAAACCGGCACCGCGCGCAAACTGTTTCCAGGCAACATGGGCCAGGGGTGCTCCTGCCTGGTATCGCTGAAAACCCTGGAAGTCCTCACTGTTTTCGCGGGAGAGATAATCGCCGTGGGCAGAATTGGCCGGTGTCATAGGCGGCGCTGCAGAAGGCAGGGGCGCGGGATAAACCAGTGCTTTAGTGTCCAATTGAATCCATGACCAGGCACGAATCAGGCCCAGGGGATAATGGCTTTTCACTGACAGGCGCCCCGGCTGAAACCAGCCGCGCCGGTGTGTCTTGGCCGACAAATTCAGGCGTTGCTCACCCCCGTGCGGCACATCCACTGCAACGGACATATTTTCATCGAAAAAACTGAGTTGGATATTTTCATGATCAGTGCGCGGCGCGGCCTCCAGCAAGACATCGAAGCGCACATAGTCGCCCGCAAATACTGGCTGGCATCCAATGGCGGTAAACCGCAGCCCGGCGAGATTACGAAACGCATGAACAACCGATACGATCATCATGCTCATCAGGAGAAATGCTGCGGCCAGGATAAGATTATTTTCGTAATTGGTACCCAACAGCCACATCAACCCCAGCACAAAAATAAACAACACACCCTGGCGGCCGGGAAAGACATAGATGGATTTATGTTGCAGGGTGACAGCAGGCGCTTTGGGTGCGCGGCGCGCTACCCATTGCCAGAATCTGTTGCGCAGCGAATTAACCAAAGCGTGTTTGGTGCTCATGGCGGCTCACCACAAGAGTTTCGATAGATTAGGTGGCAACAACATCAACGGTATTGAGCAATTTGATAATCAAGGTGTGTTCGCCCTGGTCCCGAGCAGACGATGCTGGTGCAATACGGTGGGTCACCACGGCAGGTAATAACGCCTGAATATCTTCAGGAATCACATAAGCTCGGCCGTGCATAAAAGCCCAGGTTTTCGCCGCGCGTAACAATGCCATGGCGCCGCGTGGCGACAGTCCGTAAGAAAAATCTGCGGATACGCGGGTGTAATGAATCAGGCGTTGAAGGTAATCCAGCAAATTATCCGAGGTTTTAATTTTTTGGGTGGTGTGTTTGATGTCCTGCAACTGCGCAGGCGTAATGCAAACTTTTAGATCCTTCAGGTGCTGTCGCGGATCACCACCCAGAAACAATTGCTTTTCAGCTGCGGCATCGGGATAACCCAAACTGATGCGCATTAAAAAACGATCCAGTTGTGATTCCGGCAAAGGATAAGTTCCCATTTGGGACTGCGGGTTTTGTGTCGCAATCACAAAGAAAGGTTTTGGCAGCGCGCGGGTTTCACCTTCGATGGTCACCTGCCCCTCTTCCATCGCCTCCAGTAATGCACTTTGGGTTTTCGGCGTGGTGCGATTGATTTCATCGGCCAGCAATACCTGGGTAAAAACCGGACCAGGATGAAACGTAAATTGACCTTCTTTTGGATCAAACACAGAGACGCCGAGAATATCGGCAGGCAGCATATCGCTGGTAAATTGTATGCGCTGGTGGGAAAGGCCGAGAACTTTGGCAAGTGCCTGGGACAGGCTGGTTTTACCCATCCCCGGCAAATCTTCAATCAGTAAATGACCATCGGACAACAAACAGGTCAAGGCGAGTTTTATCTTATCTTCCTTGCCAAGCAGTACGCGGCCAACTTCAGAAATAATCGCTTCAATAAAATCCCGCATAACACCCGGATGCCTTTGTTGTCGTTGGTTGTTACCGTTTATCGCTACAAGGAGGTCAGCCCCCGCGCAAGATCTGCTTGTAAATCCGCAATATCTTCGAGACCAACCGCAACACGAATTAAATTTTCTGTGATGCCCGCTTCCGCTTTTTGTTCGGGGCTCAGGCGTCCGTGAGTTGTTGTCGCCGGGTGAACAATGGTGGTTTTGGTATCACCCAAATTGGCAGTCAATGACATGATGCGTGTGGCATCAATCACTTTCCATGCCTGCTCTCGCCCGCCTTTTACACGAAACGATAGCACACCACCGTAAGCAGACTGCTGTTTGGTGGCAAGCTCATGGCCATTATGTGAAGGCAGTCCCGCATAAAAAACTTTTTCGACCTGGGGCTGGGCATCCAGCCATTGCGCCAGGGCCAATGCATTACGCGAATGTGCTTCCATCCGCAAACGCAAGGTTTCAAGGCCTTTAAGAAATACCCAGGCATTAAAAGGACTCATGGTTGGCCCGGCACTGCGAATAAAACCGAGGACATCATCGACCCATTTTTTGGGTCCTGCCACAACGCCGCCCAAACAACGCCCTTGCCCGTCGATATATTTGGTGGCGGAGTGAACGATTAAGTCAGCACCGAATTCCAGTGGGCGCTGCAATGCCGGTGTGCAAAAACAATTGTCCACGACCAGCAACGCATCGTGCTGATGGGTTATATCGGCAAGACGCTGGATATCGACCACGTCACACAGTGGATTGGACGGTGTTTCAACAAATACCAGTTTGGTTTTCGATGTAAACGCAGCCTGCCACGCAGTGTAGTCAACGGGATTGACGAAGGTGGTGCTGACACCGAATTTTTGCAAATATTTACTCAGCAATACTGTGGTGGTACCGAACACGCTCCGGGAGCAAACAATGTGATCACCGGATTGCAGCAAAGCAATGCAGGTACTCAAAATGGCCGCCATACCTGACGATGTCCCTACGGCAGCTTCCGCGCCTTCCAGCGCTGCAATACGCTGTTCAAAGTTTCTCACCGTGGGATTGGTATAGCGCGAATATACATTGCCCGGTTGTTCACCGGAAAAGCGCTCCGCTGCCTCACGCGCACTGCCGAAGACATAACTTGAGGTCAGGAACAATGCCTCACTGTGCTCACCTTCCTGAGTGCGCACCTGTCCGGCACGAACCGCCAGCGTATCCAGTGCGGCGTGATCTAAATAATGGTCAAATTCATCCATTGGTATATTCCTGCTGTTCCTGGTTAACTGTTCGCCACGCCATTGTGCAGACCGATCACGGTGTCTTCCGGTTTAAACGTTTTTTTCCCGGTTTTGGTTTTGGCGTTGTCGCTGCGTACTGCGGCCAGCATATCAAGATATTCTTGCGTCACTTTTCCGGTAATGTATTGGCCGGTAAATACCGAGCAATCAAAGTTGGTAACCCGACTGTTACCTTCAGAAGACGCCGCAATCAGATCTTCAAGGTCCTGATAAATTAACCAGTCAGCACCAATTTCGCGACACACTTCTTCGTGAGTACGGCCGTGTGCAATCAACTCGGAAGCCGTTGGCATATCAATGCCGTACACGTTGGGATAAATAACCGCCGGCGACGCCGAAGCAAAATACACTTTCTTGGCACCAGCATCGCGCGACATCTGAATAATTTGTTGGCAAGTGGTGCCGCGCACGATGGAGTCGTCTACCAACAACACATTCTTGCCTTTAAACTCCAGATCAATGGGATTCAGCTTCTGGCGCACAGATTTTTTACGCTGCTGTTGTCCCGGCATGATAAAGGTGCGGCCGATGTAGCGGTTCTTGACCAAACCTTCCCGGAATTTCACGCCCAGTTTTTGCGCCAGTGCCTGGCCTGCAACACGGCTGCTGTCAGGGATAGGAATCACCACATCAATATCGTGATCGGGCCGTTCACGCAGAATTTTTTCAGCCAGTTTTTCGCCTTGGCGCAAGCGTGCTTTATACACGGAGATGCCATCCATGATGGAATCCGGACGCGCAAAATACACGTGTTCAAAAATACATGGATTCAGGCTCGGGTTTTCCGCACACTGGCGGCGATGCAATTTACCATTTTCGGTAATATAAATCGCTTCACCCGGCGCTACGTCATCAATCAATTCAAAACCCAGCACATTGAGTGCGACACTTTCGGAGGCCACCATATACTCGGTACCCTCTTCCGACTCGCGCTTGCCATACACCAAAGGGCGAATACCAAACGGATCGCGGAACGCAACCAGACCATAACGGGCAATCAATGACACGATGGCATAACCACCGCTTACGCGACGATGTACACCGGATACTGCAGCGAAAATATCATCCGCATTGGGCGTTAATTTGCCTTGCAATTGTAACTCGTGTGCAAATACGTTCAGCAAAACTTCCGAATCGGAATCGGTATTTACGTGGCGCAAATCCGTTTTAAATAACTCTTCACTTAACTGCGCGGCATTGGTGAGATTGCCGTTATGCGCCAGAGCAATACCATAAGGTGAATTGACATAAAAAGGTTGTGCCAGCGCCGGACCGGAGCTACCGGCCGTAGGGTAGCGCACATGACCAATGCCCATGTTGCCAACCAGCCGCTGCATATGGCGGGTTCTGAACACATCCTGCACCAGACCATTGGCTTTTTGTTGCGCCAGCCTCCCCTCCTGACATGTCACAATCCCTGCGGCATCCTGCCCCCTGTGTTGCAATATGGTTAACGCATCGTACAACTGTAAATTCACATCGCGTTTACCCACAATACCAACAATGCCGCACATAATTGCCTCACCTTTAAAAAAATGTGTATTGCTACTTGCCGAACAACCCGGAAAACATTTGCGAGACATCCGTGGCCGTTGAACGGGCCCAGCCTTCAAATGATAAAAAATAGGGGATCAACCGTGATTCATGCCACCAGCTGTCTTCTTCAACGGGAATCAATGATGGCAAGAAAATCAGCAGGGCCATCACGATAACAAAGCCACGCGCCAGTCCAAACACCATACCCAGCATGCGATCTGTACCCGATAAGCCGGTGATGCGCACTAACTCTCCAATCAAATAATTCACCATGGCGCCGACCAGTAAAGTCGCGATAAATAAAATGGCAAACGCGACGACCTCGCGAACAGAAGGAGTAGTAATTGAATCAGTTAACAGGACAGCCAGACGTTCGCTGAATAACAGCGCGATAATGACTGCCAGAATCCAGGTGGCGAGAGAGAGGGCTTCCTTGACGAAACCCCGCTTGATACTGATCAAACTGGATAGAACCAAGATACCGACAATGGTCCAATCTGCCCAATTCATGCGTCAGGAATCTCCGGTTGATCAAGGAGGCGCATTTTAGCAGACCGGTCCGGCATCAGATACCCCGAAAACACGGCAATAATGGTGGCCGGCCGTGTCGGATTCAAGGCTGAAAACGCAACACCATCGCGTTCACTTTCAAACGCTTGTCGACCTCAGTTTTTACTTTAAGCGCTTCTGCCTTGTCCAGCTTTGGTCCAATAAAAACCCGTGTCACCGAACCGTTTGCCGTTGTCACTGTGCGGACATAAGCTTTGTGCCCCTCCGCCTGTAACTCATCACGCAGTTTCGCTGCGGCCTCTTTGTTACTGAGACTCGCCACCTGCACAACCCAGGCATCAGGAATTCCGTCAGGCCCCAAGGGTAATTGAGGAACCTGCTCTGTTGTTGCGGCGGGTTTGTCTTCAACGGGGACAGGAGCATCTGCGTCGGCCAGCACTTCCGGCTCGGGTTTAGGGGCTGGCTCTGGTTCAGGGGGTAGAAACATGGTTTCAGGTTCTGGCGCCGGGGATATGTCAGTAGGCTGTTGCGGCGCCTCAAAGGTCACTTGTGGCGAGGAAGGTTCGGCAGGAATGTGTGAACGAGTGTCGACCTGATGTCCCTGCTGCTCTTTAAAAAACCCGGGCAGAAAAATCACGCCGATAGCGGCCAGCACTACAGCTCCCACCAATCTTTGTTTTAAGGCGTCTTTCACTGTTGACTCCCCTGCTCGGTCTCTGAAGGCTGCATTACAGCCAGGGCAGCGGCCACAGTGTAGAAAGAACCAAATATCACTATGCGATCCTCAGCCTGTGCAACAGCCAGGGCTTGCTCAATACATTCCGCCACTGTACCACGACCGACAACAGGTACCGTCAATTGTTGCAGATCCTGCGCCAGTTGGTCAGGAGTAGCCGCCCGTGGTAGCCACGACAGGTCTGCCAGATACCAGGCATTAATCAGGTGCGTAAGATTGCCCAAACTGTTAGAGCGATCTTTGTCGGCCATCATCGCCACGATACCGATGATTCGGCCGGAGAAGTTCTGCGCCTGCAGACGCCGCGCAAGGTATTGTGTCGCAGCCGGATTATGCGCAACATCAAGAATGAAATGATGATTCTGGTAATGCAATTGCTGGAAACGACCGGGGAGCTCCAAATGAGCCAGGAGCTTGCCACACCCAATCTTGCCGGGATCAAGCCCCAAAAGGTTTATCACCTGTAACGCCGCCGCGAGGCTCGGCAAGGGTAATGCAGGTAATGGGAGCCCACGCAATTCAATGCGTTGACCCGCTGGATTCAAGCCCCACCAATCCCAGCAAGCTTGTTCGGCCGAAAACCCAAAGGTTTCATTCACACCATGCCATTGGGCTGAAACATGCTGCGCTGTCGCCACCACCGTTTTAGGCGGCATAGGGTCAGCACATATGACCGGCCTGTGGGAGCGCATAATGCCAGCTTTTTCCTGACCGATGCTTTCCCGGTCGTTACCCAGCCAGTCTTGATGGTCCAGATCAATGCTGGTGATGACAGCCACATCGGGATCAATAATATTGACCGCATCAAGGCGTCCGCCCAACCCCACCTCAAGCACCATCACATCCACCTGCCGAGACCGGAATATTTCCAATGCCGCCAGGGTGCCAAATTCGAAATACGTCAGGCTAACCGAACCACACGCGAGGTAAATTTTTTCAAAGGCCTCACACACTTCCGCTTCAGTGGCTTTTACACCATTGACACAGATGCGCTCGCAATAATGAAGTAGATGAGGAGAGGTGTAGACACCGACACGCAAGCCTGTCGATTGCAAGAGCGCGGCTGTCGCTGCGACACATGAACCTTTGCCATTCGTGCCGCCCACTGTGACAACCCGCGCCGTGGGATTTAATAATTGCAGCGCCCGGGCTACAACGCGGATACGCTCCAACCCCAGGTCGATCTCTTGGGGATGGCAGGTTTCCAGCCATCCCAACCACTCATTAAGTGATGAAAATTGCATTGAGAGCGCAGCGCGAGAAATTTACACCGCTGCGCGACGGGTAAATTTTGCGAGCAAGGAAGCCACTTTGTCACGCATATCGCGGCGATGGATAATCATATCGATAGCCCCATGCTCCAGCAAAAACTCACTGCGCTGGAAACCTTTAGGTAGCTTTTGACGGATGGTTTGCTCAATGATGTTAGGGCCAGCAAAACCGGCTCGTGCACCTGGCTCAGCGGCATTGATATCACCCAACAGCGCCAGACTGGCAGATACACCGCCATAAACCGGGTCGGTCATGATCGAAATATAAGGTGTTCCCTGCATCTTCAGGCGCTCAATCACCGCGCTGGTTTTAGCCATTTGCATCAGGGAAATCAGTGCTTCTTGCATACGGGCACCGCCAGTAGCTGAGAAACAGATGAGCGGAATATTTTCTTCAAGGGCCACCTTGGCAGCGCGGGTAAAACGCTCACCAACGACATAACCCATGGAGCCACCGTGAAACGCAAACTCGAAAGCCACAGCGACTACCGGCATGCCTTTCAATTCGCCTTTCATAGCGATCAACGCGTCTTTTTCACCCGTGGCTTTCTGGGCAGTGGTTAAACGTTCTTTATATTTTTTGATGTCTTTAAACTTCAAGCGGTCAATGGGCTCGACCTCTGTGGCCAATTCCTTACGATTGTTTTCATCGAGAAATACATTTAATCGCGCCCGTGCACCCATGCGCTTGTGATGATCACACTTTGGGCAAACATCGAGGTTTTTTTCCAGCTCGGGTTTGTAAAGTACGGCATCGCACTTCACACATTTTTCCCACAAACCTTCGGGGACTTTGGTGCTGCGCTTGCCTTCTGAACGCACCACATTCGGGATAATTTTGTCTAACCAACTCATCGGTTATCTTCTCTCGTTACAGTTTTCGAAATTAATAAATCAGGTTTAGCGGTCATCAAGCGCTTTGCGGATACTGCCAACAATGTCGCCAACAGCCTGAGCAATGTCAGTGTGGCTTTGATCCGCCATGCTGCCCATCTTGTCCACCAGCACACTACCTACCACCACACCGTCAGCCAAGGACGCAATCGCCTTGGCAGTTTCAGGATCTTTGATACCAAAACCAACACAGACGGGTAGATCGGTTAACTGGCCGAACTCATCCAATTTGGCTTTAACGGCACCCACGTCCAGATGGCCGGCACCCGTTACGCCTTTGAGAGAAACATAATAGAGAAAACCACTGGCATGGCTGGCGATTTTGCGGGCGCGCTCGACAGTTGTTGTCGGCGCCAATAAAAAGATGTTGTCGAGCCCTGCTGAATCCAATGCTTCCTTCAATACCGCCACCTCTTCCGGCGGCAGATCCACGGTCAGCAAACCGTCAACGCCTGCCTCAGCAGCGGCCCTGGCAAAGGCTTCATAACCGAAGCGTTCCACCGGATTGGCGTACCCCATCAATACCAGCGGCGTATGACTATTGCTCTTGCGAAACTCACGCGCCACATCCAGGGTAGCCTTGAGGCTAATGTTATGTGCCAGCGCGCGTTCATGGCCCTTCTGGATGACCGGGCCTTCGGCCATAGGATCGGAGAAGGGAACACCCAACTCAATCACATCAACCCCCTGCTCTACCAATTTATGCATGGTGGGCAGGGTTGCTGCCGGATAGGGGTCACCATTAACAATATAAGCCACCAAGGCTTTACTGCCATTGGCTTTGGCTTGACTCAAGACTTGCGAAATACGACTCATCGATTGGATTTCCTGATGGCTGATAGCGCCCGATGCTGGTTAAACAGTGATTCCATCGATTCCGGCAACAGTGAGGATATCCTTGTCACCCCGACCGGAAAGATTGGCAATTATAATTTGATCCTTGCCCATGGTAGGGGCGAGTTTCTCGACATAAGCCAAAGCATGGCTGGACTCCAGCGCCGGCATAATACCTTCAGTCCGGGTAATTTTCCGGAACGCGGCGAGAGCTTCGTCGTCGTTGATCGCCACATAATTTACGCGACCGATATCTTTTAACCAGGAATGCTCAGGCCCCACACCAGGATAATCCAGCCCCGCCGATACAGAGTGGGTTTCGATGATCTGGCCATTTTCATCTTCCATCAAATAAGTGCGATTGCCGTGCAGGACACCAGGAATACCTTTATTTAGCGGCGCTGCGTGCTTGCCTGTTTCAATACCCAGCCCACCCGCTTCGACGCCGTACATCGCCACGGATTCGTCGGTCAGGAAGGGATGAAACAAGCCAATTGCGTTGGACCCACCGCCGACACATGCCACCAGGGCATCCGGCAATTTGCCAGCCTGCGCCAGTGACTGCGCGCGCGCCTCGCGACCAATAACAGCCTGGAAGTCGCGCACCAGTTGTGGATAGGGATGAGGACCAGCAACCGTACCGATGATGTAGAAGGTATCGTCCACATTGGTCGCCCAATCACGCATGGCTTCATTCATCGCATCTTTCAACGTGCGCGATCCGGAGGTGACAGGGAATACTTCCGCCCCCAGCAGTTTCATGCGGTAGACATTCAGCGATTGACGCTTCACGTCATCCGCACCCATATACACCCGACATTTCAAACCGAGACGTGCTGCAACTGTGGCCGTAGCTACACCGTGCTGTCCTGCACCAGTTTCGGCAATAACCCGGCCCTTACCGGTGAATTTGGCCAACAGTGCCTGACCGATGGTGTTATTAACTTTGTGGGCACCGGTATGATTCAGGTCTTCGCGCTTTAAAAACACCTGCGCCCCACCCAACTCACGGGTCCAGCGCTCGGCAAAGTACAAAGGTGACGGGCGCCCGACATAATGGGCCAGGTCCTTATCAAATTCGGCTTGAAAGTTGGGATCATCCTTCAAGCGGGTATAGATCGTATTCAATTCATCCAGGGCATAGATAAGCGTTTCCGATACGAAACGACCACCGTAGGGGCCAAAATGACCTTCGGCATTGGGAAATGCACTGTAATCAACTGTGGAAGACTGCTTGTTATCACTCACCGTTTCTTCACCTGTACGAGCCATGACTGGCATTGATAATAAATTCTTTTACCTTGGCGGCGTCTTTCTGACCAGGAGCGGATTCAACACCGCCGCTTACATCCACACCGTAGACATGTGTGGAGCGAATTGCTTCAGCGACATTAGCAGGCGTCAAACCACCGGCTAATATAATCGTTTTACCTGAGTCCTGTGGGACCCGTTGCCAATCGAAAGTCTCACCGGTACCACCGGGAATACCGGGGCGGTACGCATCGAGGAGAATCGCTGTTGCTGAGGGGTAATCCGCTATAGCTGATCTGGTATCCAATTCGGGGCGCATACGAATAGCTTTAAGGTACGGACGACCGAACGATTCGCAATAGGCCGGGGTTTCGTCTCCATGAAACTGCAGCACATGCAAGGGCACCTGGGCCAATACTGTGTTCACATAAGCAGGTTCAGCATCAACAAACAAACCGACGACTGTGACAAATGGCCCGACAGAGCAAGCTATCTCGCGAGCAAGTTCAATGTCTACTGCTCGGGGGCTGGGCTCATAAAACACCAGACCGATTGCATCAGCACCCGCCACTTGCGCAGCCAACGCATCGGTTACTGAGGTAATGCCGCAAATTTTAATTCGGGTTCGAGCCACAGTCCTGACCGCTAAGAAAATAAAGCGCCGATACTAACAGAAAACTCCCCCAAAAACTGTAACTTGCCCGATTTTGGCGCCCCCCGCCATTAATTCTCTGGCGCTGCAAAACCACCCACCGGTTCAGCTAAAAACAAGGGCCCTGGCGCCACCTCAGGTAAATTGAAATGCTCCGGATAATCAACAGAGACCAGATACAAACCGAAGGGCCTGGCCGTTATACCACCTGCACTGCGATCCCTTGCGGCCAATACCTCCGCTACCCAGGACGGAGCAACATCACCAGCACCGACAGCGATCAATACCCCCACGATGTTGCGCACCATGTGATGCAAAAATGCATTTGCCTGCACTTCCAATACGATCAAATCGCCGCGCCGGACGATATGCAGGTGATGAATTTTTCGCACTGGACTGCGCGCCTGGCATTGGGAGGCACGAAACGAAGTAAAATCATGTTCGCCCACCAGGCAAGCAGCGCCCTCGCGCATCAGCTCGACATCAAGCCGCCGATTAAACCAGGTCACCCGATCATGGGTCAGGCTGGAGTAGCTTTCCCGATCCGACAGTAAATAGCGATAGGTCCGCGACAAGGCACTGAAGCGTGCATGAAATTGCGGCATAACATTTCTTGCCCAACGCACTGCTACGCTGGGCGGCAGATGGGCGCGAGTCCCCAGCGCCCACGCCCGCTCCGGACGTTTAGCCAGGGTGTCGAAGTGAACAATCTGCGCAGTGGCGTGCACACCAGCATCAGTCCGCCCTGCACATACCAGTGTCACAGGCTCGGCGGCTATGGTTGACAGGGCTGTTTCCAATGCCTTTTGCACGGTGTTGACGCCGCCGGGCTGGGTTTGAAAACCATGGAACTCGGCACCGTTGTATTCCACCGCCATCGCCACCCGCTGCATACCTTCGGGCCAAATCGTATCAGCCACAACCTCGCCGTTACGGGTATACACTTTGCTGGCAGGAACGTAGTTTTCGCTCATTTGAACAGTTGGAACTTCATAAAAATTAGCCATTTATAAACAACAAAGCCTCGTGTACCGAAATACACAAGGCTTTGATAAAGCGCGGATTAATCAAACGTCTATTCGAGTAAGCAACCCTTCCGCTTCTTCCCGCTGTTGCGCGTTACCTTCCTGAACCACTTCGGCAAGGATATCCCGTGCGCCATCGGTATCACCCATATCGATATAGGCCCGCGCCAAATCCAGTTTGGTGGCTGCCTCGTCCGTGTCAGCGAGGAAGTCCAACTCCGCATCCATGTCGGCCTCAGAGATAGGACTGAGCTCCGGCATCGCTTCGGTGTCCTGATCCGGCAGTTCGGACAATGCCTGCTCAAACATATCATCGTCAGCGTCCGGTATATCGCCCGTTTTCAATGTGGACTGTTTATCGTCCAGCTCCAGTTGGGCATCAAGATCAGCGAAGGCTTTGTCATCACTTTCGCCAAACTCGGCATCAAGGCTTTCCATCTCGTGATCCAAGGCTTCAAGATCGAGATCACTCATGTCCATGTCAGGATTGAAGTCGTCGGCATTATCGTCTGCCATTTCCAGCGAGCCGTTTGGCTTTTCTTCTCGCTTAACATCTTCCTGTGCCAAGGTTTCTTCGAAGGCCGCTTCATCGATAGCTGCTTCATCAAAAGAAAGCTCATCTTCCGTCAGGCTGGTTTCACTTTCTTCAAAATCAAAACTGAAGTCATCATCCTCAACAGCGGTTGATGAGGCAGTGGTTTTCGCTACCGACGTTTCATCCTCCAACTCGAATGACAATTCACCTAAATCGTCATCCAGAGTCACTTTCTCTTCTCTTGGCTCAGCCTCATCAGCAGTTGCTGTGGAGAAGTCGTCATCAAGCTCCAATGTAAATTCGTCTTCTTCCGAAATAGCGTCAGCATCTTGAGGCTCATCAAAGGACAGGTCATAGCGGGTGGTAGCACTACCTACATCAGACTCCCGTGATAATGTTTCTCCCAACGACAAAGGCTCAGGAGACTCTTCTTCAAGATCCAGATCAAAACTGAAGTCATCGTCTGCGGCAGCGCTTGAAGCCTTCTCTGCTTTTGGCGACTCACTGTACAAATCATCGTCCAGACCGAAATCAAGCGTGTCATCACTGGAAGCGAGATCAATGCCTTCCTGTGGAGACAAATCGAGGCCCGAATCAAATTCGCCGGCACCCGGAATGCTTTCACGCAACTCTGCTGCACGCTGTAATTCCGCATGATTGGCATCGCCTAACAGACTGGCGTAGTGTTGATCAAATTTGTCGACATTTTCCGTTTGGGAATAGACTTCCAACAACTTCATGCGAATCGGTACAGAAGAGGGCTCCCGTGAGAGCGCATTCAGCAGCATTTCTTCAGCCTGATCAAACTTGCCGTATGCGATGTAGATATCGGCCTCTGCAACAGCATCGCCCGTCTCGGCTTCTGCCGGAACATCATCCTCATCGAACAGCGGCATCTCTTCTTCCGCGTCACCAGGATATTCTTCCTGATACTCTTCGTTATATGCCTCCTCATCTGCCGGGGGCATACTGAAGAAATCATCGTCCTGCGTGGCTTCTTCTTCCATAGCCTGTTCGTTGCGACGACGAATGAGGGCGTAAGCGGCAAGCAACAATACAAGTAAACCCACACCGATCCAGATGGCATTATCGACAATGTGGTCAACCAGTGTTTTAGGCTTAGGCGCAGACTGGACCACGCGATTGGGATTGACTGGTGCTGGAGCCGGCTTGGCCTGCTCAGATTCGGCCTGGGGAGTCGTTGTCTCAACTTCGGGTTCGATAGTCGACTCTGGTACAACATTAGTTACAGGCGCATCAACAACTGGCTCTTCTGGCATTGTCTCCGACGGCTGAGTAGTCTCTGGCGTACCAATAGTTTCAGCGGCCGGTTGTTCGGCAGTAGATTGTTGGGCTGCCAATTGCATTGCACGCAGTTGCTCATTGCTCACATTAACCAAACGCTCCATCGTGTCGATTTGCTCCTCCAAATCCTGAATCCGTGAATTCAGTTCGGAGTTTTCCATGCGAGCCTTATCAAGTTCTTCAAGGGTTGCGGCCAATTCATTTTCCAGTCCACGACTGTCGCCGGCATTGCTACCACTGCCCTGCCCACTGCCATCGTAATCGCTGCCAGGCGAGGCCAGTCGCACCTGTCCGCTCACATCTTGAGACTCACGTCGCGCCGATACTTCACGGCGCGATGCATTCAACTGGGCACCCATGGTGCTTCCCGACCACTCCTGATTCTGCACAGCCACTTCGGCAACTGCGTCGCTGCGGGAAATGGATCTGATCTCATCAGCAGAAGGTAGACGCAAGACCTGCCCTTTGCGCAGCAAATTGATATTGCCGTTGATAAATGCTTCCGGGTTCAAGCGCTGGATAGCCAGCATGGTCTGGTGCACGGACAAACCACGATCCGGACGAACATCCAGTGCGATTTGCCATAACGTTTCATTGCTGCCAACCGGACCATAGGAATCAGCGCCGGAGCGACGGCCACCGGGGGTAGATTCAGGCTCTGGCCGAGACTCCGCCTGGGGATAAGCTGGCGAACTGGAGCGGGTTGGCGTTTGTACTGTAGCGCTGGTGCGCGGCTGGGTCATCGGCTGCGGATAAGTAGTTGCAGACTCGACCGGTGTTGAGGGCGTATCGGCAAAGGTGGGCAGATCCATTAGCAAGGTGTACTCGCGTAATAAACGACCACTGGGCCATCGGGCTTCAACCAGGAAATTAAGATAGGGTTCACGCACAGGATTGCGCGTTGAGATGCGCACAACGGCACCGCCGGGTTCGTTCAACAGAACCTGAAATTCCAGCTCTGTATAGAAATAAAGACGGTCAACGCCGTTGCGCTCAAAATCGGCAGGAGAACCCAGTGCAACAATAATTTGCTCTGTGCTGAGATCCCGAATATCCAACAACTTGATTTCAGCGTTGAGCGGCTGATTCAGTGCTGAATTTAATTTGATTTCTCCCAACCCCAAGGCACTGGCGTAATTTGCCAACAGCGCGACGGCAAATCCACAGACCCAAACCAGCTTTCGAAGATGCATAGGACTATCCTTTTATTATCTCCCCTGGTTTCAAGCACCTGACAGGGATGGCAACATTTTGTCGGTCAAAAAAATCTGGTACTTAAACCTGGACGTTGTATGCAGAGGTTATAAAACCTCGAATATATCTTCACTATCTTTCGTAAGTATTCATTATAAATAGCTTTTTATCAACACTTCCACCAGTTACAAGCAGCCAAGCTGGCAGATTTTTAAACGTTTTTGGGCATATTCCACAAAATTAAGAGGTAGATTTCACCGCCCGCAGAGTCAAAATGACTTTGTATTTAAAAAAACGCCTCGATTCCGGAATAAGAATCGAGGCGCTGATTCAGCAGTAATCTCTTTATCAGGCTTCTTTGAGGATGCGCAACATGCGACGCAACGGCTCTGCCGCACCCCACAATAATTGATCCCCGACGGTGAACGCTGATAAGTATTGCGGCCCCATATTCATCTTGCGCAAACGCCCTACCGGTATCGACAGAGTGCCGGTTACAGCGGTAGGTGTCAGATCGCGCAAACTGGCATCACGCTCGTTCGGTACAACTTTAGCCCATTGATTCGCTTCTGCCAGCAAAGCCTCAATGTCGGCAAGCGGAACATCTTTGTTAAGTTTGATGGTCAGCGCCTGGCTGTGGCAACGCATTGCACCGATACGCACACAAAGTCCATCCACCGGGATAGGATTATCGCTGCGCCCCAGGATCTTGTTGGTCTCAACCTGCCCCTTCCACTCTTCTTTGCTCTGGCGGCTGTCCAGTTGTTTATCGATATACGGCAGGAGACTACCCGCTAGAGGATGGCCGAAGTTGTCGCGCGGGAAATCGGCGCTACGCATCGTCTCCGCAACCTGACGATCTATCTCCAGGATTGCCGAAGCCGGGTCAGCCAATTTATCCGCCACGGAGGCATGGATGCTGCCCATCTGGCTGATCAATTCGCGCATGTTTTGCGCGCCGGCGCCAGAGGCCGCCTGGTATGTCATAGAGGAAACCCAATCCACCAGACCCGCATGAAACAAACCGCCCAAGCCCATCAGCATGAGACTGACAGTACAGTTTCCACCAATGTAATTCTTGACGCCTTTGGCGATGCCGTTCTTGATGACATCCAGGTTAACCGGATCAAGGACGATCAAGGAATCCTTATCCATCCGGAGGCTGGACGCTGCATCAATCCAATACCCTTGCCAACCTTCGCTACGCAACTTGGGAAATACGTCGTTGGTGTAATCACCGCCCTGGCAGGTAACAATGACGTCCAGTTGTTTCAGGTCCGCAATAGAAAAAGCATCCTTGAGTGCAGGCAAGCCGCTGGCTACAGCCGGAGCAGCACCACCAACATTGGATGTGGTGAAAAATACCGGTTCGATATCAGCAAAATCGTTTTCCGCTTGCATGCGATCCATTAATACCGACCCCACCATGCCACGCCAACCTACAAAACCTACTCTCATGTCTGCTCTCTCTGATTACTATTTAACGAGTTGAAATTTCTCTGTGCATCTGTGCATTAATGACTCAAAGCCGCAACGACCGCATCGCCCATCTGCGCTGTGGAAACGCGAGTTTTGCCTTCGGTATAGATGTCTGCTGTACGCAAGCCTTTATCCAGCACTTGCCCCACAGCGACCTCAATGGCATCAGCTACATCCGGCATAGATAACGAATAACGCAGCATCATGGACACCGACAGGATAGTCGCTAAGGGATTGGCAATACCCTGGCCGGCAATATCGGGGGCAGAACCATGGCAAGGTTCGTACATACCGCGACCGTCTTTATCCAGAGAAGCCGATGGTAACATACCTATGGAACCGGTGAGCATCGCCGCCGCGTCGGATAAAATATCGCCGAACATATTACCGGTAACAATCACATCAAATTGCTTGGGCGCGCGCACCAATTGCATTGCGGCATTGTCAACGTACATATGCGACAGCTCGACATCCGGATATTCCGGTGCCAGCGAGTCCATCACTTCGCGCCACAGCATCGTCGCCTCTAACACATTGGCTTTATCGACCGAACAAACCTTGCGATTACGTTTGCGCGCCATCTCAAAGGCGGTACGGCCGATACGCAGTATCTCACTCTCTGAATATTTATAGGTGTTGTACCCTTCACGCTCACCATTTTCCAGTGTTCGAATACCGCGAGGTTCACCGAAATAAATGCCGCCAGCCAGTTCGCGCACAATCAGGATGTCCAGCCCTGACACCACTTCCGGTTTGAGCGAGGAAGCTTCCACCAGCTGCGGGTATAACAAGGCCGGGCGCAGATTGGCGTACAGTCCCAATTGTGAGCGGATCTTCAGCAAGCCTTTTTCCGGGCGGATAGCGCGGTCAAGCTTGTCCCATTTAGGACCACCGACGGCTCCCAACAAGATCGCATCCGCCTGGCGCGCCCGCTCCAGGGTCGAATCAGCCAATGGGACCCCGTGTACATCAATAGCACAGCCACCCATCAATTCGTTTTCAAAGGTCAGGCCAAGGTTATATTTGTCGTTGACACAGTCCATGACTTTGCGCGCCTCAGCAACGATTTCCGGGCCAATGCCATCACCTTCCAGAATCAAAATATGCTTACCCAAAATACCTACTCCCCGTAATGTTCATTATTAATTGCAGCGCGCTATGCGCCTATAAAAATATAAGCGCGAGTGCCGTTGGCACTGCGCCTCGCTATAGATGGCGGAAGTTTATTTAACGGCGTCAAACAACCAGGGGGCTTCTGCGCGCCGCTTGGCTTCATAGGCACGAATAGCGTCAGCGTGTTCGAGCGTTAAGCCAATATCATCCAGTCCATTTAACAAACAGTGTTTGCGAAATGCATCGATATCAAACGCAAAGGTTTCTCCCGATGGGGTCTGTAGCGTTTGTGCCGCCAGATCAATGGTTAACTGGTAACCCTCGGTCGCGTACATTTCCTTAAACAACTGATCGACAGTCTCGTCGCTTAACACAATCGGCAGCAAACCGTTTTTAAAGCAGTTGTTATAAAAAATATCTGCAAAACTCGGCGCGATCACACTGCGGAAACCATAATCATCCAACGCCCAGGGCGCGTGTTCCCGGCTGGAACCGCAACCGAAATTCTCCCGTGCCAGTAAAATCGTTGCGCCCTGATAGCGCGGGAAATTCAGAGGAAATTCGTTATTCAACGGGCGGCCCGTACAATCCTGATCCGGCTTGCCTTCATCCAGGTAACGCAATTCGTCGAATAAATTCTTGCCAAAGCCGGTGCGCTTGATGGACTTCAGGAACTGCTTCGGGATGATCATATCCGTATCAACATTCGCCCGATCCATGGGTGCCGCAATACCGGTCACTACCGTAAAACTTTTCATTACACATTCCCCCATTCGCGCACATCGACAAAATGACCTGCAATGGCAGCCGCTGCGGCCATGGCTGGACTCACCAGATGCGTGCGCCCGCCATAGCCTTGCCGCCCTTCAAAGTTCCGGTTGGATGTGGATGCACAATGTTCACCGGCACCCAACTTATCGGCATTCATCGCCAGACACATGGAACAGCCAGGCTCGCGCCATTCGAGACCAGCCTCGATAAAAATATGGTGCAAACCTTCTGCTTCCGCCTGGGCTTTTACCGTTCCGGAGCCTGGCACAACAATGGCTTCCTTAACATTCGCCGCTTTATTGCGCCCTTTAACCACTGCCGCCGCCGCGCGAATGTCTTCGATACGCGAGTTGGTGCAAGAGCCAATAAATACCCGGTCAACATGGATCGAGGTCATCGGCTGGTTGGCTTGCAACCCCATGTACTGCAAAGCGCGCAACATACCTTCGCGCTTCACAGGATCGGTCTCTTTGGCAGGATCAGGCACCTGCTCATCCACGGCAACTACCATCTCCGGTGACGTACCCCAGCTGACCTGGGGCTTGATGTCCTCACCGCGAAGCTCCACCACGGTATCAAAATGTGCGCCTTCATCAGTGTGCAATTCACGCCAGGCAGCCACTGCCTTTTCCCACATATCACCTGTCGGGGCATAGGTCCGGCCTTTTACGTAATCGATCGTGGTTTGATCAACCGCCACCATACCGGCGCGGGCACCAGCTTCGATAGCCATGTTGCACACGGTCATGCGCCCTTCCATGCTCATATCGCGAAAGACCTGACCGGCAAACTCCATCGCATGACCATTACCACCCGCCGTTCCGATCCTGGCGATAATCGCCAAAACCACATCTTTAGGCGTGACGCCAGCGCCTAATTTTCCATCAACCTTGATCAACATGTTTTTCATTTTTTTGGCAACAAGGCATTGGGTCGCCATCACATGTTCAACTTCGCTGGTACCAATTCCATGGGCCAAGGCACCGAGTGCGCCGTTGGTAGCGGTGTGGGAATCACCACACACGATGGTCATTCCGGGTAAACAGGCACCCGTCTCCGGGCCGATGACATGCACGATACCCTGCCGACTGTCATTGATCTTGAACTCCACGATGCCAAATTCATCGCAGTTGTCGTCCAGGGTTTGGACCTGGATAAGGGATACAGGGTCCTGAATTCCCTTAACGCCGAACGCACGTTCTTTTTGCGTCGTCGGCACATTGTGGTCGGGCGTCGCGAGGATCGAATCCACACGCCAGGGTTTACGTCCAGCAATGCGGAGCCCGTCAAAGGCCTGGGGTGACGTCACTTCGTGCACGATATGGCGATCGATGTAGATCAACGCCGATCCATCATCGCGCTGCTGGACGAGATGGGCGTCCCAGAGTTTGTCATAAAGGGTTTTTGCAGCCATGGCTAACCTCTTGGGTAGTATTTAAATAGGCGGTATGTAAAAGCACGGTTACTTGATCAGGCGTGAACCTGTGTCACTGACATTTAGCGCTATTCTAAAAGCGACAAACCCATAAAACAAATTTATAATTTTTATATATTGCATTCCAAAATAGAATAGATATAGTAGCGCCCATGGATACCCAGCACTTGCAAGCCTTCCTCGCCATTGCTGAAACCGGCTCGTTTTCCTCAGCCGCCCAGCGTTTGCACCTGACGCAGCCCGCTGTGAGCAAACGTATTGCCATCCTTGAAGAGCAGCTCAATACCAGCTTATTTGACCGCATCGGTCGTCAGGTTTCACTGACCCAGGCGGGACTTTCCTTGCTGCCGACGGCAAGGAATATCCTCCAGGAAGTGGCCGCTGCACAGCGTGCCATTGCAGATCTCAAGGGCGATGTGCGGGGCAAGTTGAGTATTGCCACCAGTCACCATATCGGCCTGCACCGTTTGCCACCCTATTTACGCGACTATTCACGGAGCTATCCCGAGGTCAAACTGGATTTACATTTCCTCGACTCAGAGCAAGCTTTTCACGAAATCATTCAAGGGCGTTTCGATCTTGCGGTGATCACGCTGGCTGAAGAAATGGACTCACGCATTGCTGCGGATGTTATCTGGCGGGACCAATTGCGCTTTGTGGCAGCGCCAACGCATCCGCTTGCCACAGCCGAGCGCTTGTCATTAATGGATTTGACACCTTATCAAGCCATCATGCCGGATATGAATACCTACACCACACGCCTGATCCGCACATTGTTTGATCAACAGCAGCAAACACTGGATATCACCATGGTCACCAATCACCTGGACACCATCAAGATGATGGTGGCAATTGGTTTGGGGTGGGGAGTGTTACCGGAAACGATGATTGACGGAGAGCTGCGGGTATTACCTGTGCAACACCCGCCACTGACACGCCCCCTGGGTTGTATTTATCATCGTCAACGGAGCCTGAATAATGCAGCGCGAGCGTTCCTGGAATTGCTTAAGCGCGATGGCTTACATAATGCGAAAAATGTGTGATTTTCATCGAATATTCAGGATTACTTTTTTCCGTAAACCGCTACACTTGCACTCACATGGAAAACGCCACCAGCGAAACACATTATTTATTTTCATCTACACTTGGTAACCACTACATTTACGGTTTTAACATCGTCATCGAAGGACACATATCATGAAGAAACTGACTCTGGCTACAACCCTGGCACTTTTATCTCCTTTTGCAGCAGCTGATACCATCCTAGGCGTCTACGCAGGCGCGGGCCAATGGCAAGGGGAATACAGCGGTAATGCCGGCGACCCCAGCATTGATGTGAAATCTTTGGGTATGGACGAAGAAGACAATAACTATTACTACATCGCACTGGAGCATCCGGTACCGATTATTCCGAACATCAAGCTGCAAAAAATGGATATTACCAGCAAGCAAACGGCTGTTATTGATCAAACCTTTACTATTGATGGCACCACCTTCACCGCCGGCACGGAAGTCGCATCTGATTTTGATCTTAGCCATATGGATATCGTGCTTTACTACGAGCTGCTCGACAACTGGGTAAATCTGGATGTGGGTTTGAATATTCGTAAATTCGACGGTCATGTTACGGCGGTGAGTGAATTTACCAGCGAGTCCGTTGATCTGGATGAAGCCATTCCGATGATTTATGCCAAAGCCCAATTCGATCTACCGTTAACCGGATTTTCGTTAGGACTCGAAGGCAGCGCGATCAATTATGAAGATAATCGCCTGACGGATTACAGCGCCAAACTACAGTACATGTTTGACTCTGTGTTAGATGTGGGCCTGGAAGTTGGTTATCGCGAGATGTCATTGGAAATCGACGAAGATGTAACCGCCGATGTACAGCTGAAAGGCCCCTATGCTGCATTACTGTTTCACTTTTAATTTCCGCCTGGCACACCATACCCCGGTTTAAACCGGGGTATTTTTTTATTCGCCCGTCAATCGCGTAACTCAAAATTATCCGCATCCATATGCGCCGGAAATGCTGTGCGATACTCCTGCAATCGCTGCACACTTAATTGCACAATAAAACAACCGCTGGCTGCTTTTGCCTGAAGCAATTCGATACCATCCGGTCCGTACACCGATGAATCACCGTCGTAATGCTGGTGTTTTTCATCGAGACCAATGCGATTGACACCCGCCACATAACTCAGGTTTTCAATGGCGCGCGCTTGCAGCAAACGGTTCCAATGCAGCTCCCGCGCAACTGGCCAATTGGCTACGTAAATCGCCAGATCGTAATCGCCCCGATTGCGCGACCATACCGGGAAACGTAGGTCATAGCACACCAAGGGCAATACCCGCCAACCCCTCACCTCGACCAATACTCGTTTGTTGCCACTGGCGTAGCGTGTATGTTCGCCAGCCATGCGAAATAAATGGCGTTTGTCGTAATGGGTGTAAGTCCCATCGGGGCGCATCCAGACCAGGCGATTAAAATAATTTTCACCTTCTTTTACGACCAGACTGCCGGTGACCACCGCCTCTAAAGTTTGCGCTTGCCGGGCCATCCACTCATAGGCTCGCCCATCGATAGACTCAGCATAGTTGCGCGCACCGGCACAGAAACCGGTGGTAAAGACTTCGGGCAAGATCACCAGATCGCAGCCTTTGGCCAACAACATTTCCTGTGCGAATACATCCAGATTATGTTGCGGATTATTCGGCACTATCTCGTGCTGGATTAATGCAATACGCAAATCGTTCACGGCGATCTACCTCAAGAGTCAGATGATTCGACAACCGCATGCGCTTTGGGAAAAAGTCCCAGATAAGCAATAAAAAAAGCCAACAAGGCACAAACACCGCACAGGTAAAATGTCAGCTCGGCGCTATAGTCCCACAATACACCGCCCAGCAAGGCGCCCAAGGCACCGCCCGCACCAAAACTCAATGAACTGTACAGCGCTTGCCCCTGACTTTGGTGAGCGCCACCAAAATAGCGTCGCACCATCTCTATGGACACAGCGTGAGCCACACCAAAACTACCGGCATGCAGCAACTGGGCGACAACCAACAGCGGCCAGTACTCGGCAAAAGCGGCGATCAGGCACCAGCGAATACCGGTCACTACCAACACCCACAATAATAAAGTACGCAGCGAAAAACGCCGTAACAAGTGATGCATCACCATGAATACCATCACTTCAGCCATCACGCCCAAGCCCCACAACAGCCCAGTAACGGCGCTGCTGTAGTTGTGATTATCAATCAGGTAAAGGCTATAGAAAGTGTAGTAAGGGCCGTGACTGAGCTGCAACAAAAAACTCATCAATAAAAAACACAACATGGTCGGCTGCCTGACAATCCGCCAAAAACCGCCGGGGGTACGGCTGGCTTCGCGCAACGCTATGGGCTTCAAGCTGATGCTGGATAAACCGATCAACAACAGAAACGTAAGGATAAACACCGGTAGATAGCGAACCGACAAAATATCGAACAGCCACCCTAACAACATCACCGCCGCAATAAATCCTACCGATCCCCATAGGCGAATCTGACCGTATCGATGATGATCTTTTGCGAGGTATGTCAGAGTAATGACTTCGAATTGCGGCAGCACGGCATGCCAAAAAAACGTGTAGGCGCTGACCACAACCACGAGCCACACAAACGATTGATCGACAAAGACACCGGCAAAAAAAGCACAGGCCGCGAAGCTGCCCCAGCGAATAATGTGCAACCGTTGTTGCGTCCGATCTGCCAGCCATCCCCAAAAATTGGGGGCAACAATGCGCGTACCCAAAATAATGGCACTGATAATCCCAACATCACGCGAGCTGTAGCCCAGGGATTTAAGGTAAACGCCCCAGTAGGGAACCATGGCGCCCACGACACAAAAGTAAAAGAAATAAAAACTGGATAATCGCCAATAGGGCAAGGCTGGCGAGGCGGCAGATGACGGGGAGTCAGACATAAGAGTGCGGATAACGCCGGAGGAACAGGAAAGGATGACAGCGACCGAACCAGCGTCGGCCGCTATCGCGCATAGGTTTATTTAACGCGTGCAGGAATTACCGGGACATCGTGTTTTACGCCACCGTTTTGACCGCGATGACGCAGCAGATGATCCATCAATACCAAAGCCAACATGGCTTCGGCAATGGGCGTTGCACGAATACCCACACAGGGATCGTGACGACCTTTGGTAATCACTTCTACCGGGTTGCCATGCACATCCACGCTACGACCGGGAATATGCAAACTGCTGGTCGGCTTGAGCGCTATGTTCGCGACAATATCCTGGCCTGACGAAATACCGCCGAGAATACCGCCCGCGTTGTTGGACAGAAAACCTTCCGGCGTCATTTCATCCCGGTGTTTGCTGCCGCGCTGATCAACCACACCAAAACCTTCGCCAATCTCTACGCCTTTTACGGCGTTGATGCTCATCAAGGCGTGGGCAATCTCCGCATCCAGGCGATCAAAGATCGGCTCGCCCAACCCTGGCGGCACGCCTGTTGCCACCACGGTAATTTTGGCACCGATGGAGTCGCCCTCTTTATTGAGGACTTTCATAAACTCTTCCATCTCCGGCACCTTGCTGGCATCCGGACAGAAGAAAGGATTCTGTTCAATCTGATCCCAATCTACGGTTTCAATTTTAATGGGGCCTAACTGCGACAGATAGCCGCGCACCTCAATACCCAATACATCCTTCAAATATTTTTTGGCTATCGCGCCAGCCGCAACACGCATCGCTGTTTCGCGCGCAGAGGAGCGGCCACCGCCACGATAATCGCGCACACCGTATTTTTGCATGTAGGTGTAATCGGCGTGGGCCGGCCGGAATTGGTCTTTGATATTGGAGTAGTCTTTGGAGCGCTGGTCGGTATTTTCGATGATCAACCCGATAGGTGTGCCCGTTGTCTTGCCCTCAAACACACCGGAGAGAATCTTGACTTCATCTGCCTCGCGGCGTTGGGTGGTATAGCGGGATTGACCGGGCTTGCGGCGGTCCAGGTCAATTTGAATATCCGCTTCGCTGAGTTCGAGCCCCGGCGGGCAGCCGTCAACGATACAGCCCAATGCCAAACCATGGCTTTCGCCGAAGGTGGTAACGGTAAATAACTTGCCATAACTGTTGCCGGACATAATGCTCTCTTGCGTCAAAAATATGTGTGGTTATATCGGGGAGCCGGCGATTATACGTGACTGACGGGGATGCAGCACCCTTTCTCAGGCGCTCGCCCGGAACTCAGGATTCTTTTTACCGTGAGATCGCCCGACTACAACAGTCCGCGCTCGGCGGCGTCCTGCAATTGCGCGGCGGTCAGCAGGAATACGCCATGGCCACCGCGATGGAACTCCAGCCAGGTGAAAGGCAACTCCGGGTAGGCCGCTTCCAGGGCAACGCCGCTATTTCCCACCTCAACAATCAGTACGCCCTCGTCCGTCAGGTGATCCAGCGCTTCCCGCAGCAGGCGGCGGGTGAAGTCGAGCCCGTCCACACCTGAAGCCAGGCCTAACGCTGGCTCGGCGTGATACTCCGCCGGCATCTCGGCCAAATCTTCAGCGTCCACATAAGGGGGATTGCTGACGATCAGGTCGTAGCGTAGCTCCGCCAGGTTATCAAACAAGTCCGATTCAATAGCGCGCACGCGGTGGCCCACTTCATGGATATCGATGTTGCGCTGCGCCACTTCCAGGGCATCCCTGGAGATATCGCTTAGATCTACCGCTGCTTCGGGAAAAGCATAGGCGCAAGCAATACCGATACAGCCGCTGCCGGTGCACAAATCGAGGATGTACTCAGGCTCTTGCAATAGCCAGGGGGAAAATTGGTTTTCGATCAGCTCGGCAATCGGTGAGCGCGGCACCAGCACGCGCGAATCAACCCGGAACGGCAAGCCGGCAAACCAGGCCGTGCCCGTGAGGTAAGCGGTGGGCATACGTTCATCTATACGCCGCCGCAAGAGTGCAACCACCTCTTTGCGTTCCGCCAGGGTCAGGCGAGCGTCCAGAACATCAGGGTTAAGCGGCAACGGCAGGTGCAAGGCGTGCAGCACGAGTTGCAGTGCATCATCCCAGGCATTGTCCGTACCGTGGCCAAAGAAAAGCTCCGCCGCATTGAACTGGCTGGCGCCCCAGCGGATGTAGTCCCGCACACTGATCAAATCACTGCAGACATCATGCTTTTGTCCAATACTCACTTTTTCACCCTAGGCTGTCTAAATTGGAGCGGCATTCTACCGGGATATCAAAAACTTTAAACGAAAAAGCCCTGGCGAGATACTGATCCAGCCGGTAAGACTGGCGTAAAAAGTACTTTACGATTTTGTCGGCATCACGTAGGGTGAGCGCCCCCAGCGCGACCTGGTTAACGATACAAGATACCGGGTCAGCACAGTTTCCGATGAGCGACTTCCTACTGATAAAGACGCTCCTGAATATGGCGAGGACTGCGGTTATGAAAGAACATTTTGCCCATATCATTGCCGGCATTGGTGAAGACCTGAACCGACCGGGGCTGATTGATACCCCTGAACGCGCAGCCAAAGCCTTCCAATTCCTGACCCGGGGTTACAACCAGACATTGGACGAGGTAGTGAACGGCGCCCTGTTTCCCTCAGAATCCAGTGAAATGATTATGGTCAAGGATATCGAGCTGTATTCGTTATGCGAGCACCACCTGCTACCGTTTATCGGTAAAGCCCATGTGGCTTATATCCCTACCGGGAAGGTACTCGGGCTGTCCAAGGTTGCACGCATCGTGGATATGTATGCGCGTCGCCTGCAAATCCAGGAACAACTCACTGTTCAAATTGCCGAGTCAGTGCAAAAGATTACCGGTGCATCCGGTGTGGGTGTGATCATTGAAGCCAAGCATATGTGCATGATGATGCGCGGTGTGGAGAAACAGAACTCGTCCATGAAAACCTCGGCCATGCTCGGCACCTTTCGCAGCAACCAGGCCACCCGCACTGAATTCCTTTCGCTCTTGCGTTGATTCTGCATCATTTGCGCCCACGGAGACGGGCGCGCAAGAGGCAGCATTAATTATTCAATTTCACCACTTCCACCCGAGCACTTTGACTGCCCCGGCCAGCGGGCGCCAGACTACCCAACCCGTGAGTCACGATACGGTCCGCCGAAATGCCTTCTTTCACCAGTGCGGCCTTGAGTGAATCCGCATAGCGAAGTGAATCACGCTGCTGGTTAACGAGCGCACTGGCTCGATAATCATGCCCCACCAATGCAATCTTCCACTGCGTATGCCGCTGCAACACCTTAACCAGCGTTTCAACATGCTCCGGTTTGATGACCAGCCGAGATGTGCCCGCGTCATCATCTGCAACCGCACCGGGAAAAATATAAAAACCTTGCGACATAAACAGGCGCAGCAAGGAATCAGGGTCAGTGGCGATACTTTCCGCTGGCGCTTTGTCGCTTTGCAAAATATCCAGTTGGACCAGCACCCGTTTGTTGCCCCGCAGCACGGCATACAACGATACATAGTAAGGCGGTTTCTGGTCGTGAATGACTTCATAGGCCGCGTAACGTTGATGCTGATCCAGACCGTACAATTGAATCACTTTAAAATGATTGTTAGCCCAACTGTTGCTCGGCCCGCATTCACGCCCATTACAGCGGTACAACTCACGTGCACCCATTTTTTTCAACTGCTGAACGTAAAATTGAAACCCGTCTTCAGCGGTATGGGTTGAGGGCAGCTCCAGCGTCATGCGCGTGAGTTTGCCGCTGAGTCGTTGGTGGTGATCAACATTCCACATCCCCTCGGTCTTTTTGAAACTGCCTAACGCGAGAATGTAGTCGTCGTCTTCAAGCTGACTGCGGAAAACAACTCTTGCATGGGGAAAGGCTTCAAGCCCCAGGTCTGTTTCCGGTGTTTGAGCCGCAGCCCATCCTGCACTACAGACAAGTAAAAACAAGGCAAATACACGTAATTGATAGCGTTCTAAAACCGTTACAAGCAAGGGATTTACCTCAATTCGTTTTGTCGAAAATTGTTTGGTTTAGCATTTTTTTCACTCGGCGTTGCTTCAAAAAAATGATTCAACGACTCGGCAACAGCATCAACCTCTGCCTCCATGTGTAGGTGATGCCCACCGGGCATGACTTCAACATCAACCTGAGGAAAAACCGACACTTCGCGCTGAAACCCCGAAAACATCTTCGGGATACCGCTTTCTGCGAGAATTAATTTTATCGGAGCTGTGATTCGCGCAATAAACGCCTGCACATGTTCGCGCGTTAATTTAATCGCGGACGGCGCCAGCAAACGTTGGTCCGTGCTCCACTGATAACCACCGGGAACTCCTTTAACACCACGCTCGGTCAGCGCAGCGGCGGCGGCATTGCTCAAGGGAAACATCCCCCGTTCACGGGCTTTAATGGCTGAAGACAGATCTTTATAGAGAGATAGCGGCTTGTTTGCCTGCGCGCGCAAGCCGAGGATAGAACGCGCCAATTGTTCCGGAGCATCTGCCATGTTGGTCGGCTCAGGAAGCAAACCTTCTATCAGCGCCAACCGCGTTATCCGCTCCGGAAAAGTACCGGCGACCAACATACTGATGATGGCACCACGCGAATGCCCAAGCAACGTAAATTGCTCCCACCCCAATTGGTCCGCGATGGCAAAAATTTCTGCGACGTCTTCCCAAATATTGTAGGGCGCACCGCCTGGACGGTGAGAACTTTGCCCGTGCCCGGCCATATCTACTGCAATCACATGCACATCGCGCAAGCGGGGTGCTAATGCGTAAAAACTCGCGCTATTATCCAACCAGCCGTGAAGTGCAAGTACAGGTTGTTTACCCGGTTCACCCCATTCCTGGGCAGCAAAAGTCAAACCATCAATCTCAAATGCCAGTTCGCGCGGCATACTCAACCTCCATTAGCAATTCACAAAAAGCATGGATGAAGAATCGGGAGTTATCAGGTTGACGAATGGCGTAACCAGCGTAGCTTGCCCATATCAGCTGCAATAATTTCAATATCTATACACGCCAGCGAACTGGTGGCCATGTCGTGATAATCGTTCACTGTGCCGCAAAGTGTATCGAGGATCTTACTGACGAGAGGTTGGTGACTGACCAGTAATAATCCCTGGCATTCGCTGATTTGTAATTGATTGAAGAGTAATTGGGGGTCGGCATCCGGGCTTAGCAATTCGGTGGTGTAAGGCTCCATATCACCAATCAGTTCACCGGCAATTTCTGCGGTTTGCTGCGCGCGCACCAAAGGACTCACCCAGATGTGGGTCAATTCGCCGAGGTCATCAAGCGACGATCTGATCATCCTGGCCACATCGGCACGCCCTTTTGCAGTCAGTTGGCGCGCCTCATCTGTCGTAGTACGAGGCTCTGCTTCACCATGCCGCAGAATAAACAGCTCCATATCCACCTCCGCATGAGCGTTATAAATTGTCAGATTGGGTATCGCTATCGTTTTTCTTTTGCGCAACCTTGGCCCTTGTGCGAGCACGCGGCTTTTCGGCAACAACCACTGCTTCTACCGGCGGTTCTTCGTTGATTGTAGGCCAATCAGCAAAAGGAAACGGCTTTTCTTCGCTGTTGTAGGTGAGGAACTTCAGCGTCTGATAAATGAAAGTGGATAATGAATGGCCGAAGCTGCGCAGGTTGGCATTGTCCTGCCCGGTAATCAATGAAAACACAAACTGCAGGATTACCAATACCCACATAATAATACCGGCAACCTGCAACAAGGCGGCAAATAGCAACATAAACACCAAGCGCAACCAATGCCGGGAAGAGAGAAGATTTGACTTGAGTTCTTCATTATTCATGATCGTTTTCCTGCGTATTCAACATCATAATTTTGCTCGCCCAACATCAAGCCACGTGCTACATCAGCGATTTTTTTCTGTTCAAACAAAATACCATGTAAACCGGAGACCAGCGGCATATAGACTCCCAGCTCATCGGCTTTTTGTTTTACCTGGCGCAAAGTATTGACGCCCTCTGCGACCTGCCCCAAACCAGAGACTACTTCATCCAGAGGCTTACCCTGCCCCAACGCGTAACCCACGCGGTAATTACGGCTCAAGTCTGAGGTGCAGGTCAAAATCAAATCACCCACGCCAGCCAAACCTAAAAATGTCATGGGATTGGCTCCCATAAGGTTGGCAAAGCGCCCCATCTCGGCAAGGCTGCGCGTCAGCAACATCGCCTGGGTGTTATTGCCCGCACCCAGCGCGGCGGCCATACCACAAATAATGGCGTAGATATTTTTTAACGCTCCACCCAGCTCTACACCATAGCGATCACTGTTGGCATAAACGCGAAAAGTAGCAGAGCTCAACGTTGACTGGACACAACTGATGACGGATTGGTGCTCACTCGCAATCACGCTTCCGGTTTGCTGTTGCTGAACAATTTCTTTTGCAAAATTAGGACCACTGAGCACACCAATCCGGTGTGAAGGCAATTCCTGCTCGAGTATCTGGCTCATTAAGGTAAAGCCCTCCGGCTCAATACCTTTAGCCGTACTGATGATAATCGCCTCCGGCTTTAGATAAGGACGCATCTGACGGGTCACTGCGCGGAATGAATGACTGGGGATGGAGACAAAAATCAGATCACTGACCGAAACAGCCGCTTCGAGATCAGCGGTAATCACCAGGCTATCGTGCAGCCGGTAACCGGGAAGATAGCGGGTATTTTCCCGCGCGGCCTGACACTCCGCCGCCTGCTCGGGCGAGCGCATCCAAAGGGAAACAGGGTGTTGATTGCAGGCAATGATGTTGGCAATAGCTGTGCCAAAACTACCGCCTCCCAGCACTGCAACCTTTAATTTTTCACTCATAGCGTTCAAATCCAAACAACGGCGTCATTAATGACAGGAAAACTGTAGCAATTCTGGTGGAGAAAAGTGATATCCAGCGGTAACTGTAACTTTTTTGCACAATAAAATTCACATTTAATTTGTCCACATTTTCTGTGGATAACTTGGTGGATACATTTTGGGAAACCATCGCCAAGCCGCAAAATATCTGGCCCAACTACAAATTGTGCATTTTTTAACCTTATTTATTTTTCCCTTATAAATCAATAAATTACAAACCTTTATCCGAGTAAAAATCAGTTTTAGCGCAGCCTTTAAGCAAGTTGATTAATTCCGCACCCAAGGTGTGCATAAAAGGTTAGTGGACCTTAACCGCGAATCGACCGTAGCCACAAAAGGTTCATAATACAAGAGCATAATCAGGTAAATTTTTGCTGCGTTTTGCACCCAACAAATGGTCAGCAGAAATTAAAAAATGCCCACTTATTACCCACTGATAAACTCAGCGCACCAAAGCAAATGGCGGCGTTTTTACTCTGGCCGCATCAGCAAACCGTAGCGGCCATCCACATACAGTAACGGGTTGATATCATCCTCACCAACAAGCACCTGATGGATTTTGCCGACCACAATATGGTGCGTACCGTATTCCATCACCTTATCTGCTTCGCAAAAAAATACCGCCTGGGCATCCGTCAGATATGGCACACCGTTCTCGTCTTGCTGCCATGCGCCAATACTGAAGCGATTACGCCCCTGCTCGCGCCCGGCGCAGAGGTTGGAAAGGTCTTGCTGATTGGAGTTCAACGCGTTGATCGCGAAGCGGGTACCTTGCGTTGAAAGGTAGTCGTGCTGCGAAACCAGCTTGTTGATGCACACCAACAAAGAAGCGGGATTGTCCGATACCGATGTGACAGAAGATACGGTCATGGCGAATAACTCTCCGTCCTCCGTGCGCGCCGACAAAATGCACACGCCCGACGCAAGCCGACGCATCCCCAATTTCATTGCAACGCCTAAATTATTGTTTTGCATACAAACTCCCGACAGACTGACGCGCTATTCTGACCACAGAGCTGTGTTGAAACAAGAGCAAGGGTTCATCTTGATGTATCACGCACGGGGTCTTGAGATAGGAAAGGATAGGCTATCTGATCATTAAGCCAGCGAGACGGAGATATTCTGGCCAATCGATCCGATTATTTCAGCGAGTTAATCCTTTTCCGTTGACGATCTCCAAACGCATGGGTATCATGCGCACCTCTCGAAATCAGGTACTCCTGGTTTCATTCGGAGTGTAGCGCAGTCCGGTAGCGCGTCTGCTTTGGGAGCAGAATGTCGGGGGTTCGAATCCCTCCACTCCGACCACTTTACCTAGCTATAACGGGAACCTGCCAGGGTTCGACTTCCAGTATGCGCCCGTAGCTCAGCTGGATAGAGCATCCGCCTTCTAAGCGGATGGTCGCAGGTTCGAGTCCTGCCGGGCGCGCCATTTGCTAGAAGGCTTGGTGTCTTACCAAATAGCTGGTGAATGTGGTAAAACGTTGGTCTGCAATGCTACGGTGGCTGTAGCTCAGTTGGTAGAGCCCTGGATTGTGATTCCAGTGGTCGTGGGTTCGAGCCCCATCAGCCACCCCACTCCTTACATAAAATTTCCCCTTTACATTCAGTATATTAACCACTTCCCTGCCGCTCGTTTTTAACGATCACTCGCCCAACCAAGTATGTAATTTTTGAATTTGGGGGCACACTTGAAAAACTGGATGACATCTAGCGTTCACTCATTTTTTCAAAAGACTACGTTCACGATTGCTCGATTCGCTCCATTCCATGCTGCTCACGATACAGGAACAACCAGATTCGCTACTATGCTTCGCTGAACAGAAAGCAAAGCCCAAGCGCAAATATACACATTCGGGAGTATCCATGGATCAGTTTAAAACAATGGAAGATCTAAGGGAGTACGTGAAAGGTTTAGGTAAATTCTATGCCCGCCCCACCATCTCAGGCGAACACCCCACTCTGTATCTGGACCATTCACAAGGCCACATGGTGCACGGGATAAGAGTAAAGGATTATCTGTTTTCACCATGCAAGCAATGGGTCATTCCTCATGACCAAATGGGACTTTCTTTTTCGGCCCACTGGCAGCATCTTAAAGATAAATACAGAATGAAAACCAAGCACGCCGATGGGAAAGCGGTGAATGTTTATTGGGTGCTGGAAGCTGCTGATATTCCTGCTGGCCTTGCATTCATTCAGGACAAACGAGAAAAGCAGCATTATCTATTAACCGTAACAAAGCAGATAACTGTGTATGCGCTTGCAAAGAAATTAGCATGGATTGCGGACAGGATGAGCAAAATTACCGATGCGAGGAAAGCATTATGATTGAGTACAAATTTGAAGAAGAAAAAGATTTCATTCTTCACTATGCACGAAAGCTTGATCGTCCAATAGTAATTAAAGTCATTGAGGCTGGCCAAGCCGTATCATCAGAAGAAGCCAATGCATTGGCCAAGTTTTTTTGGGATATGGTCGATGAAATTGTAAAAGACAAAAAGAATGGTGAGGTTGTGGCGGGGCAATCAGATCTTGAGGCATGGAACGAGTACGTTTTTGAAAGCATTCGGGCATACCTCAGAAATAGCGGATATGAATCGGAGTGGGAGAAACACGCATAACCCACATTTGTATTAGCAACTTCCATCTTTGATGGACAGAAGTTTTCATAATTCTGTACCCGCTAGATAATAGACCTATAAATGACGCCACTCGCAAGGAAGCGGGCAACACTAATAACCCAGCAATCATTGTCATAGGAAAATTTAGCGTCACAATCAGAACGTGAGGAAGGCAGTAAAATATGGAACGATTATGGCTAATAAAATTGTCAACGGAATCGAAACAAACAGGAGATTCCTAGTACAGCAGAGCCATATAGAACTGGTGTCGCCGACATTATGGAGACTGTAATTAAATCTGTGTAACTGTTTATCATTAACCCAACCTAAGGGAAGGATACACAGTATGAACCCGAAAGACCTCGAAGCCTTCGCCCGTGAAGCGGCGAAACACATGAAGACCGAAAAGGATCTGAGTGACTTTACCCAGATGCTGACCAAGGTCGCCGTTGAGGCCGCTCTCAACGGCGAGCTGGATGCCCACCTCGGTTATGAAAAACACCAGAAATCCACCTCCACCAATAGCCGCAATGACCATACGACAAAAATGCTGAAAACCGAGGATGGTGAGTTCCAGCTCAATACACCCCGTGATCGTGAAGGCAGCTTTGAGCCACAATTGGTGAAGAAGCACCAAACGCGGTTTACCTCCATGGATGACAAGATCCTGAGCCTCTATGCCAAGGGCATGACCACCCGTGAAATCGTCGCCACTTTCAAAGAGATGTATGGTGCCGATGTATCTCCCACATTGATTTCCAAGGTTACTGATGCGGTAATTGAACAAGTGGTTGAATGGCAATCGCGCCCGCTCGATGCGGTGTACCCGATTGTCTACCTGGACTGCATCGTGGTGAAAATCCGGCAGGACAAGCAGGTCATCAATAAAGCGGTTTATCTAGCCTTGGGCGTCACCATGGAAGGTCAGAAAGAGTTGCTGGGCCTATGGTTGTCAGAAAATGAAGGAGCCAAATTCTGGCTCGGCGTGTTAACCGAACTCCAGAATCGCGGCGTGCGCGACATACTGATTGCCTGTGTTGATGGCCTCAAAGGGTTTCCTGATGCGATTGCTGCCGTCTACCCACATACCCAAATCCAGTTGTGTGTGGTGCACATGGTGCGTAACTCGGTGAGGTATGTGCCCTGGAAAGACTACAAGGCGGTGACCAGTGATCTGAAGCGAATATACCAGTCGGTGACCGAAGAGGAGGCGTTGCTGGCGTTGGAGCAATTAGGTGAGCGCTGGGATGACAAGTATCCACAGATTAGTCGTTGCTGGCATGCGCACTGGGCTAACCTGCGCACCCTGTTTCAGTACCCTGAAGACATCCGCCGCGCGATCTACACGACCAACGCCATTGAATCTCTCAACAGCGTCATTCGTCAAGCCATTAAAAAGCGCAAGCTATTTCCGACGGATGATTCTGCGAAGAAGGTTATTTACCTGGCGATTCGTGATGCTGCCAAAAAATGGACGATGCCGATTCGAAATTGGCGGGCAGCGCTGAACCATTTTATGATTGTCTTTGATGAGCGCCTGAGCGATTATCAGTAACCGGCAGTTACACAGAATTATTTACAGGCTCACATTATGCAACAGATATGATACACTTGGCATGTAATAACTCGGTAAATTTCCCCTATCTTTCCACAAAATTCATCTTTGAATTTGTACTAAGTGAAAAATTCTTGCACAGTAAAACAGAAATCCGAATCCTGCTTCACAAAGTATGCTCCACATTTAGCCGCGTAACTTGCCAAGCTCAAAGCATTCCAATTTTCATCGTCCATAAAATCACGCAGTGTCTTATAAACCATCACTATAGTCTTCCGATTTTGTAAATTATTTCACTACTATCTGTGTTGCTCCGGCAGTTCATTTGACCAAAATGCAAACCTTACCGTTCTTCCCAAGGAGGATAATAGTAAGACTTTATAAGAATAATTGAGTCGCAGTGTATTGTGAAAATTATGCTTCCAACTTCAAAAATTGTTGTGTTGGATACATTTTTTCAGCTGCCTGTCGAATCTCAACAAATTTTTTGCTTAAGCCGATATCGGTAGCAGCCGTATTTTCAATCATTATTTGCGCAGCATCTATTGCACCTCTGAAAGCATATTCAGGTAAAGCGCGCTGATACTCTTCCAATGAGCAGGAGCGATCTAAAAGATCTGCTTTACGCATTTCTGGCTGCAACACATTAGAATAGAACTTATTACGCTCGTAGACAGACTTAAGTGTTTGAATAAATCCATCTTGCTCGATGCTAAGATCAAGCAGCAAATCTGGAAATTTTGTTAGCACCAACGACAACTCGCCCACATCTACCCGCGAACCATCATGGAAATTTTCCACAGCCCGCATACTGAATGCAATAGAAAAAAAGTGATCTTGTTTTTGTAGTGTAAAAACAATATTTTTTATGGTATTTAGCTGCACTGCCAAATTTACTAGCGCCTTATTTATCAAAGCTACGTTTTTTTCGGTTTTTTTGTCTTCCTCTTCTTTACGACGTCTAGTTTCAATTCTATCGCTAAATTTGAAAGCAAAAAAAGCGCCTGCAAATGCACCCGCCACGGCTGTAAAAAAATCGGAAAGGACGCTGGTCCATGCAGGCAGCACTGCTTCAACTATAGCTAAGCTCGCGAAATACCAAAGCACTAGAGCACCGATGGCGATAAGAATGCCCACAATAATAGGATCGTTTTTTTCACTGGTCATTACTACCTTGTCCTCCATAAACTCGGCTCCCGAAAAACCCAATTAACACAGTATACCTATATCACGATAATTGGATCTAGCCGGAGCTTCAAGGTGACCCCCAGCTCCTTTTCACTACTGAAAGCACTATTCTGGTTCAGAGCTTGAGTATTCATCGGTGAACCATTATCAGTATAAGGATGCGTGTGTAATGAAGCGGTATTCGCCACATCCACCGCCTGAATTAAATCATTGAGGATCTGCAACAGGTTTACCGATTCACTACCCAGCCACACCTTGCCGCCCTCCCGCACTTTTATCAGCTGTTTGGCTACCGCCAACGAATCAACGATATTGCCTATTCGCTGTTTGTTTTGATCGCTGGCAGTGGTGATGTTCAGGTTACCAATGCGGTGAGACTATCGTGCCAGTGCTTAGCAGTTTGAACATCCTGAACCTCGCCCCCATTTTTTTGCTCCCACCACTTACTCTGTACCCTCCAAAGCAAGGAAAGCGCTGAGCGGATTCGAACCCGCGACCACTGGAATCACAATCCAGGGCTCTACCAACCGAGCTACGGCCACCGTAGCTATGGCGCGTCGCAACATCCCCCCCTACCCTTTTTCTTTCCCCCAAAAGCTCCCCATTTAACCGTGCCTGTGGGACAATGCCGCCCTGTTTTCCCTTATAAGATCAACTGTCTAAGGTAGCTTGAACCCATGTCTGCAATGGTCCTCGATGGCAAGGCGCTTGCCGAAAAAACCGAACAAGAACTGTCCCAGCGTGTTGCGGCGCTTAAAGCCAGCAGCAACGGTCAAACCCCTATCCTGGCCACCATTTTGGTGGGCGATGATCCCGCGTCGGCCACTTATGTGAAGATGAAGGGCAACGCCTGTAAGCGCATCGGGATGGATTCGTTGAAGGTGGAGATGTCCAGCCAGACGACCACCGAGGAACTGCTGGCCAAGATTCACGAGCTGAACCAGAACCCCAATGTCCACGGCATTTTGTTGCAGCACCCAGTGCCGGAACAAATCGACGAGCGCTTGTGCTTTGATGCCATTGCGGCCGAAAAGGACGTTGATGGTGTGACCTGCCTCGGCTTCGGTCGCATGAGCATGGGTGAAGAGGCTTACGGGTGCGCGACGCCGAAAGGCATCATGCGCCTGCTGGAGGCCTACAATATTCCCCTTTCCGGCAAGCACGCTGTGGTTGTGGGTCGTAGCCCGATTTTGGGCAAGCCTATGGCGATGATGTTGTTGAACGCCAATGCTACCGTCACCATCTGTCATTCCCGCACCCGGGATTTACCCGCATTAATCAAGCAAGCCGACATTATTGTCGGCGCGGTGGGTAAGCCTGAATTTATTAAAGCTGAGTGGATTAAAGACGGCGCCGTTGTTGTGGATGCCGGTTATCACCCCGGCGGCGTCGGCGACATCGAATTAAAGCCCTTGGTGGGTCGTGTTGCCGCCTATACACCCGTACCAGGCGGCGTAGGTCCGATGACCATCAATACCTTGATTTATCAAACCGTTGACTCGGGCGAGAAGAAGATCCGCTCGTCCAAATAAACCACCCTTCGGTTGATGTTGTCATAACTGCACTTTATGTTGGTTCACTGTAATCCCCCTGATTGATAACAAGGAGCAAGCAATGCGTAAGATAACTCTTTTTGTAATAACAGCCTTACTCAGCCTGAACGTGTTAGCCGCCGACAATATCAAGTACAGTTGTACCCTCGATGGCGTTGAGCGTGTTATTGAAGTGGTGTATCCAACAGCAGGCGAAAAATTGCCCTGTGAGGTGCATTACACTAAAGAGGGTGAAACCCAAGTCTTGTGGACTTACACCAACGAAGTTGATAAATGCGAGGTGCAGGCCGAGTCGTTTGTGCAAAAACAAACGACCTGGGGTTGGCGTTGCAGCAATGAGTCCGCTCCGGTTACCGATACCGCGACCGAGTAAACATTACCGCTTGAACAGCGACATCAGGCGGCAACCCGCCTGATGTTCTACAACCCGCCTCTATTAGTCATTCCATGTCCGACACCCTCGACATTCTTTATCACGACGAACATCTGGTTGCCATCAATAAACCGAGCGGATTACTGGTTCACCGCAGCGCTATTGATCGACACGAAACCCGGTTTGCGTTGCAGATGTTGCGCGACCAAATTGGCCAGCATGTGTATCCGGTGCATCGCCTGGATAAACCGACATCCGGTGTATTGTTATTTGCCTTGTCCAGTGAATGCGCACAACAATTCGGGGCCTTGATGATCAATAATCAGGTGCAGAAAAATTATGCCGCTATTGTGCGCGGTTTTGCACCTGCTGAAGGAACCATTGACCATCCGTTAACTGAAGAACAAGATACTTATACGGACCAAAAAGCCCGCAAAGATAAACCGGCGCAGGATGCCCTCACCCGTTTCCAGCGGCTGGCTTGCATTGAACTGCCGGTGCAGGTCGATAAATATCCGCAGAGTCGTTATTCCTTAGTCGCCAGCCAACCTGTTACCGGGCGGAAACATCAGATACGCCGTCATTTGAAACACATTAATCATCCGATTATTGGCGACGCCAAACACGGCAAGGGCAATCACAACCGTTTTTTCCAAACGCATTTTCACGCGCATCGCTTATTATTAGCGGCAACTGACACCCGTTTGCCGCACCCCGTTACGGGCCATCCGCTTCATATTACGGCACCCCTGGATAACACGTTTATGGAATTATTGAATCGCTTTGGCTGGCACACAGCGGTGCCCGCGAGCTGGCTACCTACAAATTGGCAGCCCACAAGTTGGAAGGGAGAGCAGCCATGAGACTGGATAAATTTATCGGCCATGCCACGGATCTGACACGCTCGCAAATTCATCAATTGATTCGCCAGGGCGCGGTAGCGATCAACCATGAAACCGCACGCAAAGCGGCACAACATATTCATACGGATGATGTGGTGACGGTGAATAGCGAGGTCGTTCAGCCGTTGGGTGTTCGCTACTTCATGCTGAACAAACCGACCGGTTATGTCTGTGCCAATCATGACGGCGAGCATCCGACAGTGCTGGATTTATTGAATGAACCCAATAAATCCAATTTACAAATTGTTGGCCGGCTGGATATCGACACGACAGGCCTTGTCTTGCTCACTGATGATGGCCAATGGAATCACCAGGTCACATCACCCCGACGCGAATGCAGCAAAATTTATCGGGTTACTACGGCGAATGCCATTGATGCACACACGGCGGATCAATTCAGTAAAGGCTTATTGTTGCACGGCGAAAAAAAGCCGACTCAGCCTGCAGAACTGCAACTGCTCACCAGCCATTCTGCACTGTTGACGATTCACGAAGGAAAATATCACCAGATCAAACGTATGTTTGCGGCGGTTGGTAACCAAGTGGTGGCATTGCATCGGGAACGTATTGGAGAAATTTTGCTCGATGCCGACTTACAGCCGGGCGAATACCGCTCATTAACTGCACCGGAAATTGCGAGTGTTTAACCAATGAATGACCTTGCCCTCGCCTGGCTTACGCGAATGATGATGCAGGAAAATGCTGCACAAGCCTTGTGGTGCAGCGACGAAAATGCGCTGACGTCTTTACCAGCAGCCGAACAATGGCCCCACAAACCACTCTTGATGACGAACCGCTGGGATATCGCCCAGCAAGCGGAACGCTTGGGATTTAACAGCCGTTTCAGCGATTTCGATTTCAGCGAGTTAAGTGATGCCTCGCTCAGCCACGTTTTTTATCGCATCTCCAAGGAAAAACCGGTTACCCATCACATCATTAATCAGGCCCACCGGCTCCTGATGCCGGGCGGCAAATTATTTTTGTGTGGGCAAAAAAGCGAAGGGATAAAAACCTACATCGATAAAGCCGGCAAACTTTTCGGCTGTACAGCGTCTGCGCAAAAAAATGGCACCGTGTATAGCGCCATTCTGGACAATATGCTGCCGCAAAATGACCAGCGGCTGGATGACAGTGACTATCCTCAATTACGCCCCATCAATTCGCCCCAAGGCATCACCATCCACAGTAAACCCGGCTTGTTCGGTTGGAATAAGATTGACCAGGGCAGCGAATTTTTAATTCAGGCATTGCCGGCCTTATTGGATCAACTGCCCCAACCGCCTAAACGATTACTGGACCTGGGTTGTGGCTATGGCTACCTGACCCTGATGACCGCCAACCTTCCGCTGGAACAGCGGGTACTTACGGACAACAATGCGGCGGCGTTGCACACTGCGCGCCGGAACTGCGAACTAAACCAGATCACTGCTGAAATCATCGCCGCTGATGCGGGCGATCAGATCCAGCAAACCTTCGACCTTATCCTGTGTAATCCGCCCTTCCATCAGGGATTCAGTGTGGACAGTGATCTGACCGACAAATTTATCCTCAGCGCCAAGCGGTTGTTGGCAAAACACGGGATTGCCCTGTTCGTGGTCAACCAGTTTATTCCTCTGGAGCGAAAAGCCCGGGAACATTTTCGGCAGGTAAATATGCTCGCCCACAACAGCAGCTTCAAACTGGTTACCCTGACCCATTGAGCCGCGTTTGTGCACAGCCTGGTCATTCCCGAATTGCACACAATCTCAGGACACACATCTCACCCAAGGCCATTTTGCACAGTCTTAAACCAGCTTGGGGAATATTTGAGCGGACAGATTTCAATGCTGCCTTTAACAGCGCTAGACCCATGATTTTTTTGAAAAAAGGGGTTGACCAAGGGGGTCTTCGACTATAGGATACGCACCACTTCCGAACAGGAAGCCGTAAATCCGCCTTAGCTCAGTCGGTAGAGCAAATGACTGTTAATCATTGGGTCGCTGGTTCGAGTCCAGCAGGCGGAGCCAGATTAAAGATGAAAAAGGCCGCATAGATTGCGGCCTTTTTTATGCCTGTTTGGTGGAGTTCCGCGCGGTATTTGTGCAGGAGATACGCTGCCAAAGCAGTTTTCGCGCTCACCACTAACCGCCCTTTCGGGCCCAGTTGCTATTGGGAGACCAGGTCATGTTTAACGTTAACGAGTACTTCAACGGCGCCGTAAAATCCATCGCCTTTCAAACCGAAACCTTACCGGCAACCGTCGGTGTGATGGCGAAAGGTGATTATGAGTTCGGCACCAGCCAGAAAGAATACATGACCGTCACCAGCGGCAGCCTGACCGTGACTCTCCCCGGCAGCGAAACCGCGCAAACCTTTAAAGCCGGCGAGACGTTTGAGGTTGAAGCGAACCAGCGTTTTAAAGTGACGGCGGATGTGGAATCTGCTTACTTGTGTTTGTACGAATAATTTGTATTTAGCGCTTCGGACAAAACTCTACCCGTTCGCTCGGCTCATCTAAAAATGATCGCAACGATTGATACACACAATCATCCGTATTGATCACTGCATGCCCCGTTTCCGGCACAACATGTAATTGACTGCCCGGCCATTCGTGATGTAAAGACTGCGCCCATTCTACGGGTGTAATCGGATCGAGCTCACCCGCCAGGATTAGGGTGGGCACATCCGGTAATGCTGTTGTCGATGCAATGGGTGTCGATGCCGTGGGTAGCAAATGACACGCCTGGTATTGCCACAAATCACTTGTGTAGTCGCGCCAACGCGGATGGGCTTCCAGTGCTTGCTGATAGGCTTCGCGGGATGATATTCCGTGGTCGCGACAATCCACCGCCATAAATACCAGACTGTAAAAATCCTCATCCAGTGCACTTTCTACAAAAGGCTCCATCAATGGCAAGAGTGCACGCGCGTCATTGTTGAAAACACCATGGATTGCCGCAGGAATGCGTGGCCATTGATGCTTGCTGTAGAGCGCTGAAAATACCGCTGACATAAACCGGTGATCATTCACCACCAGATCAACCGGAATCTCGCCATCGCGTCGCGGTACAGTCAAGGTCATTGGCGTTGCGCGTAACTGCTTCAAGGCAGCCGCCAAAGCTTGCTCAACAGGCTGATCAGTTGCACAGGTATCTGTGCGGGAACACCATTCAAAAAAATTGGTAAACGCGCGATCAAGTACGGCGGGGAAACTGGTAACGCCGCCACGATTGGCCGGGTAAACCGAATCCAGAATCACGCTACGTACCGGATGGTGTTCCTGCGTATCCTGGCGAGCCGATATCTTTGCTGCCTCAATAGCAACACGTGTACCGTAGGAAACACCAATCAAATTCCATTGTTCGTAAGGCAATAAATCCATCAATGCATTCACATCGCGCGCATGATGTTGTGTGCCGTAATGCTCGGGATTAAAGGGTTGTTGTGCATTACGCAGCCGGCCAAAACAACGATCCAATACGGCGTAACCTTCTTGCAGTTCTTCCAGCAATAACGTGTTGCGTTTTAATACCGCAAGGCTGAGTTCATCGTAATCCCGACAGTGGAGTTGAGGTTGACTGCGGCCGGTGCCGCGCGGGTCCATCAAAATTAAATCCCGCCCCAGTGCCATGTTGTCACGCCAACGCAACCAATAGGCAATACCGTCTTTGTGCAAACCGGCACTGGCACCCGGGCCACCTTGTAGATAAAACACAGCGTCCGTTTTATTTTCGTAGCCGGTATCTTCGATAATAACCACCGGCAAGATAAAACCGCCGTTTGATAGTGGCGCATGCAATTCACCGCAACGAATGGTTTCTTGCCAGGGAATCTCAAACCAGCAGTGTGTCGACATGAAGCGGTATTCATCCGCAGCCGGAAGTGCTTGCCTGATAGCTGGCGACGAGCCCAAATAAACAATCCAGGCTATTACAGCCAAGACCAAAACCCCTACTGCAAAAATAGATCGACGCATCATAGGCTTGGCCAGGCAAGGGTTTCAGGGTGCATAAAATCTTGTAGCGACTCCGCAAAGTGTTCTTGTACAAATACATCGCCATGGCGCGGTAAGACCCGGTAGCGATAAACATTGCCACCCAATGAAAAACCCAATTGAAACGCATGCAGATAGGTACGGTCCGCTATGCCATCCTGCCCACCATATAATTCATCACCCCAGATCGGCGCGCCCAGACTTTTTAGTGCCACACGAATCTGATGGGTTTGTCCTGTGCGGGGTTTTATCAGGAATAACCGCGCGCCGTTACCGAGTGATTTGCTAAAAAATTGCGTAACAGCAGGATTACTTTGGCCCGTTGTTAATTTCCAGGCACTGCGCCGGGTACGTTCCATATCGCCTTTTATCAGCCCCTGCTTTTTGGCGGGTTTGCGCCTGCTGATGGCCAGATAATATTTTTCCACTTGTCGCTGGGCAAACGCCTCAACCAACAGACGATTCGCCGACGCCGTTTTGGCCATGACCAACACACCGGAGGTCACTTTGTCCAACCGATGCACAGGATAAAGTTCCTGCATGGCTTGCTGCTGTTTAACTGTTTCAAACAAGCCGGGTTGATCACCTTCACGATGAAAACTGACACCGGGATATTTATAAACCACGATAAAATCCCCTGTGTCGTCCAGCAGGTCATACATAAAAGCAATACCGTCAATAACATTGATAAAAATTTTATCGCAGCTTAGCAGCCATATAATCATTCAACCATATGAATGCGCAGGTTTGCGCCCCAATAAACTATCCAGCCCGTAGTATATGGCAGGCAAAAGTTTATACTTAATACAGGTGTCCGCTGTTGGCTGCATGAACGGGACCCATATTTACTTACCCTATGAGCGCCTATGTCGGCGCCCCGGATGACGTTAGATCTGCTCAATCATGGACGATACGAGGTCAGAACAGATTAACGGATCAACATGACGACCGGCAGCCGCGCGGACACCCTCTTTCCTTCCTCAAGCCTTGCGTATAACCTCACGCTTTCGATACATTCCGATAAAGCGCCCCGCATGACCATTGATAAAAAAATTCCCCGCTCCACCAAAACCGATCCTGAAAAATATCGCCGCCAACACCAATTGCGCTTGAGTTATATGCCCTGGTTGTATGCGCGCTTAAAACCGGGCCACCGTGTTTGGGCAGAGGCATGGCAAGCTGAGTGGCAAGCGTATTTGATGGAGATGGAAACTATCGTCATCGGCAAGAATTGTTTTATTGCACCGGAAGCGCGCTTGTTTGCCGAGTCCGGACGAACCATCGTCATTGGTGATAACAGCGTTATCGCAGCGGACACTGTGCTGCATGGTCCCATTACAATAGGCAGCAATGTATCCATTAACCACCATGTCACGCTTGACGGCGGCAGTAAGGGTATAGTGATCGGCGATGATACGCGGCTGGCGGCCTATTGCCATCTCTACGCTTTCAACCACGGGATGGCGCCGGACAGGCCTATCAGTGAGCAGCCAGTCACATCAAAGGGCATTACGTTGGGAAAAGATGTCTGGCTCGGTGCGCATGTGGGCGTTGTCGATGGTGTCACTATTGCCGATCACGCGATTGTCGGTATGGCTAGCGTCGTGACACATCACGTCGATGCCTTTGCTATTGTTGCCGGTAACCCGGCCCGGGTTATCGGCGATCGGCGCAATAAATGATAAAAAAGCCCGCAGGAAATATCCGGCGGGCCAATTAACAGAAGATTGTAGAAATCCGCACTCGGGAGAATAAGGATTTCAATCAAAGTATAGCGGCTAAATGACGTTCGGGTATGCGACGAATTGTCGCAAGTCATACATCAGCGATTTATTTATCCAGCCAGCTTTTCAGCTTATCCAGCGTCTGCTTGTCGTCATCAGAAAGATTTTCCTCCAGATTTTCCTGGAGTTTTTCTTTAGCTTTATTGCGCAATTCATTGTTCACTTTTTTTCGTGCTGCATCGACCACGGGCGTCAGCAGTACATTAGCCAACTCTTCAGCAGTTAATCCTGTTTGCCGGTCACCGAGATTGCTCAGCTGAATATCATCCATGCTGAGCTGTCGCTCACCGAATTCCGTGGACAGTAAATCCAGAGACATATTGGTGAAACTGACTTTTTCCAGCATAAAACGCACGTCGGGGCGCGCGGTGGTCGGTGCCGGATCTTTCGGCGTCTTGCCGCTGTCGGCCGTGATGTTGTCGTAAATCTGCTGCAAGTTGATATCAGCCAGCCCTTTATGCTCGGCAGTCAATGCTGCGCCGTTAACGGTAAGCTGCTTGATCACAATCACATCATCAGCAATGGAGGCAGGTTCTATCTCCAGCAAAATCTGGCCGAGGTGGATGGCATTTTCTGTCGTGTAGCCCGCCGGGTTTTTCACGCTGATGCCCTGGATCTTGCCGCGCCCATCCGTCAGTTCAATCGTGACCCCATCCACCATGACCGGTGTTTTAGTAACATCGGTGCCCACGCTTTCTATGGCCATTTCAACCAGCGAATCCAGATTTTTGAGGCCGATAAAGATGGCGATGGCAAGTACGGCGACCAAGGCAATCACAATACCGATGATAATTTTTATGGCTTTCATAGAGCTGTCCCTTGTGGTGGTTCAGGTGGCATCGTTGTGCAACGACAAAGCGAGGAAAGATAATGCGTCATAGGCAACAAAAGGCAAAAAGCATATCATAGCCAGCGAACCGATAGTGCCCCGGAGCTTTTCACGCGATGTTTACCGATGCTTTTGCGTTAAAAATACTCAATATCCTTGCACTTGGCTTTATCACTCTCATAGGTTTTGTGGTTCTGGCCATCCTGGTGATGTACATCATTGATGTCACCCAGCACACGCACACCTTACGCCGCAATTACCCTGTGATCGGTCGCTTTCGCTATTTGTTCGAACACCTGGGGGAATTCTTCCGGCAATATTTTTTTGCCATGGACCGCGAAGAAATGCCGTTTAATCGCGCCGAACGTGCCTGGGTTTATCGTGCGGCTAAAAATGTCGACTTGAATTCAGGCTTTGGCTCAACCCGCGAATTGACCCCAACGGGTACGGTTATGTTCCTTAATGCGGCCTTTCCGGTACTGGAAAAAGATGCCTCCCTGCCATCACCTGTCACTATCGGCCCTTTCTGCCGAACCCCCTACACCACGAGTTCGCTGTTTAATATTTCCGGCATGAGTTATGGGGCCATTTCGCGCCCCGCCGTCCTCGCGCTTTCGCGCGGTGCAGCTAAAGCCGGATGCTGGCTTAATACCGGCGAAGGCGGCTTATCGCCCTATCATCTGGAGGGCGGTTGCGATCTGGTCTTTCAGATAGGCACAGCCAAGTACGGCGTCCGCGATCTGGAAGGCAACCTGAGTGATCAGCGTTTGCAGGAATTGGCTGCTATCGAACAGGTTCGCATGTTCGAAATTAAATTGAGCCAGGGAGCCAAACCCGGCAAAGGCGGAATACTGCCAGGAGAAAAGGTTTCTGCAGAGATCGCGGCGATTCGCGGGATTCCGGAAGGCCATCCGTCCATTAGCCCCAATGGCCATCCCGATATTCGCTCGGTGGACGACCTGCTCGACATGATCGGCCATATTCGCGCCGTTACCGGCAAGCCTGTGGGTTTTAAAGCGGTGATCGGTGAAAAGACCTGGCTGATTGATCTGGTGAAAGCCATCCGCGTGCGCGGCATTGAGCAGGCACCGGATTTTATTACCCTCGACAGCGCGGATGGCGGCAGCGGTGCGGCACCGCAACCGCTAATGGACTACGTCGGTTTACCCTTGAAGGAAAGCCTGCCCTGGGTAGCAGACTTGCTATACGAAGCGGGCCTGAAGGAACGCATCAAACTGGTCGTGGCGGGCAAGCTGATTACGCCCTCAATGGTGGCCTGGGCTCTGGCCACTGGTGCAGATTTTATCAACAGCGCGCGGGGTTTTATGTTTGCCCTGGGCTGCATCCAGGCGATGCAGTGTCACAAGAATACCTGCCCTACCGGTATTACGACCCACAATCCCACATTACAGAAGGGTCTGGATCCAACGGATAAAGCCCAACGCGTGGCCTTCTACCATAAAAACCTCACCTACGGGGTGGGCCTGATTGCCCACGCTTGCGGTGTCAGCGAACCGCGCCAGTTACGCCGCAATCATGTACATATCGTCATGTCTAATGGCATCTCAGCGCCCTTGAGTGAACTCTATCCTGAACCGATAGTCATTCTCGGAGATGACGACGCCAGCCACACCATTAATCCCAACCGCTACTCTTCCGCCATTGAGGTAAGCCCCAATGATTAAACCCCATTATGTGTTTTTCGTCCTGTCCCTGCTGATATGCCCGTCGGTGACGATGGCCAATTCCTTCAGCGATGCACAAAAAAAGGGGGTAAGTATCGAAAACCTGGGCTGGTCCGACCGCAACTACCTGGAAAAACAGGTAGCAACCATTGATGAAATTGCCCGCACAAAATTAGGCACACAGATCCGGCAGAACCTGAGCGATCTCGATCTATTGCAAGCGATTGTGGATCGCGGGTTAATTCCCCGGAACGCCACCCAGGATCTGCAAGCGATGGGTGCCGTGCTCGGCAATGTGATGATTGCCGATATCCCGGCATTGGAATGGAGGGTGTATGAGGACTCCCTCGGCCGCAGCCGGGCACTTTGCGTAAAAGATGCCCGGGAATGCCTGTTTCCCATCACCATGCTGTCTCGTCGGATGGAAAAAGGTTTGAAGCCCGATGTCAGGAAAGTCTACGAAGATGCTATTGCGTTGATGGCCGACCACCTGCCCCAATACCCCTACGGCGGCGGCACCATGCGCAAATTGCATCAATAACCCTGATGGTTGCCACACCGGAACCAGCTCTCTATAATGCGCCCACTCTCTCAGGGGAGTAATCTGCTGGCAGCGGCCTGAACGGCCCGGATCAGCGCTGTTGTCAACAGACTTGCACCACGTGCATGGCAACAGCGTCCTCGCTCAACGCGCTGGATTGATGAGACCTGAGGTATTGCTGCTGACCATGCGGGACAGCGGCAGTGCCTCTGGTTTTAGTATCCCGCTGGAATTTTTCATGGAAGCCTTCCTCAGCTCTACCCTTGCCGTTGCTATCGCGGAAATTGGCGATAAGACACAACTCCTGGCCCTGTTCCTCGTCTCCCGTTATGGCCGCCCCTATATCATCAGCCTGGGCGTACTCATCGCGACTGTGCTTAACCATGCGCTCTCCGCCTGGCTGGGTGCCTGGCTGGCGGATGTGATCCCCGAAAGCTGGATACCTTGGTTAATCAGCGGCAGTTTTATCCTGGTCGCACTCTGGTTACTGGTACCGGACAAAGAAGAGGATGACATGGGCCGCTTCGCAAAATATGGCCCTTTTATGGCCACCTGCGTGTTGTTTTTTCTGGCAGAAATTGGTGATAAAACCCAGATTGCGACGGTGATACTGGCCGCGAAATACAGCGAAACCTTGTGGATGACGGTGGCCGTCATTGCAGGTACGACATTGGGAATGTTGCTGGCCAATGTGCCCGTGATTTTTGCGGGACGCTGGCTGCTGGAGCGCTTGCCTCTGGACTACGCGCGCAAAGGCGCGTTTGTGTTGTTTGTTGCGCTGGCGGTGATCACCCTGATCAAAGCCTGACGGAGGGCTTTTGGAAGACTCACACAGATGGCAGACAATGATGAGCACCAGTGTCTGCCACCCACTATTTCCCTTTTATGATTTTTCCAGGGCTATGCGGATTTTTTCCGCCGCCTGGGCCAGGGTTTCCGCATCGGCGTTTTTGGCAAAAGCAAAATTCAGATCGTTCATGGAATCCATCGGTACCAGGTGGATGTGCGTGTGTGGGACTTCCAGTCCTGCAATCATCAATCCGATGCGCTGCACGGTGTAAACCCGTTTTAGCGCATTGCCGATACGGTGGCTGACCTGCATCAGGTGATGAGCCAACTCCACCGGCAGATCGGTCCATTGATCAATTTGCGCCTTCGGGATCACCAATACATGACCGGCACGGATCGGTTGGATGGTCATGATGGCCACGCAATGATCATCGCGCCAGACAAAGTGCCCTGGTAATTCACCTTGAATAATTCGGGTAAAGATACTTGCCATTACATTTCTCCTTTATCAATAGACGGCGATGCCATAGCGCAACAGTGCGCGCGCCAGTACCTCATCCAGTTGAGGCAAGTCGTCATCCTTTAACTCAATAAATGGCATCTTGTATTTCTTGTAGAGCGCTTGCTTATCCAGTTGTGTAGCCAATTCGGAAGCTTGGGCATTTGTCGGCCAATAATCGATACACAATCTGATCTCGGGAAGATAAAAATGACTTTCCAGCGACTCATTGCCCAACAGCAGCGGGTAATGGTGCGCGTGCACGATACCAGCCACATATAACCAATTATTGATCATCCGTTCAGCCCGATGGTTCACCCGACGTCCGTCGAGCGTCGGCAGTGTATCGGCAACCTCGCCGTGCAATTGCGCAACGGCAGTGAGCAACGCCGGATTATCCAGCAGCGTTTCCGGCCAGGTAACAAACGGAATGCCGGATTGCTCGCTCTCCTGCTGCTGCCCACCCAGTTGCTTGCCCATCGGCGTCAGCAGCCAGCCGCGAATATGTTTGGTAATCCAGCCGCGCTCGGCCAACAGCAAATTGATCAGCCGTGCCGGCAGTTTTAATTTATTGCCGAGGTTGGTGGCGGTGAGCGGTGCTTCCGGCAACAACATAAACAGCGGATGCTGGTGAATGGATTCCGGCCAGGCGATGTACTCGCCATATTTGGGATGGTTGACGTAGATGCCGCCTTCGAATTTTCCTTTCTCGGTAAGCTGCCAGTGGTCGTCAACTTTGACAATCCAGCCACCACCGGTCAGCAGGATAAACAATTCCTTGCTCTCTTTTCCCAGCAACCGCGCCAGTGCGGTAGTCGAGATATGTTTTTCTGTGCGGGCTGCCATGGTGTAAGTTCCTGTTTTTATATCGCCCTACGGTTATATGGCTCTATGGCTGATGTAGGCGGAAGCGGCAACCAGTCTAACCCAGCGCCGGGTGGCTGTGTATAATGCCCGGCCTTTTCTGTGGAGAGACACCATGCATATCTGGGTCGATGCAGATGCCTGCCCCAAACCCGTCAAGGAAATTCTGTTTCGTGCGGCTGTGCGCGCACAAGTGCCCGTTATTCTGGTGGCAAACCAATACCTCTCCGTCCCGCCCTCCCCGCTTATTCGCGCCGTGCAAGTCAGCAGCGGTTTTGATGTGGCCGACAATCATATTGTGCAATCAGCACAGGTGGGCGACCTGGTAATCACCGCTGATATTCCCCTGGCGGCAGAAGCGGTTGCCAAGGGTGTCGCCGTCATCAACCCGCGCGGCGAACGTTACACGCTGGACAATGTACGCCAGCGTCTGAACATGCGCGACTTTATGGAAACCCTGCGCAGCAGCGGTATCCAGTCCGGTGGGCCGGCGCCTTACAGCCAACAGGATAAGCAGGCATTTGCCAATGCACTGGATCGTTTTTTGGCGGCGGCCCGGTAATTTTTTGTCACTAAGTTCGCATTCTGCTGGCTTAAAACAGTCGAAGCCCCTATACTTCGCGCACTTTCAGTAAAGCCTCCTTATTGCGAAGATGTCGTTACGGGGTGATGCTGAACAGACAGGATGTCTGAGGGCTGCCCATGATCTATCGCAGATACATTCCATCGCCGACATGACTGTCGCGATGTCCCAGCCTGCCAAAAGTGCTGCAACCAATAACGAGCGAACCGGATTGCTCAATGGTTGTGAGGTGCAATTGCTGATTTCATAGTTTTGATCAGCGCACCAGGGAATCGTTGATTCAATCGCCGTCACTGCGCATCGCGCCGGTTTTATTTGCTCGGGCTACATGCCGACACAACCACCAGCGACCAAATCATCGCTCCCGCCTGAACGCATCGGTTTTGTTTACCGGCGCACACACATTTATCAAAAAATAATAACAATGCGACTCATGGTTTATCGCCAGGTTTTGTGTTGTTGAATTTTTATATTGCTCCTATTGCAAGGTTTACGCATGTCATCAAACATTTTATTTGCCGATCTCGACCTCTCTGAAAACGTTCAAAAAGCCATTCAAAAAGTCGGCTACGAACAACCATCACCTATCCAGTTAGCCGCCATTCCCATTCTCCTGGCCGGTGGCGATATTATTGGTATGGCACAGACAGGTACCGGTAAAACTGCAGCCTTCGCGCTGCCACTCTTGTCACGCATCGATATCAAACAGGCCGACCCACAAATTCTTGTGTTGGCACCGACACGCGAACTGGCCATTCAGGTAGCAGAAGCCTTCCAGAAATACGCCAGCGAAATTCCCGGATTCCACGTACTGCCCATTTATGGCGGCCAGGACATGAGCAGCCAATTGCGCCAGCTCAAGCGCGGTGCACACGTTGTTGTGGGCACGCCGGGTCGCGTTATGGATCACCTGCGTCGCGGCAGCCTGAATTTAAACAACCTGAAAAGCCTGGTGCTCGATGAAGCGGACGAAATGCTGCGCATGGGCTTCATTGATGATGTTGAGTGGATTCTGGAGCACACACCCAAAAGCCGTCAGACTGCCCTCTTCTCAGCCACCATGCCCCGTGAAATTCGTCGCGTAGCCAACAGCTACCTGAACGAAGCCCAGGAAATCAGTATTCAAAGCAATACTTCAACTGGCGATAACATTGAGCAAGTGTATTGGATGGTCAGCGGCACCAATAAACTGGATGCCTTGACACGTATTCTCGAAGTTGAGCCTTTCGACGGCATGATTATTTTTGTGCGCACCAAAACCGCCACCGTCGAGCTGGCCGAAAAACTGGAAGCGCGCGGCTATTCTGCATCTGCGCTTAACGGCGACATGAATCAGCAATTACGTGAGCGCACCATTGAGCGTTTGAAGTCCGGCAAGCTGGACATTGTTATTGCAACGGATGTCGCTGCGCGCGGTATTGACGTAGAGCGCGTAAGCCACGTAGTGAACTACGATATTCCCTATGACAGTGAAGCCTATGTACACCGCATCGGTCGTACCGGTCGCGCTGGCCGTACCGGTAAAGCTATCCTGTTTGTGGCCCCGCGTGAAAAACGCTTGCTCTACACCATTGAAAAAGCAACCCGCAAACCCATCACGTTGATGGAATTGCCCAGCGGCGCGACGGTTACCCGTCACCGTATTGATCAGTTCACGCAGCAAATTACGACCACGCTGACCGAACAAACGGATCTGTCTTTCTTTAACGATTTGCTGGCTGAATACAGCCACAAGCACGATGTATCACCGGAAGAAATTGCTTCTGCCCTGGCGTTCCTGTTGCAAAAAGAACGCCCGCTGCAAGTGAAATTTACCGATGTGAAGGCCGACCGCAGTCCGCGTGAAGATCGCGAGCGCGCTCCGCGTGGTGATCGTAGTGAGCGTGGTGAGAGAAGCGAACGCGGTGGCCGTGAACGTCGTGAACACGGCAATGATGAAAATATGCAGCGGTATCGCATTGAAGTAGGTCGTAACCACGAAGCACGCCCCGGGGATATCGTCGGTGCGATTGCCAATGAAGCCGGCATTTCCAGCAGCAATATCGGCCACATTAAGTTGTTCGATGAATTTTCCACCGTCGATCTTCCGAAAGGTTTAGCGCAGGATGTGCTAAATCAACTAAAGAAAGTCCGGGTGCGCAATCGCCCTCTGGAGATCAGAGTTGACCATGGCGGTCAAGGCAAGCGCGACTCAGGCGAGAAACGTAGTTTTTCTGATCGCCCGAAGCGTGATAGCGATGCACCACGCGGCAAGCTCAGCCTGGGCGCCAAACCCAAGGTGCGCGATCGGGATCAGAAAAATAAAGGCTACCGTGGAAAGAAATCAGATTAATTGATTTTCTGTGTCGGATTAGGGCGCGTTGCGCCTGATCCGACCGACGTTGAGCAAATCAGGCGAAAGCCTGATCCGTCAACGCCTGGCTCTGAGGCCTTGATTAACCCGCTCCATCATCAATTCCCCTTCTGTTTTACCACTTGTGCAACGTGTGAAGTACCAATCACTCGCGCGTGTCACATTGTCATGATCTCCATTGCTCGATAAACAACGCTCTTCATCCAACATCACCACGGTTTCACCGTGAATCGTCGTAGTATCATTTGAGGTAAATACCCTACCCGTTCGCTGATTGCGCGCAGCATTAAGCCTTTCGCGTAAGCGCGGATCAAACACATTATCCGCCTGGGAATGGCTTACAGGAGGCGCTATATCATCCTCGGTTAATCGATAACGATCAGGCATTGTGGATGAACGCTGAATAACGGTTTGCAGATTTTCTGGTGGTGATATGTTATCGGGAACATGAGCGACTGGCGTTATCGACTCAAGGGTTTTCTGTTCCGGCTCTGGTGGTTGCGTTATAGACGGCGTGTCAGGGATGACCGGATCAGTTGGTTCGACAGGTTTTATTGCAGCAATAAGACTAATGCGCAACGGCGAGCTTTTCGGTACGGACTGCTGAACAGGATTCGTCGGTGCAGTTGCATACCACGCTAATGCAACAAAATGGAAAACCAACGACAGGAACAACGCAATAAAAACCAGGCGGGGTGATGATGAACGTGCGCGCCGCTCAGCCAGCAAGGCCGCCACATCCTCCCCATAATAGATCCCTGCCATACCCCTGCCTTTCAGCATCATCAATAGCAGGGATAGACCGCCCGCCCTGGAACTAGTTCGAGAGGCGGGTTAAAAAACGCTACTCATCAAACATCTGAATCATATAGCCGGATTTAACCGCCTCGCCCATGGCTTTATCGGCAGTGACCACGCGCTCATCCTTGACGAGATGACTCGGTACCAGCTTGCGTTTCTCAATTTCGATCTCTGTAAAACCCGCGCGCATCAAATAGACTTTACACAACTGCTCCGCGCCGAACAGGTCAATAAAATTGATATACACAATGAAGGGTACCCGCTGACCTTCCTTAAGATGTTCGCGGGCTTTTTTGGCGGTGGCATTTACCGAAAAGATATACATACTCAAGTCCCCTGTAGGTCGGATTAGCCTAAGCGTAATCCGACACTGAATTAAAACATTTGTCGGATTACGCTTAGGCTAATCCGACCTACGGTGGCCGCAGCTGCTAAACAATCATGATCACGCGCAGTGCATCCAGGCGCAGCTTGGCTTGCGCCAAGTAATGCTGGCTGGCGGCCAGGCGTTGTTGCACATAGTCGATCTCTGATTGACGCACATTCGGATTAACTTGCATCAAAGCCTTCATCCGTTCCAGTTCGTTGTTCAGCTGTTCACTCACCTGCGCTTGTGCGGCAGCGATGAGCTCTGCTTGTTTCGGCCGCGTTTTTTCTTCTGCTTGCTGCAACATAGTGGCTAGTAACGGGCGCGCCTGACGCACCACTTCCTGCGCGTTGTTGCGCGGCACTTTTTGCAGCAGCTTGCCCATTTGATCAATACCCAGGACAGAGCTGAGGTCTTTGCCATTGCTATCGAGCAATACTCTTATCAATGATTGTGGCATATAACGGAACAACTGCAATTCTGCCGGTGCCGGGCAGTGCAACACAAATAAAGCCTCCAGCATCACCGTGCCCGGCTTCAACGGCGGTAATTTAAGGGTACAAAATGCCGTGTTGCCGAACTCGCTCAGGGCAACCAATTCCTGGGCCCCGCGCACCAGCGGATGTTCCCAGGTTAAAAATTGCATATCTTCGCGCGACAGCGCCTGTTGACGTTGGTAAGTAACCGTCACGCCATCTTCCGGTAATCCGGGAAAGTGCGGTACACGCATATGATCGCTGGGATGCAGCACCAAACTGTGTTCGCTATGCCGCTCGGAATCCACACCAAAGGCTTCAAAGATATCCTCCAGATAATCCATCAATTGCGGGTCGTCATCCCGCTCCGCCAAATGCTGCACCAGGGCTTCCGCCTGTGCGGGTTTACAGGAGTTGAGCTCCAGTAAACGGTCACGTCCCTGTTGCAGTTGCGAGCGAAGGCCCTCCGCAAACTGATTGGCCTCTTTCAAAAGTTGTGCAAAAGGCGTTGCGTCGTGTTGCACCAGAGCAGGTAATAATTGCTCGCCAAAGCGCTGTACGACTGTCTGACCAATGGCACAGGTTTTTTCAAATGCATTCAAACCCTGGTGATACCACTGCATTAACCGTTGCTGCGCCGTGCTCTCGTAGTAAGGTACATGGATATTTACCTCCTGCGTTTGGCCGATCCGATCCAGACGGCCGATACGCTGTTCCAATAAATCCGGGTTTAACGGCAAATCAAACATCACCAGATGGTGTGCAAATTGGAAGTTGCGCCCTTCACTTCCAATCTCCGAGCAAATCAACACCTGGGCACCCTCTTCCAGATCGGCAAAATACGCTGCTGCACGATCTCGCTCAATCAGACTCAATCCTTCATGGAATACCGCTGACAAAACACCTTTGCGCAGACGCAGGAATTCCTCCACCGTTTGCGCAGTATCGGCATCCGCACAAATCACCAACACTTTTTGTCGACGATTTTGCTTTAACCAGTCGCTCAACCATTCCACACGTGGATCTTGCAGCCACCAATCCTGTGTTGCTTCTTTTTGCCAGAACTGCTCTGCATGAATTTGTTGTGTCAAGGGTAGTTGTTCGAAAATATTGCGCAAAAGTTCGGGTAACGGCAGCGGGTGCTCATGCAATTTACGCTCGGGAAATCCACTGACCGATGCCCGCGTATTGCGGAATAACACCCGCCCGGTGCCGTGGCGATCCAGTAAATCATTGATGGTATGGTCGATAGCAAGGGCGCGATTTTCCGTAGCACCTTGACGCAAGTTCGTTATTTTTTCCGGTGGTAAAAAGGATTCCAGTTCATGCAGCGCATCATCCGGAATATCGGTGCCGCTTTGTTTGGCGCTCAACAAGGCTTGTACGAGATGATTTAACGGCTGGTACGCCTGTTGTTCTGCCTTGAATTTTTCCAGATCGTAGTAACGATCCGGATCAAGCAGACGCAAACGCGCAAAATGGCTTTCCAGACCCAATTGTTCCGGTGTCGCTGTCAGCAGCAATAAACCCTTGGCCACACGCGCCAAGCCTTCTATACAGCGATATTCCTGACTGGGATTCGCTTCGCTCCACAACAAGTGATGCGCTTCATCCACCAACAATAAATCCCATTGGCAGGCTAACGCCTGCTCATAGCGCTGTGGATGTTGTGTTAGGAAATCAAGCGAGCAGAGAATGAATTGCGCCGTCTCAAAGGGATTGTCGGCGTTATTCGCTGAAGAATCGTCATCTTCATCGCGGAAGTCATCGACATAATCCACAGAAATTTCATCGCTGTCCAAACCGGTCAACGCCTGGCAGCGCGCTTCATCCAGCAATGTAAACGCCAGGTTAAACCGGCGCAGCATTTCCACCAGCCATTGATGTTGCAAACTGGTGGGCACCACAATCAGCGCGCGTTGCACGCGACCGCTAATCAGTTGTTGATGTAATACCAAACCGGCTTCGATGGTTTTGCCGAGACCCACTTCATCCGCGAGCAACACGCGCGGTGCGTGGCGTGCAGCCACTTCGCCGGCGATATACAACTGATGGGGCAACAACTGCACACGTGGCCCGGCCAATCCGTATACCGGCGATTGTTGATGTTTGTGTAAAAAATTCAGCGTGTGATAACGCAGGGAAAAGTGCGTGTGTTTATCGATTTGCCCGGCAAATAAGCGGTCGCGTGGTGTACTGAACTGCACAAAACTGTCGAGCTCGAATTCGGGAATAGCCAATTCGGTTTTGTCGGCGGTTAATCCGTAATATAACAAACACCCTTGCTGCTCAACGACACGGGTGATGTGGATACTGACACCATCATGGCGACGGACTTTTTCACCCACCTGATAAACAACACGACTGACTGGCGCATTATCCATAGCGTAGGTACGACGTTCACCGGCAGCGGGAAAGCTCAGGGTCAAACGCCGGTTGGCAATATCCAGCACAATACCCAAACCCAATTCAGCTTCCGATTCGCTGATCCAACGTTGCCCGATCACATATTGCACTTTACTCACACGCGCCTCTTAACTCTGCGATTTATTTACAAAGGCGCGCATGATACTGGTTTCGCGCCGATAAACCAAAGTCGGTGTGCTGCGCGGCAAGATTCGCTAGAATGGCCGCCATCCGCTGTTTAATCCCTGACATCGATTAAGGATGTACCATGCTGACACCTAGCCCCGAACTACAGGCTTTACTCAACCAGCACCCCGCCCTGCGCTATATTTCCAGCCATGTTTACTATCCTGGCGCGGTGGGAGAGGGTTTACCGTTAATTCATCTGAAGACAGACATCTGCGAAGCCGTTATTGCGCTCCAGGGCGCCCAATTGCTCCACTTTAAAACCACGGATGGTTCACCGCTGTTATGGTTAAGCCCGAATTGCAATTTCATCCCCGGCACGGCGTTGCGCGGCGGCATTCCCCTGTGCTTGCCCTGGTTTGGCCCTAACGAACAGGACCCCAAAAAACCGAAACACGGTTTTGCCCGCAACCAGGAGTGGTCATTATCCCAGGCGCAGCACAACCCCGATGGTAGTTATGCGTTGGTGTTTGCATTCCGCAGCGCGGCAAATACATTGTTTGCGTTTGATTTTTCCGCGCAATTGCGTATGACATTAGGCACTTCTGCCAAACTGGAGTTGCGGGTAAATAACGAGGACCAGCACGCATTTGATTGCAGTTGGGCATTGCATTCTTATCACCCGGTCAGCTCACTGAGCGATGTACAGGTAATCGGTTTAGCAGAGCGTAATTATCTCGATAATCTTGCATCTCACGCGGTGAAATATCAGCAGGGTAATCTGCGGTTCGTCGGTGAAGTAGATCGGGTATTTCCCGATGTAAACAACGCATTGACGATTGATGGCTCGCCCAGGATTCAGATCACCCATGGTAATTGTCCGAGTGTTATTACCTGGAATCCGGGGGCAGAAAATGCAGCAAAGATAGCCGATATCGGCGCTGGTCAGGAGCAGCATTATATTTGCGTGGAACGTGGCGCCGTACTGGATGAAAAATGGCAACTACAACCCGGCCAAACCAAAACTGCCTGGCTGGATATCAAGGAAATACCCCAAACCAAATAATTGTTGGATTACGTCGCGCGTTGCGCGTCTAATCCAACCTACGATACGCATTCGGCAAACAAAAAAGCCACCGCAAGCGGTGGCTTTTTTATACAGAAATAACTGCAATTACGCTGGCAGCAATTCCTTAACCGCGTCGCGCTCTTCCTGCAATTCTTTCTCAGTCGCTTGCATCTTCGCGCGTGAGAAATCATTGATCGCAACACCTTGAACGATTTCCCAATCACCGTTTTTGCACACACAGGGGAAAGAATAGATCAGGCCTTTCTCGATGCCGTAGCTACCATCGCTATACACGCCCATGCTAACCCAGTCACCGTCCGGTGTACCCAACGCCCAGTCGCGCATGTGGAAGATCGCTGCGTTGGCCGCAGAGGCCGCAGAAGATGCACCACGTGCGGCGATGATCGCTGCACCACGTTGTTGTACGGTAGGAATGTAATCCGCTTCGTACCAGGCTTGGTCAATCAGGCTCATGGCATCTTTGCCAGCCACTTTAGCCTGGTGAAGATCAGGATACTGTGTGGAAGAGTGGTTGCCCCAGATGGTCAACTTGGTGATGTCGTTGATGCTCTTACCCGTCTTGGCGGCCAATTGGCTCAGACCACGGTTGTGATCCAGACGGGTCATGGCAGTGAATTGACGCGGGTTGATATCCGGCGCATTGCGCTGGGCAATCAAGGCGTTGGTGTTAGCAGGGTTACCTACGACCAATACTTTGATGTTGCGCGAGGCGTGGTCATTGATGGCTTTGCCTTGTACCGAAAAGATAGCAGCGTTAGCAGACAGCAAGTCTTTACGCTCCATGCCCGGACCGCGTGGGCGAGCACCGACGAGCAGTGCGTAGTCGGTATCTTTGAACGCTACGTTAGGGTCATCGGTACAGATAATATCGGTCAGCAATGGGAAGGCACAGTCGTCCAGTTCCATGGCTACGCCCTGCAGGGCTTTCAGCGCCGGGGTGATTTCCAGCAATTGCAGAATCACAGGTTGATCCTTGCCCAGCATATCGCCAGCAGCGATACGGAACAGGAGGGAATAGCTGATTTGGCCAGCAGCGCCAGTGACGGTAACTCTTACGGGTGCTTTCACAGTGGGACTCCGTTTTGTGGGTAAAATCGGTTGACTGAACAGAAGGCCGGCATTTTGTGCCGTTTGACGGGCCGGCATTATATAGCTATTTGGGAATAGATTTCATCTGCTGGCATCCGAATGACGCTTCCCCCCTTGAAATTGATCGATATTCGGCCTGATCCCATCAGCCGTGAATTCATACTTTTCGCGCAAAAAATAATACTTTCCTTGCATTTTGTGCACCGCCACCAGCGGCCAAAAGAACAGCTGAGATAAGATGACATCGTTGTATTCAGGTATAAAAAGTGGTTCCAAAACGCTAACAACAACCGCGCGCTTCGCCGAGGCTCACCATGAAACCTATGTACGAGAAGGTGTTACCGACAGAAAACTCCTCCTGGCGCTACTGGTTATACGCGCTCGACGACATCCCCTTTAACTGGCACTACCACCCCGAATACGAAATCTGCCTGACCCTCAACAGCCGCGGTCAGCGCTACATTGGTGACAACATTGCCAACTACGATGACCTGGACCTGGTCCTGCTCGGCCCCAAATTGCCACACACCTGGTGCTCCAAATCCCTGATTGAGCCGGGCCAACACCTCACTTATGTGGCGCAATTGCCTACCCAATGGATTGAAGCCGTGGCCCAGATGCCGGAACTCCACTCACTGGGTGATTTACTGGCCAAAAGTAAGCGTGGCGTCGCATTCAGCCGTGCAACCGCTGAAGCGGCACGTGCACGATTCGTTTCCATGGCCGACGCCTCACCCATGCAACGTTTGATCTGGTTGCTTGAAATACTGCAATTCATGGTCGACGACAGCACAGCGCGTCCCATCTCCAGCGACGGCTATGCCCCCGCCAGTTTTCCCGACTCCGCCACCGAAAAAATCGACAAGGTCATCGCCTACATTCACAAACACTATACCAGCGACCTCTGCGCCGAACAGATGGCCAGCCTCGCTCACATGAGCACCAACCACTTCCACCGATTCTTCAAACAACGCACAGAACAGACCTTTACGGAATACGTGAATCAATTGCGGATCGGCAAAGCCTGTTCATTACTGCTGACAACAGACTTGCCGATTTCAACGGTGAGTTATCGCTGCGGGTTTAATAATATTTCGAACTTCAATCGGCGGTTTTTGCAGTTGAAGCGGTTTACGCCGAGGGAATTTAAGCGGAATTATCATCAGGGATAACCGGTACCAATACACCGGTTATTCTCAATGAATGTGGTCATACCGCGTTTTTAATGCCTCATACAATTCATCTTTAAAACTCAACTTCGCCGCATCCAGACTCTGCACCACCTCAACCAGATGCTCGTTATCTTCGCGTCCGTCATGCCAATGCTTGCGGTAGCTGCCATCTTTATAACCGTTATCCTGACGGAAAAAATTCAATACATTTTTGCCTACATAACCGCGATAAAGTTGATCGAAGCTCATATCTACGCCCGCCATCAAACGGCCGAATAAAGCTATGTGGAATTGGCGATCAGCAAGGGTGGCACCAGCAAATGCTTCGAGGTCGAGACGGAAGTCTGACTGTTCAGTAGTGATGTGCAGCTCGTCCTGGACACGTGCAATAATGGCGTCCTGGGTTTCACCGGATTGCAACAGGATACTTAAGCCAAAATGCCAGATGTCGATTAATTCCAGCGCGACTTGTTCTGTATCCGGCGTTTGTTTTTTCCACCACTTCCAGCCGTAATGATCCATCAATTCTGCGCACTCTACCCAAATCGCGCGGTACCATTCGTAGCCCTGTTCGCGCCAGTTGGCGGTGACTTTGGTATTCATGCTGTCTTGTAATTCGAGCATGATCTGAATCTGTTGTGCTTGTGCGTTCATCAATGTTTCTCTTCAGAATTAATGGGGCAGATACTGTTTTGCACGGGTGAACAAACGATAAAAATTGTCGGTGGTCTGCTGCGCAAGCTCTTCAAAGGCCATACCGCGCACCTCGGCCACAAACTCAGCCACTTCGCGCACGTAACGCGGCTCGTTCGGTTTGCCACGATAAGGAACCGGCGCCAGATACGGCGAATCAGTTTCAACCAGCAAACGGTCAATGGGCATCTTGCGCACCACATCGCGAATTTGTTCGGCGTTTTTAAAGGTGACAATACCTGAGATGGAAATGTAGTAATTCAAATCCAGTGCGCGCCTGGCCATGTCCCAATCTTCAGTAAAACAATGCAACACGCCTGCGTGTTCCAGACTGCCGTGGGCTTTGATTAAATCGATAGTATCGTCACGCGCTTCGCGGGTGTGCACAACAACAGGTAATCCGGCTTTACCGCCGACCTCCAGATGCAAAGCAAAACTTTCATGTTGCAGCGCTTTACTTTCCGTTTCGTAGTGATAATCCAGGCCGGTCTCACCCAAGGCAACCACCTTGGGTTGTTGTGCCCATTGCAGCAGTTGTTCGGCACTGGCAGTACCTTCTTTTACATCGCAGGGGTGTACACCGACCGATGCCACGACACCTGGATGCTGTTGGGCAATATCAATAACCGTCTGGATATTGTCCAAGCTGATACCGATGCACAGCATTTGCTGGATGCCGCGCGCATGCGCAGCCTGGATTGCACCGGCCAGTTGCCCGTCGTATGGCGTCAGGTTGATACGGTCAAGGTGACAGTGGGAGTCGACTAACATAATGCTGAACCCTGGTTAATACGGATGGGTTAATACGGATGTAAAAAAGCCAGGACTGGCCTGGCTTCCCGGGTGCGATTGTAACGAATCTTTACATGGTATGGGTGGGCCTGTCGGAAGAGAGCGAGCCGGCCAGATAGGTTTCGATCTTGTTGACGGCGGTGTTGTCCTGGTCACTGAACTGTACACCAATGCCCGCCGCACGGTTGCCCTGCGCCCCTTTGGGAGTCACCCAGACGACCTTGCCGGCCACAGGAATCTTTTCCGATTCGTCCATCAGGCTGAGCAACATAAAGACTTCATCACCCAATTTATAACTCTTACTCGTGGGGATAAACATGCCGCCGTTTTTCACAAAGGGCATATAGGCAGCATAGAGCACCGCCTTGTCTTTGATGGTCAGAGAAAGAATGCCATTGCGGGCACCGCCGCCAATCGCTTGCATAGGACTACCTGTTTAACCGAAAACAATGAAAGAACACTAATAGATTAGTCTACTACTGTCCAGCCGCCAGCGGTCGATTCGTGCTGGCGCGCAACAAAGCACCCCAATCGAGAAATAACTCCTCCAATAACAATTGCTTATTAGGATTTGCACCGCTCAGTAACTGCTTTTTATTGGTCAGGATTTTCTCTATGTAGCGATGCAATAAGCTGGGAGAAATATAACTCACGCGTTCGCGAACTTCAGGCGGCATAGCTTTGATCCGGGGATCATCCACGCCTACCCGCCAACGCGCCAGGCCGTGCAACCAGCCCAGAAACCATTCAATGATCGCCACCACATCATCCGTGTGCCATTGCTGCGCCAGTTCAATGGCGGACAGCTGGCCAAGCGTCAGGCGGGCCAGGTTATCCTGCAATTGCCGGTAGCGCTCCAGGGCATCGCCTTCCAGCAGTGCGAGGGCAGTCAAGGGTGCACCGCGCGCGACAGATAACAGGTCTTGCGGTTGCGCATTGGAGCCGGTCATCAAGGGGGTCAACCAATGCAGGACCTGCTCTTCGCGGGGCATGGGCAGTAACCGCAATTGGCAGCGACTGCGAATAGTCGGCAAGACGGCGCTGGGGGCATGGCTCACCAGGATCAACAAGGTATTGTCCGCCGGCTCTTCAAGCGATTTGAGCAAGGCATTGGCGGAGTTGGTATTCATGGCCTCCGCCGGTTCCAGCACGAGCACTTTGTAACCGCCCTGCTGTGCAGTTTTTCCCAGGGACTCAATCAACCCCCGCACCTGGTCCACTTTGATGGCTTTACTGCCCTCTTCCGGTTCGAGAACTAAAAAGTCGGGATGAGTCTGAGCGTGGTTCAGTTGGCAGGAACGACATTTACCACAGGGCGTACCCTCAACGGGCGAGAGGCACAACAACACATGCGCGAGCGCTTCCGCCAAATGCCGTTTGCCGATGCCCTTGGGACCGGCCAGCATCAACGCATGAGGTAACTTATCTGCCGCCATTTGCGCGCATATCTGCTGCCAATCGCCTTGTTGCCAGGGATAAGGTAATGCCGGGAAGTCACTCATGCCGGGAAAACTCGTCTGAAAAACCATGTAAAAACGTCAATGCGGGCGCAAGCTTAGCAATTATTTGCGATAATCGCCGCCCTTTTAGCGAACCCGCCGAATTATGACTGAGCACACTCTGGACATTCTCTACCGCGACGAGGATCTGCTGATCCTTAATAAACCCGCCGGCCTGCTGACCGTCCCCGGCAAAGGCCCGGACAATCAGGACTGCCTGATTCGCCGCGCGCTTGGCCCTTTTCCCAATGCCCGGGTTGTCCATCGGCTGGATCAGGGCACCTCTGGCATTGTGATGTTTCCGCTCAATTACATCACCCTGCGCACCTTGACCAAACAGTTTGAGACGCGCGGCATTCACAAGCGTTACGTGGCAGAGGTATCCGGGCTGATGGAAGCGGATGAGGGCGAGGTGAAATTACCCCTGATCTGCGACTGGCCCAACCGACCGCTGCAAAAAGTGTGTTTTGAACAGGGCAAGGCGGCACACACGCGCTATCAGGTACTGGAACGGGATCCAGAGGCGCGCACTACGCGAGTGTTACTGGAACCGGTCAGCGGTCGCACACACCAGTTGCGCGTCCACATGCTGGCCCTGGGTCATCCGATCATCGGCGACCGGCTTTATGCCCCCGCGGAGATTCAGGCCCGCGCGCCGCGCTTGTTATTGCATGCTCAGCAGATTTACTTCAACCACCCTATCTCTGGCCAACTAGTGGACGTCCACTGCCCGCCCGCGTTTTAGTCGTTTCTTTTGAGGCACTCCCTTCTAATAACGCCGCCTACCAAATTCACCCCGATCAATTCTTAAAAATTCTATTAAATAGTATTTTTAATTGCCTAGAATTATAAAAGCGCACAATGTGATGAGCGTCACATTGTCGCCACCTTCTTATTTAGTCTTTTGTTCAGGATAGTTACCCGATGAAGAAAACCCTGCTTAGTCTGGCATTGATGGCCGCCACCTCTGGCGCTGCCGCATCTGAAAATTTTAATGGTCGTTTAACCGGCATGTCCGGTGCGGGCCTGGTTACCGCCGGCTATGCCGATGGCGTGCTGGCCAATCCCAGTATGGGTGCAGCCTTTGGCGAGAAAGATGATGTTGCGCTGGTCATCAACGCCGGCGGTGTCGGCTCTGATAAAGATGAACTGGTCGATGCGATGGATGAGCTGGTGGACTACGTCGATTACCTCGACAGTATCACCAACGTCCAGGATCTGAATCAGGACATGGCCGATACATTGATCGACAGAATCCGGGCTGTTGAGGACAAGGGCATCCACGTTAACGCGGGTGCCAGCGTCGTGCTCGCCATCCCTAACGAGGTATTGTCGCTCGCCTTTATCGCTAAGGCCCGAGCGCAACTGGGCGTTGTAACCCTGATTGACCAGGACGACTATGCGCTCATTGAAAACGCGGTGGACTCGCCCTTTGATACTGAAGACCTCAATTCTTCCGTGCTGGGTAAAGGTGCGCTGATCCGTGAATACGGCCTGGCTTTGTCAAAACGTTTCGGCACAGCCGATGGCGAACAGTGGCTGGTAGGCGTGACACCCAAACGCGTGACCGTGGAAACCATCGTCTATAACGCCACCATCTCTGAATATGATGAAGATGACTTTGATGCAGAGGATTACACCCTCGAAAACAGCGCTACCAGCTTCGATGCCGGTATTACCTACATCAGCGGCAACCTGCGGTATGGACTGGTCGTAAAAGACGCCATCAGTCATGACTTCGCAGCCATTGATGGCGACACCCTGAGCATCAAACCCCTGACCACCACGGCAATCGGCTACAGCAAAGGCTGGTTAAAGGCAGAAGCTGCATTGGATTTGAATGCCGTGCCGGCCTTTGGATTAGCGGGCGATGTGCAGATACTGCGCGCAGGTCTGGAAGTCAGCCCCTTGTCATGGCTGCAATTGCGCCTGGGGTTACAACAGGATCTGGAAAATACGCTGGAAGATACCTACTCGGCCGGCATCGGCTTGTCACCGTTCGACACCATTAATCTGGATGTCGCGGCGGTGACCGGCCAGGACAATACCGTCGGCGGTGCGGTGCAGTTGGGATTGCGGTTCTAACAATCAAGGTCGCGTTTGCTGTCAGGGTGTGGGTTTATCCCACATCCTGCTAGCACCTCAACAAAATACCGAATCAACCCAGCAACCGGCTGAGTACCCGATCAATATCCTGTTGAACCGCCGTCAAGGGCTGGCCGGCATCTACCACGGCATAACGCGCCGGGGCGGCGTGAGCTAAAGCCCGATAGGCTTCACGCACCCGCCCAAAGAAAGCCACCGCCTCACTTTCAAAACGATCCAGCTCCGCCCGTTGGCGCGCACGCTGTAAACCCAGTTCCACGTCAATATCCAGCACCAGGGTCAGATCGGGCCGCAAATCTCCCTGTACCAGTTGCTCCAACTGCGCGATTGTGGCGACATTCAGACCGCGGCCACCGCCCTGATAGGCATAAGTCGCATCGGTAAAGCGGTCGCACAACACCCAGGCGCCACGTGCCAGAGCCGGTTTGATGACTTGCTGCAGGTGCTGAGCGCGGGCAGCGAATACCAACAATAGTTCAGCGGTTTCATCCACCGGCTCGTCGCGCTTGGCCAGCAAGAGTGCGCGAATTTCCTCCGCCAACGGCGTGCCGCCCGGCTCCCGCGTCACCACAACCTCCAGGCCGCGCTGGGTCAGCCACTCATGCACATAAGCCAGGTTGGTACTTTTGCCGACCCCTTCGGTGCCTTCAATAGTGATAAATTTGCCGTAAGCCATAGGAATCTCTGTTGATAATCTGCGAAAGCGCCACTGTTTTCAGGGTTCCTTCACCCTCGGCGAGCGCGTATCATAACCGCTTTTTTAGCCTTTGCTTTCACTGGAGACGAAGATGATTACCCTGCACACAAACCACGGCGACATAGTAATCGAACTGGATTTTGATAAGGCACCTAAAACGGCGGCCAATTTTAAACAATACGCGGAAGAAGGTTTTTACAACGGCACCATCTTTCACCGCGTGATTGACGGCTTTATGGTTCAGGGCGGCGGTATGACCGAAGATATGGAACAGAAAAAAACCCGCGCGCCGATTGAAAACGAAGCTGACAATGGGTTGAAAAATGTCGTAGGCAGTCTGGCTATGGCGCGCACCAATGATCCACACAGCGCAACCGCGCAATTTTTTATCAACGTTAAAGACAACAGTTTCCTCAATCACAGCAGCAAAAGTGCGCAAGGCTGGGGTTACTGTGTGTTCGGCAAAGTCACCGAAGGTATGGATGTCGTAAACAAGATTAAAGGTGTAAAAACCGGCAATAAAGGCTTTCATCAGGATGTACCGGTAGAACCTATTGTCATCGAAAAAGTGACTGTCGCTTAAGCGACACAGTGATCGCCGGGAATACATTCGGCGATCACTTTTTTATCTCACTCTCACGAACTCCATAATAAATCACCTGGTTGTGTAACCCTTCTGATGACCACACTGTTTATTTCTGACCTGCATCTTCACGAATCCCGTCCGGCAGTGACCGAGGCGTTTTATCAATTTTTACGCGAGCGCGCCGGCAATGCCGAAGCACTTTATATTCTGGGTGATTTTTTTGATGCCTGGATTGGCGACGACGATGACTCGCCGTTAAACGCGGCCACTGCGCACGAATTACGCCAGCTGTCCGATCAGGGAACCGCTATTTTTTTAATGCACGGCAATCGCGATTTTTTATTGGGCGAAGCTTTTGCAACAGCGGCAGGCGCACGTTTACTGGTCGACCCCACCCTCATTGATTTGTATGGTCAACCTACCCTGCTAATGCACGGTGATATCTTGTGCACCCGTGATACGGAATATCAGGCTTTTCGGCAACAGGTTCGCTCCGCCGCATGGCAGCAACAGATATTGTCACAGCCGCTTGCAGCGCGCCGTGCATTGGCGGCACAAATTCGCGCCCAAAGCAAAAGCATGAACAGCATCAAAGCAGAAGATATTATGGATGTAACGCCGGATGAAGTTGTACGTGTTATGCAGGCCCACGGCGTGCGGCAATTGATTCATGGCCATACTCACAGACCCGCCCGTCACCCACTGATGATTGACGGCGCACCAGCCGAAAGAATCGTACTCGGTGACTGGCATGACGCTGCCTGGTGTATTTTTGCGGACCCTGGCGGCCTTGAATTACGCCACTGGTCGATCCGCAAATGATATACCGTGGTTGATTTGAAATATCACTCAACGATTCGTCATCATGGATAATCCACCCAGGATGACGAATACCGGCCACCAGGTGAAAAACGACAGATCGATAAGAAAAATCAGCGCAATAAAAATAATAAACGCAGCCGATACCAGCGAGTTGGCCATCGCCGCACCAAAACCTTCGCGGCGATAAGCCACATAGGCTTGCTGTAACGGCCCTACCGACGCCACCAGAATAAATAACGCCCACCAGTTATCCAGGTGCAGGAAGAAAAAATCCACACCCAGGTTGCGCGCGAGTAACACCACCCCGATTAATATAATCGCCAACCCAAGGGGCCAGGTTGCAGAGCGGGTTTTACTCTTCCTGGATGTGTCTTGCTGTTCAATCTTTTCTGTGTTCATCACTGTGGACTCCCTACATTGTCATCGGCCAGGTTAAGCCGCCAGCACACCGGAATGAAAACGGAATTCTGTATCCGGACTTTCAATCAAGGTTTTTTCCAACTGCAGAAAAACGTTGATACGATCATCAATGCTTTTACCATCAGCCGCCTTGCGGGCCAGGTGCAGATAGTCTTCATAATGCCTTGCTTCGGACTTCAGCAGAGACAAATAAAATGTTTGCAGCTCCTCATCCAGATGTGGTGCCACCTTGGCGAAACGCTCGCAGGAGCGTGCTTCAATAATAGCGCCCACAATCAAGGTGTCGATAAATCGCCCCGGCTCGTGGGTGCGCACCGGTTTACGCAACTCTGACGCATAACGGCAGGGTGTAATTTGTTCATAGGCGACACCGCGCGCCTCCATGATCGCCATCACCTGTTCGTAATGACGCAATTCTTCGCGGGCTAGGCGCGACATCTTGTGCATCATTTCAAAATCGCCAACATAGCGATACATAAGGGTTAATGCTGTTGAGGCGGCTTTTTTTTCACAGTTCGCATGATCAAGCAACAAGAGTGATTGATGTTGCAGCGCACTTTGTACCCAGGCTTCCGGGGTTTCGCATAATAAGAATTGATTAATTTTGGTTAGTGCATTCATGGGATATTAAGTAACGGTTAATATTGTCGGATTACGCTTCGCTAATCCGACCTACTTGGCATTGGCTTGCAAGCCTGGTTCTATGTAGCGCTCATAGTAAGCACAGGAAAGTGCGTAAAAATCCTGGTCGATCGCATCGCGAACTTCTTTTAGCGATGCGTTTCGCCAAGCAGGTTGCAAGCGCAAGCCATAAGCTTCCAGATCGGTAATCTGGCTTGCACCTGCGCGCAACAAATCAAACACCCAACAATAAGGATTTTGCTCTTCCTTAAAGAGAATTTGTTGATGCTTGATCTGTTGCAGCAACAATCGCGCATCAACCACTTCAATAATGTTTTCCACCACCTGGGTTAAAAAACCCTCAAGACGCTGGGCAATGATCACACGCTGTTCGTGACTGTAGGCATTCCAGTCAATCACTTCATGGGCAAAGCGTTTGCACCCACGACAGACACTGTCGCCTATGCCGGTCGAGCAAATGCCGACGCAGGGTGTTCTTACCGGTTTAAAAAGACGCATCAGAAAATCAATCGCCAGTCGTCGGCAACCTGAAAGGGCTACCCTTTCAGGTTACCGGATTAACATGATCAATAAGGGAAACCAGCAACATCCAGGTCGATCGACCAGACCGCACCGGCTCCGGTTAAGTACAAGGTTTTACCTTCCGCGCCACCGAAAGCGGCGTTGGTAATATTTGCATCGACACTGATAGTCGCCAGATGCTCACCCGCCGGGGTGAAAACACGCACGCGTTGCGCGGTGTGCTCGGTCACGTAGATATTGCCCAGGCAATCGATTGCCATACCATCGGGAACCTGTATACCTTCGACCAGATTTTTTCCTTCGCCGGGCTGACCGTCCACAATAGGATAGGCACGCAAGAACCCGTTTTCGCCGCCACCTGCAACATAAAGTACGTCCTGAGCCGGCGACAGGGAAATACCGTTAGGGTTGCTGATGCTATCGTCGACAACACTCACACTGCCCGTCGCCGAGACGCGAAATACCTGGGTCTTTTCTTGTCCACCCGGTGCTGCACTACGCTGGAAATCCGGATCAGTAAAATAAATCGTGCCGTCGCGGGCTTCAGTTAGATCATTGGGCGAGTTAAATGCGCTGCCCTGATATTCACCCACAATTTTTTCGCGCTGACCGGTTTGCACATCAAGGCGTGAAACCGTTTTATCGGCGTGAACACCACCGATAAGCGCACCTTCACTGTCGACTGCCAGGCCGTTAGTTCCGCTGTCTTCAATAACGGTTTCCATGGAGCCATCCGCATTCAAACGTTGTACGCGCGACGGAAAACCTTCCTGAAACGTAAAATCTGAAAAATAAAGTGCACCGTTTAACCAGACCGGCCCTTCATACAAACCGGGTTCACTGCGGCGGGAATCGGCCGTTTCTATACGTGTTGCCGTCAAGTCGCCGGCAGGCGCTTTACCGGGATTGGCCGGACAATTCCAGGATGAATACCGGGGTACCACCGGCACTTCTTGTTTGGGGATAGCGGCGTCAACCGCTTTTTGTTCGGCTTGCGACTCCGGTTGCGGCGTTGCAGATTTCTCACAGGCCACCAAGCCCAAAATTGCCAGGGCTCCAATAACGGCATAAATAATTTTTTTCATTAAAGCGCTCCTTTTTTTACTGTTTTTTTGCTGCATAAAATGAGGCTGACAACATAGCACAGCCGCCGACTAAAAACGTGATTTACCATGGAAATATCCGTGAATAAGCCGGGTTATCAGACCACGATGTCTACTAATTGATCGGTTGATCTACCCCGAATATAACGAAAATGCGATCAGCTATACGAATCTGCGTAAGCTGCGCCCTGGCCTCGGAACTCGGGTTAACAGTTTATAGGGGTTCATGTATAATTTGCGCCCAATTTGCACCCCCTGCCAGGGTTGTAGATTCATCCATGTAGGTCATGGATAGCCTCCTGACGCAGAGATCCTGCCGAGGGAGTAATCTCACAAATCAGAGGATATAAACCGTGCTTGAAGCCTATCGCAACCATGTCGCAGAACGCGCAGCAGAAGGAGTTCCACCCAAACCACTCAATGCCGAACAAGTCGCAGGTCTGGTGGAATTACTGAAAAACCCTCCCGCTAACGAAGAACAAACCCTGCTTGACCTGATCACCAATCGCGTTCCGCCAGGCGTGGATGAAGCAGCCTACGTTAAAGCCGCTTTCCTGAGTGCTATCGTCAAAGGCGAAGCCTCCTCACCCCTGATTGATAAACCCCATGCGATTAAACTGCTCGGCATGATGCTCGGCGGATACAACATTGAAACCCTGGTCAATGCACTCGACGATGCTGAACTCGCATCACTGGCCGCCGAGCAACTCAAGCACACCCTGCTGATGTTTGATGCTTTTCACGATGTGGAAGAAAAAGCCAAAGCCGGCAACGCCAATGCACAAGCGGTACTGCAATCCTGGGCCGATGGTGAATGGTTCACCAAACGCGACAAGGTGCCGGAAAGTATCAAATTAACCGTATTCAAAGTCACCGGCGAAACCAACACCGATGACCTTTCCCCCGCGCCCGATGCCTGGTCGCGCCCGGACATCCCGCTACACGCATTAGCAATGTTCAAGATGGCCCGCGAAGGCCTGACACCAGACGAGCCAGGCAGCATCGGCCCGATCAAACAAATCGAGCAACTGAAAACCAAAGGCTATCCATTAGCGTTTGTGGGTGATGTGGTCGGCACCGGCTCTTCCCGTAAATCTGCCACCAACTCCGTGCTGTGGTTTATCGGCGAGGATATTCCCGGCGTGCCCAACAAGCGCACAGGCGGTGTATGTATCGGCAGTAAAGTCGCACCCATTTTCTACAACACCATGGAAGATGCGGGCGCGTTGGTATTTGAAGCCCCGGTGGACAACCTGAACATGGGCGATGCGATTGAGATTCGCCCGTATGAAGGCAAGATCCTCAACATCGACACCGGCGCGGTGATTTCCGAGTTCAGTCTGAAGTCCGACGTATTGCTGGACGAAGTCCAGGCTGGCGGCCGTATTCCGCTGATCATCGGTCGCGGCCTGACCACCAAGGCGCGCGCTTCTCTGGGCTTGCCTGCAAGCACCCTGTTCCGCTTGCCCCAAGCGCCAGTAGACAGCGGCAAAGGCTATACCCTCGCACAGAAAATGGTAGGTAAAGCCTGCGGTACCACCGGTATCCGCCCCGGCACCTACTGTGAACCCTATATGACCACCGTGGGCTCCCAGGACACCACCGGCCCGATGACGCGCGATGAGCTGAAAGACCTGGCCTGTCTCGGCTTCTCCGCCGACCTGACCATGCAGTCCTTCTGCCACACGGCGGCTTACCCCAAGCCGGTAGACATTGAGACCCAGCACACCCTGCCGGATTTCATCATGACCCGTGGCGGCGTGTCCCTGCGTCCGGGCGACGGCATCATCCACAGCTGGCTGAACCGCATGCTGTTGCCCGACACTGTCGGCACCGGCGGCGACTCTCACACCCGTTTCCCTATCGGTATCTCCTTCCCGGCCGGTTCTGGCCTGGTGGCCTTTGCCGCGGCAACCGGCGTGATGCCATTGGATATGCCGGAGTCGGTACTGGTGCGTTTCAAAGGCGAAATGCAACCGGGCATCACCCTGCGCGATCTGGTTAACGCCATTCCGCTGTACGCCATCAAGCAAGGCTTGTTGACTGTCGAGAAGAAAGGCAAAAAGAACATCTTCTCTGGCCGCATTCTGGAAGTAGAAGGTTTGCCCAAGCTGAAAGTTGAGCAGGCGTTTGAAATCTCTGATGCATCTGCTGAGCGTTCTGCTGCCGGCTGTACTATCAAGCTGGATAAAGAACCGATCATTGAGTACCTGAACTCCAACATCACCATGCTGCGCTGGATGATCGAACAAGGTTACGGCGATGTCCGCACCCTTGAGCGCCGTGCACGCAAGATGGAAGAGTGGCTGGCGAATCCGGTGCTGATGGAAGCGGATGCTGACGCGGAATACGCAGCGGTTATCGAGATTGATCTGGCCGATGTGAAAGAACCGATCCTCGCCTGCCCTAACGATCCGGACGATGTGAAAGTATTGTCCGAAGTTGCTGGTGACAAGATTGATGAAGTCTTTATCGGTTCGTGCATGACCAACATCGGTCACTTCCGCGCCGCAGGTAAACTGCTTGACGCCACCAAAGATGAATTGTCTACCCGTCTGTGGATTGCGCCACCGACCAAGATGGACGAGCATCAATTGATGGAAGAAGGCTTCTACAATATTTACGGCCGTAAAGGTGCACGCACTGAGATGCCGGGCTGCTCATTGTGTATGGGTAACCAGGCACGCGTTGCCCCAAACTCGACGGTGGTATCGACCTCAACCCGTAACTTCCCCAACCGTCTTGGCAACGGCGCCAATGTGTATCTGGCATCGGCCGAGCTGGCGGCAGTAGCAGCGGTGTTGGGCAAACTGCCTAACTTTGACGAATACATGCAGTACGCGCAGAAACTCGACAGTATGTCCGGTGATATTTATCGCTACCTCAACTTCAATGAAATTGAGAGCTACCAAAAATCAGCGGATGAAGGCAAGCGCATTGCCGCTGTGGAAATTCAAACAGTCGCCGTTTAAACGATTGTTTTGCTGCAATAAAAAACCCGCTTCGGCGGGTTTTTTATTGGGCGCTTCGTGGAAGGAGTGTTTTTACGGCACCGATTTTTCGCGATAAATGGTCTCCACTAAACCGTCTTTATCACTGTCATGGGGCAGTTGCCAAAACATAATGCCGCCCAGTCGACGAGCCTTGATGTAACGCACTTTAGCGGTGATAGAACGTTTATCATCGAAGGTAACAAAGATTTTTTTGGCTTCATTGTATATAACAGGCGCCTTGGCAATATGGTCCCAATAATAAACGTAACCCTCCTCTGGAGCATAGGCCGTGGCGTAATCTTTAAATTTCGCGCCTTCAATGTGATTACCGGGCTGATATAAACCCAGATTGATATTTTCAACGTTTTCCCAAACACGTGCATAAAACGCGGCGCCAATCACTATTTTTTCCGGCGGCACACCTTTGCTTAACAAGAATTGCACGGCGTTATCCGTAGAGTCTTTTTGTTCGGGTGTGGAGTAAAGCGCAGTGTGATGTCCTGTATGTGGTGTCGCGCCGTTAACGATGTCGTAGCTCATCAGATTGACATTATCAAACAGCGGCATAATTGCATCCCAATCCACCGCGTTCTGCAAAAAATTATCGAAGCCTCCGGCGGCAAAACTTAATTCATAGCGATCACCAAAGCTATCGCGTAACGCCTGGGTCAATGCCGTGAAATTATCCTTATCATAATCCGCATAAGGGTGACCGGGATGGCCGGGGATGGTCGGGTATTCCCAATCCAGGTCGATACCATCTGCGCCGTACTCTTCAATAATCGCCAGGGTGGACTGCGCAAAGGCCGCACGATTTTCTGCACTGTTGAAGACCTCGGAACAGGTTTCACAGCCGCCCCAGCCTCCGAGTGATAACATCACCTTGAGATGCGGATATTGTTCTTTTAATGCAATTAGGCGTTGCAGCGCCAGCTTATCTACATCTGAATCAAAACTGAGTTGATTGCCATTCAGATGCAAGAAGCTGTAGATGATGTGAGTAAGGTGATTGAAGTTGTAACGCTCCAGATCAGAACCGTCCTCCATGTAATAAGCAATCACTTTAAAATCGTGCAAAGGTGGTTGTTTCGGCATGACAGCGGTGTCACTCTCTGCTTGCGGTTGAATAACGTCAGAAGAAGCCGTTCCATCATCCTGACACCCCATCAAGAGAACGGCCAGAAGTAAACCAAAACACATCAGATATAAGGATTTCATAAATAGTTAACCCCGTATTGAAGAAATATCATTGCCAATATCATTTTATTTTTTTCGGGCGCGGCCCGAACAAGCGGGCTTATAGTGCAATAAATATCGACCAATTTGAAAGGAAGTTTTGTTAAGGAATGCTTAATCAACGCATTTGCATGCTGCTCACAAGGTTATCGCCATGAAAGGTAATAAAAGTGTTTTGATCACCGGCGCCTCTACCGGCATTGGTTACTATTGCGCAAAAGCATTGCAGGCGGATGGCTTCCAGGTGATTGCCTCCTGCCGCAAGCTCACCGATGTATCACGTCTCCAGGCTGACGGCCTGACGTGCATCCAACTGGACCTGACAGATTCCGCCAGTATTGAACGGGCGGTAAGCCAAACATTGGAACTCACAGAGGGAAAACTCTATGGATTATTCAACAACGGAGCTTATGGCCAACCCGGCGCAGTAGAAGATCTGAGCCGCGATGTATTGCGCCGCCAATTTGAAACCAATGTGTTCGGATGGCTGGAGCTCACGAATAAAATTCTGCCGCTCATGATTCAGCAGGGCCAGGGACGCATTATTCAGAATAGCTCGATCCTCGGTTTCGCGGCCATGCCGTTGCGGGGCGCATACAATGCCAGCAAGTTCGCCATTGAGGGGCTGACGGATACCTTGCGACTTGAGCTGGACGGCACCGGCGTGTATGTCAGCCTTATTGAGCCGGGCCCCATCCTCAGTGACTTTCGCAAAAATGCCCTCATCGCATTGAAAACCAATATCGATACTGACAAGAGCCGCTTTGCCGATCAATATGCATCGGCCATACAGCGACTCAGTAAGCCTGGCCCCGCCGCGCCCTTTACCCTGGGACCGGAGGCGGTTTACCGGCGCTTGAAACACGCGCTGGAAAGTGATTCACCTAAACCACGCTATTGCGTTACATTTCCGACATATTTGATGAGCATTCTGCAACGTATACTAAGTACACGGATGATGGACAGGGTCTTACGTCGTGCGGGAAGTTAAGCTTCAGTTAAGTCAGGGGCTGGCAATATCAGGCGACAGCATCACAGGAATTACTGACCCTGAGCCAGGTCAAAATGCACGAACAATCCGGCCGGAGCTTTCTACAAACGGCATATCATCCATCAACGGCACCCACTGCCACCTTGAGGTAATCACATGAAAATTTGCGCTTATCTCGCGCTCCTTCTCGGCGGATTATATTTACAACCCGCATTGGCGGATTCCATGCGTTGCAGCAACTCGCTGATCCAAACCGGGGACACCAAAGCGGATGTTATCGACCGGTGCGGGGAGCCGGTATTTACCGACAGCTACTGCGAGCCCATCACCATTGTCGGCCAAGCCAACACCACCATCATTGTCCCTTGCGAAGAAGTTGACCTGTGGACTTACCATCCTGGTGCCGGCCAGTTCATTCAACACCTCTATTTCAAACGCGGCAAACTCCAGGCGATTAAAAACGGACGACGCCTTTAAACTTCAGGCGCCCCGCCCCTTGAAAAAAGGGGGTTGCGGATGATGAAATACTGTATATAATCACAACACCTGTATAAATAAACAGATTCATCAGGAGCGCCCTATGGCCAATCTGACCTCCCGCCAGGAACAAGTCCTGCAGTTGATCAAGAGCTACACCGAAGAAACCGGTTATCCGCCAACGCGCGCAGAGATTGCTCGCATACTCGGTTATAAGTCTGCCAACGCTGCTGAGGAACATATCAAAGCCCTGGCAAAAAAAGGGGCAATCGAAATTATCCCTGGTGCATCACGCGGGATTCGTTTGCCGGAATCCCATAATGGTATTCCTGTCGTCGGTCGGGTTGCAGCCGGTAGCCCTATCCTTGCCCAGGAACATATCGAAGATTACTGCAATATTCCTTACAGCTTCTTTTCTCCCAGCGCGGATTACCTGTTACGTGTGCAAGGTATGAGTATGAAGGATGCCGGTATCCTGGATGGCGACTTACTCGCAGTGCACAGGACTGATCAGGCGCGCAATGGCCAGATTGTTGTGGCGCGAATCGGCGAGGAAGTGACCGTGAAACGTTTCAAACGCATCGGTAATCGGGCTCAAGTCGAACTCTGGCCAGAGAATCCTGACTTTAACGTGATTGAAGTAGATCTGCGGGATCAGGATTTTTGTATCGAGGGTTTAAGCGTAGGAGTAATCCGTCGTGACTAATACCGTACGTATTGATGAACAACCCGGCAGTGCACCCCGCTATAACAAGGGTGTAACTGAGTTGGTATTAACCAGTCATTCTCCGGAACAGGCGGCGCTGCTATTGCCAATGTTGGCCTATCTCAGTAAGACCTGCCACGACCGCTGGATTACCTGGGTTGCGCCCCACAACATCACACGCCAATCACTGGAAAGCTTTGGTATCGATACCCGGTTGATCCGCCTGATTCATTGCCATGAACAGCATAACACCTTGTGGATTACATGGGAAGCATTGGCGGCAGGTAACAGCCACACCGTTATCGCCAGCCCCGGCAAATTAACTGACAAGGAATTGAAACAGTTGGAAGCTGCTGCGATGCGTGGCAATTGTCAGGGGTTATTACTGCGCGTGCGGTAGGTCATTGAGAGATATCAGAAGACGCAGGGGCACGGAAAGCCCCAATAGAATCAATGCAGGATCGGCTTCTCAAATTCAGGAATACCTTCAGAAAACTCATCCAGATGCTCCTGCTCCGCCAGCTCAGTGGCGGCTTCCATCCCGGCTTCAATCATCGCTTTCGCGACCTCAAATTTTGCTTCCCCCATAAAAGCCAGGGATTCTGTTGAAAAACAAAGCCGCACCAAAGGCTCCCCACCCTCATCATCGACTTTTCTCAGCACGACATCGCCGTTAGGTAACTCGGCAATTTCATATAGCGTTGATGGCATACTAACCTCTATTGTTTTGCAGTGTTGACCTGCAAAGGAAAAAACGGCTTTATTCTAACATTAACCCGCCTTGCATCAATCATCCCGCCCCGTGTTAACCGCCGCGTTAATACCCCTATTAACCTCCGTAGTAACCCCAGTAACCAAGGTCACTTGATATCCCTGCGCTTCCAACAGCGCTACCAGCCCGTCCTCGCCCAACATATGACCAATACCCACAACGAGAAAAATTTTTTGCGCTTTTTTCATATATGTATCAATTATTTGCAGCATTTGTTTATTGCGTTCAACGAAAATAAATTGATAGAGCCTATGCCCCAATTTTCTCTGGCGAAATGAACTGAATACCAATTCATTTAATGTGGGTTCATCACCTTGATACCAGGCATCTGCCAATCTTTTCAAGCTTTCCTCTGCCTTGCCCTGCTCATTCAAGGTAACCTGCAAAAATTCAATTTGTTCTGCGTCACTTAACTGATTAAATAATTGCATTTGCTCATCAAGTGACTCCAGTTCCAGAATAATTTTTTTATCCCGTGATGCAGTCAGAAAATATTTATCCAGGCCTAACGCTTGCTGATAATCACTCCGTGCCAATTGCATGTTGGTCAACTGCATAGCTGCCAACCAAGGTTTAAATTGTTTCAACTGCTGCGCATCGCCTCCCAGATTCTCGGATACTTGCGTTAATGTTTTCCACATTTTCTCACCGAGCTGGGTTTGTAAATTTTTCTCGCTGGGGTAATAGCCATATTGCTTGAGGGCCGCGCGCACTTTTTCTCCATCCAGTGCATCGATATCCAATTCAACAGCCAATACATCTGAATCTCGATGCGCCTGAAGCACGGCATCAGGCAAAGGATAGAATGCTTCATCGCCGTAATGTAACGAGCCAAATAGATATAGGCGAACTCGGGAATCCTTATCCTGCACCTGCCACAACAGGGGCTGCGATGCAGCATGCAAAGCCGAGCTATAGAAGCAAGTAACAATAATCCATAAAAATGTTCTGCGCTTCGCAATCACCGAATGAATGCATAGTTTCATATGCATTCACCATCGCGATCAGTTTCTTTGGGCAACGCCAGCAGCACAATGGCACCTTCGTCACCGGCCTGCCACTCAGTGTGAGCGAGCGATGCAGGCAATAAGACTGCTTGCGACGCTAGATAAGTAGAGGTATCGGTATATTTTGCCTGCGTAAGCATTGAAGACTCCGTTGCATAGCACACAAGGCTGCCGGATATAACCATCAACAGGCGGTAGCTAACACAAACTGGTAATTGATGGCGCGATCCTGCGCTCAAGATTACGCGCAAGACTTCAAAATCATGAAACTCGACGACACGTTCAACTACAACCCCAGCTGTGGAATTTATCTGCTCAAGCTCGGGAGTGGCGGGTGTTTCAAGCGAGACGTTTGCAAGTGCTGCAGCTGTGTCCCAGTGTGTTTGGGTCAAAACTTTTTGCGTGAAAGACAGAATTTTTCTTTCATAGACTGGCGTCTGGAATTCAACGGTGCGCACGCCGTGTTGTAATGCATGGGGTGTAAAACATGGCACTTTGACAACATCTCCCACCCGCAAATCCTGCATAGCCGTATAGGCATACATGGCCGCACGTTTTTCATTTTCTAACGTTATCAAGGGTTGCGGCAATTCGTTCAACCAGCCATTTAACGTGGCGGTATTGACCGGATCATGGAGGGCAATGTTGTGGGCCAGGCGTTGCTGATCCAGACGTCGGTCAATATCGCGCCTGATGGCTTCGTATTCCTGGACCGCTGCCAGATAAGCCGCCTTAAACGCAGCATCATTATTAAATTCACGACGTTTTTGTTGATTGAATCCCAGGCGAATCCCCCCGATTCCATCAGGCCAGGCCTGAGAATCAATGTGCGTAATAACATAGACTTCCTGCTTCTGCTCGTGCATCTCAAAATAGAGATCGCCGTAACGTTCGTCAGGTAAAGGATCAAGGATTTTTAACAGGATGATATGTTGTGCAGAGCCGGCGGCGAGAAAATCAGGCATCAAAGAAAGCAGCCAGGGTAAAGGAATCCGGCGCCCTTGCGCGCTCACCCAGGATTGGCCTCGGGCTTCAATACCTGTGTACCAGATTTCCTGGCCCCAGGGTTTCGGAATATAAACAGGCTCCAGCATAAGCGGTGCTGATAGATCGAACCAAGGCAATTGATGTTGCCGGACAAAGTCGACAAGGCTTTCAGGTTGGTCGCACAGCGCGACGATAAGTGCACGCAACTCAGCCGATACGGCAGATAGCGTAGCATGGACCTTGTATGAATCACGCTCTTTACTCAGGGCAACCAAAGCGATGAATTGGATTTCAGGCTGTGACGGGAGATAGTACTGATGCCAGGCGTATTCAATAGCAAAACACCGATGGACTGCCGCCGATGCCATCAGTTGCGTTATTTGATCATTGATAAACGATTCGGGGTTGGATACCGCGTGGACAATCACCGCTAGCCTCTGGATGGCATGACAAGAAAGGTCGGCAGTCTAGCAGATGCGGTTAACCCTGACAGCCCGCCCGAGGCGAGAGGAATGAAAACGCCGGAGTATGAACTCCGGCATTTTCGAAGGTAAGTGCCCGAAAAATCAGTTCAGTCGCTCAAGTACGGTGGTGATTCCCTGCCCCAATCCGATACACATGGTGGATACACCGAGGGTGGCATCTTTTTCTGCCATTACCGTCAGAAGCGAGCCAGTTATGCGGGTGCCGGAGCAGCCGAAGGGATGCCCCAGTGCGATAGCCCCACCATGCAGATTGACCTTCTCGTCCATGTCTTCCAGCAGCTTGAGGTCCTTCAATACGGGTAAGGCCTGGGCCGCAAACGCCTCATTCAGCTCCACGCACTCAATGTCATCCATGGACAAATTCGCTTTTTGCAACGCTTTTTCGGTAGACGGCACGGGACCGTAACCCATGATCGACGGATCGACACCCGCCAGGCCAAGAGACGTTACACGGGCAATCGGCTTCATCCCCAATGATTGGGCGCGTTCAGCCGACATGACCAGCATGACAGATGCACCATCGGAGACCTGGGACGAGGTCCCGGCGGTCACCTGACCATTTTTAGGGTCAAAGACCGGTGGCAGCTTGGACAGGGCTTCAACCGTCGTATCTGGCCGGATGGTTTCGTCATCTTCAATCATCATCGGAAAACCATCTGCATTGTGGCCTGCAACCGGGATAATCTCGCGCTTAAACCTCCCTTCCGCGCGGGCTTTGGCCGCCAACTGATGAGAACGCGCGCCGAACTCATCCATCTGCTGGCGGTTGATACCGTGCAGCAACGCCAGATATTCCGCCGTCATGCCCATATTACCGGCTGCCTTGGCAACCGATAGGCCCAACAAGGGATTGGGATTGACTGATTCATACATGGGTAAATGCCCCATGTGCTCAACGCCACCGATCAGGTAAACATCACCCAGACCAGCGCGGATATTCGCCGTAGCCGTATGCAAGGCAGACATGGAGGAGCCACACAAACGATTGATGGTTTGTGCCGGAATCGTGTGCGGCAAGCCGGTTAACAACAGAATATTGCGCGCGATATTAAAGGCCTGCTCCTCGCGCTGCATGACACAACCCCACAACAAATCATCAATTGTTGCCGGATCGAGCTGTTCGTTTCTAGCCAATAATCCTTTGATAATCGCGGCAGATATATCATCTGCACGCACATGACGAAAACAACCATTCTTAGACCGGCCCATGGCGCTGCGGGCGTAATCGACGATAACGGCATCTCTTGGATGTAGACTCACAGTTTCTCTCCTTTAAAGACTCAAGGCGCTGACGATGCGGCGCATGCTTAGCCGTAAAATTTCTGGTTATTGGCAGCCATTTTTTGCAGGCTGGCGGGCGGCTCGTAAAGCGCACCAAGATCACTGTAGCGCTTTGCCATTTCACAAAATGCGCCTACACCAATAGAATCAATCCAGCGGAAGACACCGCCCCGGAAAGGCGGGAATCCCGTACCGTAAACCAAGGCCATATCTGCCTCGGCCGCCGTTTCCACGATGCCTTCTTCCAGGCAACGGGCCAACTCAGTGGCCATAGGCACCATCATCCGCGCGATGATGTCATCATCAGAAGCCTCGACCGCCCCGGTAATGTGGGGCTTAAGAAGCGCCAGTACATCCTCATTGAATACTTTTTCAGGTTTACCCTTTTTGTCGGTCTGGTAGTCGTAGAAGCCTTTCTGGTTTTTTTGGCCCAATCGCTCCGCCGCAAAAAGCGCGTCGGTGCACGAGGTAAAGTCACGCTTCATACGCTCAGGGAAACCTTCTGCCATCACTTTCTCCGCATGAACGGCGGTATCGATCCCCACGACATCAAGCAAGTAGGCTGGCCCCATCGGCCAGCCCCAGGTTTCCATCACCTTATCAATTCTGCGGAAATCGACTCCATCGCGCACCAGCATTGAGAAGCCAGCGAAATAGGGAAATAACACGCGATTAACCAGAAAGCCCGGACAGTCTTTCACCACAATGGGCTTCTTGCCCATGGCATTGGCATAAGCCACGGTACGCGCAACTGCCGTATCCGACGTACGGGTTCCACGAATCACTTCCACCAAGGGCATCAGGTGGACGGGGTTGAAGAAGTGCATGCCGCAGAAATTCTCAGGGCGCTGCAGCGCTTCCGCGAGGGATGAAATAGAGATTGTGGACGTATTGGAGGCAATAATCGTATCCGGGCTTACCTTGGCCTCCACCTCAGCCAATACAGTGCGCTTGACCTTGGGATTTTCTACTACTGCTTCCACCACAATGTCGACCTGGTCAAAGCCATCGTAGGTTAACGCAGGCTCAATACGATTCAACACGTCGCCCATCTCGGCGGGTGTCATTTTCTTGCGCTCTACGCGTTTGCTCAATTGTTTGTTTGCTTCAGACAAGCCCAGATCAATACCTTTTTGAGCTACGTCTTTCATCTTGATCGGCACACCTTTCAGAGCCGACTGATAGGCAATTCCGCCGCCCATGATGCCCGCGCCGAGCACCGCTGCGCGCGCAATTTTTTTATCCGCCTTTTTCTCCCAGCCCTTTGCTTTCTTACTGATCATTTGCTCATTAACAAAGATGCCGACCAGAGATTGGGCTGTCTCGGTCTGGGCAACCTTGGCAAAGGCTTCTGCTTCAATTTGCAGGGCTTCGTCGCGGCCTTTATCTGCCGCTTTCTGCATGGCTTTAATCGCCGTGACCGGTGAGGGGTAATTGCGTCCTGCCTGTGCACCCACAAATGCTTTTGATGTTTCAAAAGCCATCATGGACTCAATAAAATTCAACTGGAGCGGGGCTTTTTTCTGTACACGGCGAGCCGCGTAATCAAATTTGCCGTTGATGCATTGCTGCAGAGTAAACAGCGCGGCATCGCGCAACTTCTCCGGCTCTACCACGGCATCCACCACCCGTGCGGTCAACGCAGTTTGTGCATCGTTTTCTTTACCAGAGGCTATCCACTCCACGGCCGTTTCAAGGCCTGCAATTCGCGGCAAACGCACTGTGCCACCCCAGCCAGGCAATATGCCTAATTTGGTTTCCGGCAAGCCCACTTTCGCTTTGGTACTTGCAACGCGATAGTCACAGGCCAGGCATAATTCCATACCGCCACCAAGAGCAAAGCCGTTGATCGCCACGACGACCGGGAAAGGCAGATCCTCAATGCGACAATTGTTGCGATTGTTGTTTTGTAAGTGGGCAATAATACTGTCAGCACCAGCCCCAAACACCCTACCAAATTCCATGATGTCAGCACCGACGATGAAAACGTCTTTTGCGCTGCTCACCAATAGCCCTTTAATATCCTGGCTTTTTTCCAGTAGGGTTAGCGCTTCATCCAGTTCGCTAACGGCTTGCAGATTAAATTTATTAACTGATTCACCCTGAAGATCAAAGATCAACTCCGCAATACCGTCTTGCAACAGGGCAACTGATATGGCTTTTCCTTGGTACATAACAAGTCTCTCTCTAGTGGAATATCAGAGGAAAACGAACCTCTAACGCTGATAGGCAAGCAAGCGGGACGTGCGAGCCTTACTTGAAACACAAATGAACAATGAGGTTGTATGAGATTAGCGTGGGAACCTTGCCGAACGATTAACAACTTTTATCGCTTGGTGATGTACAGAAACCGTTAGCACGACTGCATCGGCAAAAACAAAAAAACCGTCATTAATCCTGTACAACACTCAAGACAACCACGGCCACCGTCTCTTTCCGATTACGAATGCGATAGGGTTGGTGGGCCGCCAGGTAAAATGCATCCCCTTCGTGTAATTCGTGCACCTGCATGCCTGCGGTCAATTCCACTTGTCCACTCACAACCCAACCACTGGCTTCTGCCTTGTGGCGTATGGGTTCGCTGCCAGTATCGGCACCGGCGGCGTAAGTATGACGCCTCATGGAAATTTTGCGCTGGGCCTTTTCCGTAGCCAATGACTGCACTGTTATTCCGTTGGGTTGCTGCACCTGATCAGCAGCTAACATGGCCGCCGGATAAACTACCTGCCCGACGTCAACCTGATTGCACGCGAAGAATTGAGCCAAGGTCATGGGAATACCGCTTAATACCTTGGCTAATGAATTGACAGACGGACTAACAAGCCCCTGTTCAATCATTGAAATGTTGCTATTTGTTATGCCCGCGCGTTTGGCCAATTCGCGCTGGGAAAGCCCGTTACGCTCACGGATTAATTTAAGACGCACCCCGATGTCCGGTGCCAGGTCGGGCGCAAAATCGACGATAGATGTGGTTTCCACCTCATCTATAACCAGTTCAGCAACCATATCATGACTCATTGACGCATCAATTTTTGTGGCCATACCGCAAACCTGTTGAACGCAAATTTATTATTAACATCTATGCGTATGTTGATGTTTCAGTTGAGAAAACTACCAAGGCAACCCCTCACCATTAGCGTGCCAGAAACTGCCAGAACTTTCCAAAGTCAATTCGTTGATCCGGCCTGCCAAACGTTCAGCGGCAACAGCGGGTGAAATATCACCGGCAAAGCCGACCATATCAGTCTGAACAAAACCTGGATGTAATAATACAACGGCAATGCCCCGCGGCTTCAAGTCACGTGCCAGACTCACGCCCGCTGCATTCAACGCAGCTTTACTCATGCGATAGCCATAATAGCCGCCCGATGAATTATCAGCGATTGAACCCATTCGGCTGGTAATCATCGCCACCTTGGAACCCGCCTTCAAATTATCCAATAATGCCTCGGTTACCCTGAGCGGTCCCAGAGCATTTACCTGGAGTTGGTGTTGAATATCATCATAAGCCAACTCTCCCAGGCTATCCGCTGCCAGCACGCCGGCATTATTAATCAGGATATCAATAGGTTTATCTGCCAGTGCGTTACGCAAGGTGACAATGCCCTCGCTACTGGAAACATCAACACCGTCAATAACAGTAATGCCAGGCTGGGGTAATTGGCTCAACGCCGTCGATACGACACGGCAGGCGGCATAAACTTCATGACCTTGTCGGGCAAAATATTGGCATAACTCTAACCCTATACCACGACTTGCACCGGTAACGACAATACGGCTCATAATCTTTCCCCGATCCGTTATCAGGGTTTACTGGCGAGCAACCGCGCGAGCTCATCGCTGGGCAGATTATTGATAACCAACTCATAGGAATTGTCAATCATCCGCTGGATTTCATTATCAGGTATGGTGCCGTCAAGAAACACGGTATTCCAGTGCTTTTTATTCATGTGATGGCCGGGTTGCACAGCGAGATACTTAGCGCGTAATGCAACGGCCTCCTCTGGATCGCATTTAAGATTCACACGCGCCACACCCGACTCCTGTGTGAGCGTTGCAAACATCTTATGGCAAACCTTGTAGACAGCAACGTCCGGACCAGAAGGAAATGTTTCCTTCGCTTGGTGTTTGGAAAGTAAATATTTTTGAACTGAAGAAAAATCCATGGTTTAGTCCTTTAGCAATACGACTGAATGGTTTTTACTACGACCGCTAATATACATAATCATTCACTCACAACAATCTCACCTAAGCGCACCTGGTTGATTAAGGAACCTAAACCACTGACTCATCGCCTCCTTGTGTTGTCACGCGGCCCGCAGGTCGCTTTATCAATAAGCACACCACTATACTAGCTATACTAAAGTGCCGACCGCCTCACCTGTACGATGCATTCATGTTGGGCTTAAACGCAACATACCTGCACAGGATCATTCCACATCGCGCGCCTGCCTCACTTTAGCAGAGTCTCACCGGTTTTGTGTAGCAACCGGCTGATGGCGATGATAGTGCGCTGACACCCGCGATACAATCGCAAAAATACGACTGACACCTCAAACGCTATCTCTGGCGTTTATATGTTAAAGAGCGCACTGATCAAATAGTCAACGATTGAATCATAAGTTGTTCAATCAAAAAGCTCCGCGCCTCACCATGTACCCGCTGTTACCAAAGCCTGCCCTTATGCTGGCAGAGATAAGAGCGGCGGTTTTCACGAACTCTAGAACGAGGTGCGGCGATAATCACGGTACTCCGGCGCCCAGAAATTACTTTCTATTTTTCCGCCGATCAACTCTTCCGGCACAGGCATAGCAACACCATCTGCAATGGCTTGTTTGAATACGGCATGAGCGATGACTTTACTGACGTCACGAATATTTTTCAGGGATGGCAACAAGGCACCCTGCCCTTGTTGCACCATCGGCGAGGCATCGGCTAATGCCCGGCTCGCTGCCATCATCATTCCATCCGTTATTCGTGCAGCCTTGGCCGCAATCACACCCAAACCGACGCCGGGAAAAATATAACTGTTATTGCACTGCGCTATTTCGAAGCGCTGGTTACCGATATCGACTGGCGGAAACGGGCTGCCGGTAGCCACGATAGCCTTACCACTGGTCCAACGTAAAATATCTACCGGCAATGCCTCCACTTGCGAGGTGGGATTGGACAGTGGTAGCACAATTGGCCGCTCGCAATGCGCTTGCATCGCTTCGATAATCGCTTTGGTAAATAGCCCGGGCTGCCCGGACACACCGATCAAAACCGTGGGACGCGTGTTCACTACTACGTCCATCAGGTTAATTATTTTTTCGGCCTTGCTGTGTGTCAGCGACCATTTCGCTACAACCTCATCAGCAACTGCCAATGGTCGTTGGAAATCATAAAGATTCGGCGAACCGGTTTGCAGTAAACCCGATTTACTCAACAGAAATATACGGCTGCGAGCCTGGGCTTCGGTTAAACCCTCGGCACACATTTGCCGCACCACTTGTTCGGCAATCCCGCACCCCGCTGAGCCTGCACCGGCAAATACCACACGTTGCTGTGCCAGCGTCTCACCTTTGGCAAGACATGCAGCCAGGAGCGTCCCAACCGTCACAGACGCCGTGCCCTGAATGTCGTCATTAAAGCAACACAGTTCATCCCGATACCGGTTTAACAGTGGCGTCGCATGATCCTGGGCAAAGTCTTCAAACTGTAGCAAAGCATTGGGCCAACGCACTTTAATAGCCTGAATAAACTCATCAACAAACGCGTAGTATTCGTCCCCGGTAATGCGTGGGTGACGCCACCCCATGTACATAGGATCATCAATGAGTGATTGGTTATTACATCCCACATCAAGGGTAACCGGGAGGGTATACGCAGGGCTGATACCACCACATGCGGTATAAAGTGCCAACTTGCCAATGGGGATGCCCATGCCGCCGATGCCTTGATCGCCCAGACCCAAGATACGTTCACCATCGGTTACAACGATCACTTTGACGTTTTGCTTGGTGGCATTTTGTAGCATGTCATCAATACGATCCCGGTCGGGATAAGAGATAAACAAGCCGCGCTTACGGCGATATATCTTGGAAAACTGCTGGCATGCCAATCCCACCGTCGGGGTATAAATTAACGGCATAATGTCCTGCAGGTGATCGGTCACCAAGCGGAAATATAATGTTTCGTTGGTGTCCTGGATATTGCGAAGATAGATGTGTTTGTCGATATCAGTTTGAAATGAAATAAGCTGCTGGTAGGCGCGAGCTTTTTGTTCTTCGATAGTTTCGATGTTGTAAGGCAACAAACCTTCAAGATTAAACTGTTGCCGCTCCTGTTGGGTAAACGCACTGCCCTTATTCAACAATGGCGCTTCCAGCAAAGCCGGGCCGGCGAATGGAATATAAATCGGGCGCTTTTTCACAATAGTACCGTTTGATGAGGAAATGAAGGGATTTGAGCAGATATTAACATAGACCAGCTAAAGTCGAGCGGCCAGCTCTACCAAAGGAAAATCCGGCGCGCCCTCTGCACCAGCACCGGGTTGTAATGTGACCCCAGCGGATTACAATAGCCGACTGAGTCCTGCCCACAGCTCAAAAAGCACACAACCAGGCATTCGCGCTTTAAATACATCTGAGATTTTACGATGCATCTCGATATCCTCAACACCACCGAGAAACCTATGACAATGATAAATGCGTTCCTGCAACGTTTACGGGAAACACCAGAAGCGATTCAATTCAGCGATACGATGGCAGTCATTGATGCTCACTATCACTTCACGCCTACTGCGTTTAAAAATGGCGAGCAGACCAATGCCGCAGGAGAAAATTCCGGTTCATGTAAGTTATTCAGTTTTGCACAGATGCACCAATTATCCCAAGAAGATACCTTGCACTGTTTTGGCGGATTTTATCGTGAGGATGTGGTAAAAAATCCCGGCGGTGAAGACCATCAAAATATTCGCAACTTTATTGCTACAGGTTGGGCCGGTGTTTACTTTGACGGCCAAGCCCTCACCCCGCGTTGATCCGGCTGGAGACTCATGATGAAGCCATCAATTTTAACGATTCTTCTCTTCTGCTTGCTTATCAGCGCATGCCAGGAAAAAGGCACACAGGAAACCACCGATGAGGTCGGCAGCCCACCAGAAGAGGCCGCACAATCCTTGATTCAATGCCCCGATAATCGACCGGAAGTTTGTACCCAGATATACCAGCCCGTCTGCGGCTTGGTTGATACAGGCATCAGATGTATCACCACCCCTTGCCCCAGCGCTGAGTACAAAACGTTTGGCAATGCTTGCACTGCCTGTAGCGATAAGAATGTAACAGGCTATAGTGAAGGTGAATGCCCCACAGAAGAAGACGTTAATCCGACAGAGTGATCAACGTCCGATACAGTAATAAGAGGAGCGGTTATGTGGTTACAGAAAGAATTTCGCTTACGTGCCAAGAGTCGCGGGTTTCATTTGGTCACCGATGAAGTTATCTCCGCGCTACCGGAACTCAAACAAATAGAATGTGGATTACTGCATCTGTTTATTCAACATACCTCCGCTTCTTTGAGCATCAATGAGAATGCTGATCCCACGGTGCGTGAAGACCTGGAAAATCATTTCAATCACTTAGTGCCAGAGGGTGCACCCTATTATCGGCATGATTATGAAGGCGATGATGACATGCCGGCACATATCAAAAATTGCATACTCGGTTCCAGCCTGATGCTGCCTATCACCGGCGGTAAACTCAACCTGGGAATCTGGCAAGGCATCTACTTGTGCGAACACCGGAATAAAAGCGGATGGAGAAGTCTGGTGGCTACGCTTCAGGGAAACGGAACGGAGTAACGCTGTCCGAGGTCATTTCCGATCAGTGACGAAGCTTTCGTCGTGAGATCGCAAGCCCCACCGCCCCAAGTCACGTAAACTTTATCGACAACATAAAGTCGGATTTAAGGGCGAGTAAACCACACATAACCGGCAAACAGCATCCACGAGATAATCAATAATCCCCAAGGTAACCAGGCTTTCTTGATCGGCACTTGCGCAACACGTTGTATTTCTGTCGTATCTGTCGCTAACTCCGATGACTGCTGGATTGCGAGGCGCCGGACCTTCTTGACACGCTTGTCCAGCTCCCGAGCCTTCTCACTTTGCTGTCGTAAAAATTGTTCCATGCCCCTCTGTATGCCCGACGCAATCAAGCGCGTCTGCTCACGGGTTTGCCCTTCTACCTGCTGGCTATTAGCGATCTTGAGCGCTTCTGCACGAATGTCGCGGGCTTCTTTTTTACTTCTGTCTTTATTTTTGCCGGGGTTATTCATAATTATTCTGATTCATCGCGAGATGCCCTGATAACCTGGTTGCCCTGGTCGTCACGCAAGATTAATAAGCCGTTTAGCAAACTGGCTCGCGTTGCATTGGGTAAGTGTTGAAACAAACGTTGCTCCTGTTCCATTAACGCTGGCAGGCACATCATCTTGGTGGCGCCGAGGCTCTCGGGAATCTGAAGCTGTTCACTTGCATAAGTATAGGAGCCAAAAAAGCGATTACAGCTGGCATTACCATTAATGGCGCCTTCTTCGGTGAACTGAATTCGTGCCGGGCTTCGATCAATGACCGGGCGGTCCCCGATATACTCAATGTACCAGATACCCGACAGTTCTTTTCTGGTAGCAGCACGATAAGCGGGGCTTGACTCACCCACCGCAGGTTGTTTGGCTGTGTCAGGAACCCCCGGAGATTGTGGTTGAGCAGTTTGCTGGCAGGCTATTAAAAGCAGAAGAGTCGATATAAGCAGTGCAAAATACGTAACTGATTTCATCATCAATTCCTGCGCGGTTTTCCGCGATTGTTATTGTTGGGCGTTTTTTTATCCGTGCCGAATGGCAGCGCAGCGGATTCATTCATGAGAGGCTGCAGGAAATTAAAAATTCCATGGCAGTTGTAAAAAATCGTAACTTTCATGCCATAGAAATGCCGCGGAGCTGACATGCCAGAAATGCCTGTAAGCGGGCCACAGGTCTGTAAAAAAGCGCCGCAACATGCGGCGCTTTTTGTATTAACTACTTACGAAACCCCGGTGGCAATCCACCGCCGGGCGGCATACCTCCCGGCATCATGCCACCCAGGCCACGCATCATCTTGGACATGCCGCCGCCCTTCATTTTCTGCATCATCTTGGCCATTTGTTTGTATTGCTTTAACAAACGGTTCAAATCCTGAATTTGTGTACCAGAGCCTTGGGTGATGCGACGTTTGCGCGAGCCGTTCAGGTCTTCCGGGTTGCGGCGCTCTTCCGGTGTCATGGAATTAATAATGGCTTCCATCACCTTAAATTGTTTGCCCATATTGGACTGTTGCGCCATCTGCGCCACATTACCCATACCGGGCAATTTATCAAGCATGGAGGTCAAACCGCCCATGTTCTGCATTTGCTGCAACTGATCGCGCAAATCTTCGAGGTCGAATTTTTGGCCTTTGGTGACCTTCTTGACCAGCTTATCGGCTTTTTCCTTGTCGATGCTTCGTTCGGCTTGCTCAATCAACGACAGAACATCACCCATACCAAGGATGCGTGACGCAATACGCTCAGGATGGAAGGGTTCAAGTGCATCCACTTTCTCACCCATACCGAGAAACTTGATGGGCTTGCCTGTGACATGGCGGACAGACAAGGCTGCACCACCGCGGGCATCACCATCAGCCTTGGTCAGAATCACACCGGTCAGGGGCAAGGCCTCATTGAATGCCTTGGCCGTGTTGACCGCATCCTGGCCAATCATGGCGTCGATAACAAACAGGGTTTCCGCCGGCTTGATAGCAGCGTGCATATCCTGTATTTCCGTCATCAGTTCGTTATCAATGTGCAACCGCCCTGCCGTATCCACGATGACAACATCCAGGAATTTCCGTTTGGCGTGATCGATAGCACCCCGTGCGATGTCTACGGGACGTTGCTCGGCGGTAGAGGGGAAAAACTCAACGTCAACTTCCTGGGCCAAGGTCTGTAATTGTTGAATCGCAGCGGGACGGTAAATGTCCGCACTCACAACCAGCACTTTTTTCTTCTCACGTTCTTTGAGATAGCGAGCCAATTTTGCGACAGAGGTGGTTTTACCGGCCCCCTGCAAACCCGCCATCAGGATCACCGCTGGCGGCTGTACGGCCAGTTTGAGCCCTTCGTTGGCCGAGCCCATAACGCTGATCAGCTCGTTCTCTACAATCTTGATGAATTGCTGGCCCGGGTTGAGCGCTTTAGCTATCTGTTGACCGAGTGCGCGACTGCGAACCTGGTCAATAAAGGCTTTGACCACCGGTAAGGCAACATCCGCCTCCAATAACGCCTTGCGGACTTCACGTAGCGTATCTTTGATGTTGTCTTCACTTAAGCGGGCCTTGCCGGTGATAGTTCGCAAGGAATGGGAAAGGCGATCAGTTAAATTCTCAAACATAAGCTTTCTCAGACAATCGTTGAGTATTGAGTAATAGTGCGGTTCATTACTGTGCCGTAGCAGTTCCGGTCGGCGGAATCAGGCCGCGATTATACCCTCAAATGGCGGGCCAGTTGCCAGCACCCGCAGGAGTTAAACCTTTGATTTAATGTGGAACCATCCAATGCTTCTCATTGTGCTCATCCTGTGACAAACTTTGGCGCTACTCTATCACTCGAATCGCGCCTCATTCGCATTTAGAGGCTAACTCATCGGGCGTATTACATGGGCCAGGCAAACACAATGACACTTTATGTGAATCTTGCAGCGATCTTTTTTTATGTCGTAGCCGGTCTTTACGCGATCAACTGCTTCGCCCGTCAGCAGCCGATTCATCGAACCGCCTTGTTCGCCCTGATCGCCACGGCCCTCTTGTTCCACGGCGGCGGTATTTATGGTCTCAGCGCCGCCCACACTGGTGTGCAGTTGGGATTCTTTTCTGTCTCGTCGCTCATTTTTTGGGTTGTTAATCTGATTGTACTGGTCAGCAGCTTCAAAAAAGCGCTGCATAACCTGTTCATTCTGTTGAGCCCTCTGTCGGTGCTGGCCGTGGGAGCTTCGCTCATAGGACACGATGCAGACGTTCAAATTTCCTATCAACTGGCCAGCCACGTCGTCCTGTCGATCCTGGCATATAGCCTGCTAACCATCGCCACCCTGCAAGCCCTGCTGCTGGCCTATCAAAACCACCAGCTCAAAAGCAAACATACCATCGGTAATGTACGCCTGCTGCCACCTTTGCAGACCATGGAATCACTGCTCTTCGAATTGTTATGGGCTGGTGAAATCCTGCTGACCCTCTCAATCCTGTCAGGCATGTGGTTCCTGGAGGATATCTTTGCTCAGCACCTGGCACATAAAACCGTTTTCTCTATCGCTGCCTGGGTAATCTATGCCCTCCTGTTATGGGGTCGCCACCGCCTTGGTTGGCGCGGCTATACCGCAATCCGCTGGACGCTCGGCGGATTCGCCCTCCTGATGCTTGCGTATTTTGGCAGCAAGCTGGTGCTGGAGCTGATTCTCCAACGCGGTTGATGACTCTGAACAGGAAGCACCCGGGCGGCCTTGTGTTATTGATTAACCCCTCAAACTTCGTCAAGATACCCAGCCATTTCGCAATACGGGCTTCAATGCTTTGGACGACGCTTCGCTAGAATTTTTATTCGCCTTGCTATTCGGCATGCTCATCCTGTCAGCCTTCTTCTCCGGTTCCGAAACCGGCATGATGTCAATCAATCGGTACCGATTGAAGCACCTCACTAAAAAAGGTGACCGTGCCGCACTACGGGTGGCGAAATTATTACATCGCCCGGATCGTTTGATCGGGTTGATTTTGATTGGCAATAATCTCGTTAATAATATTGCAGTCACTATTGCAGCGGTCATCGCTATTCGGCTTTATGGTGACGCAGGCCCGTATGTTGCCAGTATCATCCTTACCTTTGTGATGCTGGTATTCTCCGAAGTCACCCCAAAAACAATTGCTGCACTTTATCCCGAACGAATTTCATTTGTCGCCAGCTGGTTTCTTCGCCCGCTGTCCTACTTGCTTCATCCCGCTGTAGTTGCTGTTAATTTATTATCCAACACCGTCGTTCGTTTATTTGGTATTGATGCCAAAACCCATAAACACATCGAACATCTTGACCCGGAAGAATTGCGCACGGTGGTTGATGAAGCCGGGGACCTGTTGCCTGAGCAACATCAGGGAATGCTACTGAATGTACTGGACTTGGAAAAATCTACCGTGGAAGACATCATGATTCCGCGTAATGAAGTGGAAGGCCTTGATCTGGAGCTGGACATCCCAGAACTCCTGCAGCGTATTCGCACCAGCGAATACACACGCCTGCCTGTTTATGAAGGGGATATCAATAAAGTCGTAGGCATACTGCACCTGCGCAATGCCGCGCGTTTTATTCAAGGCGATGACACTACGGTCACACACGAGGCCATTCGCCAATTTACCAACGAGCCCTATTTCGTTCCTGAATCGACCAAACTCAATACGCAACTATTAAATTTTCAGCAACAGAAATGCCGCATGGCATTGGTGGTTGATGAATATGGCGAAGTCCAGGGAATCGTGACATTGGAAGATTTACTGGAGGAAATTGTCGGCGATTTCACCACCAACAGTGCCGAAGAGGAATCCAGGGATATCGTGCCTCAGGACGATAACTGGTTTTTAATTGACGGCGGCACTTTTGTCCGCGATATCAACAGAGCACTGGACTGGGAGTTGCCCATTGACGGGCCCAAAACACTTAACGGATTAGCAATGGAGTATTTGGAAAATATTCCTGATGCAGAGATCGGATTTGATATCGGCAGCTACCGTTTTGAAACCGCGCAACTGACCGACAAGATGATCGCCTGGTTGCGCGTCAAACGAATGGTGTGATTATCTATCGTCGTGACGATGATTTATCTTTCGTAAGATAAAACCTGCCAGCACAGCCAGTCCCACCACTATCACCAGACAGGCAATTAAAATCCATAAATAATCTAGCAAGTCATTTAGGGGTAAGCCCCAGCCGTAAACAGCCAGAGCTAGAAATGCAGTGCAAGCAATCATGTTGATTGCCAAACCACGATTCTTGAAAAATTTCCGCAACGACATACTGCTTATCCGGATAATACAACTTAAAAATTTACTTTAGTTCTCACCCGACTCCGGGTTTTTGTCTTGCGCCGCTACCGCCAAGGCATTCTCCAGCGAGCCATGGTTGGTCACTCGGGTGTACCCCATCCGCAGCAATGTATCCCGTGCAACATCAGCACGGCGACCACTACGGCAATACAGTTGGATCTGCGTGTCTTTATCGGAGATCTGCTCAGCAACCAGCCCGCCGATCTGGTCGTGCGGCATCAGTAACGCTCCTTCCACGTGACCACCTGCATATTCTTCCGGCGTCCGGACATCAAGCCATACTTCATCGGCAACCACATTCATAGAGAAACCTGCTAACAGAAAAGACCATACAATACTGGCTATACCGAGCCACTTGTTGATGTACCGAGCCATGTAATACCTCTCAATTATCCCAGCTATTCGCGTCGCCACTGCGTGGACCCGTCGCGGGAATCTTCTAATACCACACCCTGCTCCAGCAAACTCTTACGAATTTCATCCGCGCGCGCATAATTCTTATTGCGTTTTGCTTCGATACGCTCAGCCACCAAATGTTCAACCGCTTCCGCCGAAATCGCATCTCCACCTGCAGATTGAAGGAACTGTGCGGGTTTGTCTTGCAGGATGCCCAGAATATTACCCAAGGCTTTAAGCTGAGCAGCAAGTTGGTGAGCCAGCTCAGGATCAGACTTCGCGTTATTTAGATCACGCACCAGGTCGTACATGCCAGCCAAGGCCACACGGGTATTGAAGTCGTCATTCATTGAAGCAACAAAAGCCTGATAGTACGGGCTTTGGTCGATATCAACCAAAGATGCAGCGGGCACATCTGCGTAATCACGCAAAGCGCCATAGAATCGCTCTAGACCGGTACGAGCTTCGACCAGGTTATCTTCTGCATAGTTGATCGGGCTGCGATAGTGGCTGCTGATCAACAAAAACCGAACGACTTCGGGATGATATTTCTCCAACACATCGCGAATGGTAAAAAAATTGCCCAAAGATTTGGACATTTTCTCACCGTCGACCCGCACCGCACCGGCATGCATCCAATAATTAACATACTTGCAACCATTAGCCGCTTCACTTTGGGCAATTTCATTTTCATGGTGAGGGAAAGGAAGGTCCGGGCCGCCGCCGTGAATATCAAACGTAACGCCGCAGCAATCTTTGCTCATAGCGGAACATTCAATGTGCCAACCAGGGCGACCCAATCCCCATGGCGACTCCCACGCAGCTTCACCTGGCTTTGCCGACTTCCACAGAGCAAAATCACGTGGATCTTCTTTTACTTCATCCACTTCAATACGGGCACCCGCTAACAGCTCATCAGGGTTTTTATTACTTAATTTGCCGTACTCGGCAAAATGTTTTACCCGGTAATAGACATCACCATTCGGCGCTGCGTAGGCGTATTGTTTTTCAACCAAGGTGGAGACCATGGCAATAATTTCACTGATATAGGCTGTCGCACGCGGCTCAATATCCGGCGGTAGCACACCCAGCCGGGCTTCATCTTCGTGCATATAATCAATGAAACGCGATGTAAGGTCGGTATAAGTTTCACCGTTTTCCTGTGCACGCCTGATGATCTTGTCATCGATATCCGTAATGTTACGCACGTAGGTGACATCCCAGCCTTGAGACCGTAAAAAACGTGTCACTACATCAAAGGTTACCAATACCCGGGCATGACCGACATGACAGTAGTCGTAGACCGTAACACCACAGACATACATGGAAATCTTACCGGGTTTTATCGGCTTGAAAGCTTCTTTCTGACGAGTCAGGGTGTTGTAAAGGTGTAACGTCATGGTCTGTTCCACAGCATCGTAAAAAATTAAAAGCTATTCCTGATCATCCATTTTTGCCCAGCTGTCACGCAGGCCAATGGTACGATTAAATACCGGTTTCTCCTGCGTATGATATTTGCTGTCGAGACAAAAATATCCTTCGCGCTCAAACTGGAAATGATCTTCCAGGGTTGCTTTCGCCAAACTGATTTCGGCTTTACAGTTGTACAATATTTCAAGACTATTGGGATTGATGCATTCAAGGAAATTTTTTCCACCCGCATCCGGCGCCTCATCAGTAAATAGACGGTCATACAAACGCACTTCACAATTCAGATTATGTGTCGCCGATACCCAGTGAATTACACCCTTTGGCTTGATGCCATCAGCCGGATCTTTGCCCAGGGAATCTTCAATAATATGCGCAACAATTTCCGTAATGTTTCCCTGCTCATCACGAATCGCCAGATCCGCTTCAATTACGTAAGCGTTGCGTAAACGCACGCGCTTACCTAATACCAGGCGCTTGTATTTTTTATTGGCTTCCTCGCGAAAGTCATCCTGCTCGATATACAAGGTGCGAGTAAAAGGCAGCAAACGCTCACCCAGGTCGTCGCGGTTGGGATGGCAGGACGCAACCATCTCCTCAATTTTTTCTTCCGAGTAATTCGTCAGCGTTACTTTTAACGGGCGCAGAACGCACATCGCGCGCGGGGCATTTTTATCCAGGTCATCGCGCACTGAAAACTCCAGCATGCCGACATCTACCATACTGTCAGAGCGTGTTACCCCGATGCGCTCACAAAAATCGCGCAACGCTGCCGGGGTGTAGCCACGCCGACGCATACCGGAGATAGTCGGCATACGTGGGTCATCCCAGGCATCAACATGTTTTTCGTCAACCAGCTGCTTCAGTTTGCGTTTACTGGTAACCGTATAGTTGATATTTAAACGCGCAAATTCATATTGACGAGGCTTCGCCGGCACGGGCAAATGTTCAATAAACCAATCGTAGAGTGGCCGATGGTCTTCAAACTCCAGCGTACAGATTGAGTGGGTAATGCCTTCAATCGCGTCGCTTTGGCCATGCGCAAAATCATAAGAAGGATAGATACACCATTTATCGCCGGTTTGATGATGATGTGCTTTTTTAATGCGATAGATAATCGGATCGCGCAGATTCATGTTCGGCGCGGACATGTCTATCTTTGCGCGCAACGAACAACTGCCCTCGGCAAGTTTTCCGAGGCGCATTTGCTCAAAAAGCTCGAGGTTTTCCTGCACGCTACGGTCGCGGTAAGGGCTGTTTTTGCCTGGCTCCGTCAGGGTGCCACGATACGCACGCGCTTCATCGGGGGACAGATGGCATACGTAAGCCAAGCCCTGTTCAATCAGATAAACAGCCCATGTATACAACTGATCAAAATAATCCGAGGTATAGCGGACCTCACCATCCCACTGGAAACCTAACCAAGCGACATCCTGCTTGATCGCATTAACATATTCTTCGTTTTCTTTTTCTGGATTGGTGTCGTCAAAGCGGAGGTTACATACACCACCGAACTCTTCCGCTACACCAAAGTTCAGGCAAATGGATTTTGCATGCCCGATATGCAAATAACCGTTAGGCTCTGGAGGAAAACGTGTAATGATTTTTTGATGCTTACCATCCTCCAAATCTTTACGAATGATTTGTTGAATAAAATGCGCAGGCTTGGCAGTTGTTTTTGCGTCGGCGTTAGCAGATGTCGCGCTGGAAGCAGGATTTTCAGTCATACGGGATAGCGTCCGGTTAATAACCTGTGTCAGTCGAAGATCAGCCGCCCGTCTCGGTCGGCAAAGGAAACCATTGTAGCGATTCGCCCCGGCTTTTCCTACCGCAACAGAAGTGGTTACGGATTAACCGACTGCTCTGCTGATTGGCCCGGGGTTAACGTAGAGCGATAATCTGAGCGCCGGTTCAATTGATAACGCCGTACCGCGCGATTATGCTCCGCCAAGGTTGCAGAAAAGTGTGTTGTGCCGTCCCCTTTGGCGACAAAGTAAAGTGCATCACCTTCTGCGGGGTTCAAGCTAGCCTGAAGCGCAGCCCGCCCAGGCAAAGAGATTGGTGTCGGAGGCAAACCCCTAATCACATAGGTGTTGTAGGGCGTCGCCTGCTGTAGGTTTTTCCGGGTTATCTTGCCTTTGTACGCATCACCCATTCCATAGATCACCGTCGGGTCCGTTTGTAAACGCATACCTTTTTGCAAGCGGCGAACAAAGACACCAGCGATCTGATCTCGCTCCCATTCAGCGCCGGTTTCCCGCTCCACAATGGAAGCCATGATCAATGCCTCATAGACATCCTTGTACGGAAGGCTGTCTGCCCGTGAATCCCATAACGCCTGCAACTGTTGCTGCATTTGCAGATATGCCCTGCGCAAGATCTCTACGTCAGTCGCATCGCGCGCATAGATGTAAGTATCGGGAAAAAACCAACCTTCAGGGTGGTTTATCGGCAACTCCAGCAGTGCCAGTTGTTCTGCTTCAGTCTTATCCTGCAATAGCGGTTTAATCGTGTCTTTTGAGTGGAGCAGCGTCAGCGCCTGGCGAAATGTCCACCCCTCAACCAGGGTAACCTGATACAAGACAACATCGCCTTTGCGCAATTTTTCCAATAACTGTTGTGGCGTCATTCCATGCGGAAAATAGTATTCGCCCGCGTGAACCTTGGTGGCATTGGCGAAACGTGCATATAACGTCAGCAAGCGCGGATGCTGCAAAAAACCCTGCTGATTCAAATCATGGGCCAAATGCCCGAGCACCCGCCCCGAGTGAAGTTGGTAGTGATATCCTGCCTGAGGCAACGCCAATGGAGTAGTCAACCAATGCTGCAGATAAAGCCAACCGGATATACCAGCCAGCAGAGTCAATACAATCAGCACTCGCAACAATCGCGTTATTTTTCTTAGTATCTTACGCACTTCACATTAACTCGCATCAGATGATATGCCACGCAACACGATCGCCAAACGATCTTGCAGGCGGGCAGTTATTTCACAGTGAACAAAACGCACAGAGGTATCACTATCCAACATGCTTACCGATACTATGCCTCTGATGCTGTTGCAGATAAATACTTCGTCAGCGTCCTGTAATTCGAGCGGCAGAATTTTTTTAATGGTTACCGTCAACCCCAACGCCGGCACCAGCTGATCGATAATAACTCGTCGCATAATACCCGCCACACCGGCAAACGAGAGGTCAGGCGTAAAAAGTTGGCCGTTTTTTATCATGAAAATGTTGCTGGCTGTGGCCTCTATCACAAAACCCTCCTCATCAAGCATCAGGCCCTCGGCATACTCATGTTGCCACTCTGCACGAGCTAGAATTTGCTCAAGGCGATTAAGGTGTTTAAGCCCTGCGAGAGTCCGGTTGCGCGAGAGTCGCTGTTGGCAAATTCGCAAACTGATATTTTGCAATTCTCCCGGCACAGCATCGAAAAACACAACGCAAATTGTCGGGGAGGACAATTCAGGTAGTGCGTAGCCGCGACCACCGCAACCGCGCGTCACAATGACTTTCATCACCCCTTCCGCAGCACCAAAGCGCTGGGCCTGCTGACTAAGCTCTGCCACATAGGTTTCCAGGAGCGAGACATCCAGGGGGATCATTAACCCTCGGCAGCTCTCAACCAGACGCTGGCGATGGAGACCCCATAAAGGCACCCTCCCCGCGCGATAAAGACAAGTTTCGAAGAGGCCGTCACCATAGGTAAAGCCTCGGTCAAGCGGAGAGACCGATGCATTAAACACACCATTGACGGATATCAGAGGAAATGGACTAGGCATCGGCCGAGTCTATACAAAATCAGACGCCGATACAAAAACGCCGAACTGTTTACAGCTCGGCGTTTCTGATTTCTCGTTAACTGACAATGGCATTATCAGTCCAGCTTACGGAAGACAAGGGAGCCATTAGTCCCTCCAAAACCGAACGAGTTGGAAAGCACCGTATCGATCTTGCGTTCCTGGGCGGTGTGGGGCACAAGATTGATATCACAGCCCTCATCCGGATTATCCAGGTTGATGGTGGGAGGAGCCACCTGATCGCGGATGGCTAGTACACTGAAGATAGCTTCCACCGCACCAGCCGCGCCCAACAGGTGTCCAATCATGGATTTGGTAGAACTTACCGCCACCTGATCCGCTGCACTGCCCATTACCGACTTAACCGCCTGGCACTCCGCTTTGTCGCCCGCTGGTGTGGAGGTACCGTGCGCGTTGATGTAATGGATGGCACTGGCAGGAATCCCGGCGTCTTTGATAGCGTTAACCATGGATGCCGCCGCACCCGAACCGTCTTCCGGTGGTGACGTCATGTGATAAGCATCCCCGCTCATCCCGAAACCAATCAATTCGGCATAGATCCTGGCTCCGCGAGCTTTTGCATGCTCATATTCTTCCAACACCAATACGCCAGCACCGTCCCCCAGCACAAAACCATCGCGATCCTTATCCCATGGACGGCTGGCGGCTTGCGGGTTGTCATTACGTGTTGAAAGAGCCCGCGCGGCAGCAAACCCGCCCAGTCCAACGGGGGTTGTCGCCATCTCAGCACCGCCTGCGACCATAACATCCGCATCACCGTACTGGATCATCCGCGCCGCAAAACCAATGCTGTGGGTACCCGTCGTACAGGCTGTGGTCAATGCAATGTTGGGCCCGCGCATGCCATACATGATGGAGAGGTTGCCAGAGATCATATTGATAATGGCACTCGGCACAAAGAAGGGGGACATGCGCCGCGGCCCTTTGTGCTCTACCACCAGGGTACCTTCCTCTATGGTTCCGATGCCGCCAATCCCCGAACCGATAGATACACCGATACGACCCGCATTTGCTTCGGACACTTCAAGGCCAGCATCACGGATCGCCTGGATACCGGCTACCATTCCATATTGAATAAACGGGTCCATCTTACGAGCATCTTTGCCGGAGAAATAATCATCGATCACGAGATTTTTCACGGATGCGCTGAATTGCGTCGTAAACGCTGAAACGTCAAAGGTGGAAATGGTTTCAACACCGCTTTTGCCGTTCACAATGCCATGCCAGGTATCAGCCACGGTATTACCCAGCGAGCTGACCATACCGAGACCAGTTACAACCACTCTTCTACGCGACACGTTAGGGATTCTCCAAAACAATAGGGAATTGGCGGGATAAAAGCTTTAAAATGCTCAGGGGTGGGCATTTATTAAAAGTGCGCCGATCACGCTGTCATTAAAACCGTTTATGCAATCAAATTTGCAAAAGAAAAAGCCGTACTATTTCGCAATAATACGGCTTTTTCACGAAGACAGATAATCAGCGACTTTGAAGATTACGCCAGGTTGGCGTTGATGTAATCGATAGCCAGCTGAACTGTGGTGATTTTCTCAGCTTCTTCGTCAGGGATCTCTGTCTCAAACTCTTCTTCCAGAGCCATAACCAGCTCTACGGTGTCGAGAGAGTCAGCACCCAGATCTTCAACAAAAGAAGCTTCGTTTTTAACTTCTTCTTCTTTCACACCCAGTTGCTCAGCAACGATTTTTTTTACGCGTTCTTCAATGCTGCTCATGATGCTATTTAACTCCTAGTGGTAGTATCGACGAAACCGTCACTTGTGAAACCACGAAGGTGGTTCCTTCATAATGTTTCGGCCAAAATCGACGCGCATTTTACATCTATTTTTGCCGTGTTGTAACGCATCCTGCCAAAATTCTTCGTTTTTTTAATGAATTTCCATGAAAAACAAAGACTTAAATCCTATTATTAACCCATATACAGGCCGCCGTTGACGTGGATAGTCTCACCGCTAACGTAGGCTGCAGCATCGCTGGCCAAAAAAACCACTACTGCAGCAATCTCTTCCGGTTTACCCAGGCGCCCCACAGGAATGTTGGACAACAATCCAGCCTTTTGATCCTCAGGTAAGCCTTTGGTCATATCCGTATCAATAAAACCTGGCGCGACGGTATTGACCGTGATCCCGCGCGAACCTACCTCTGCAGCTAATGAGCGTGCAAAGCCTGACACGCCGGCTTTGGTAGCCGCATAATTGGATTGCCCGGCATTTCCCATAGAACCGACAACAGAACTGATATTGATAATACGACCCCAACGAGCCTTCATCATTCCACGCAGCACGGCTTTACTTAAACGATAAATAGAGCTGAGATTAGTATTAATAACATCAAACCATTCTTCATCACTCATGCGCATTAACAAATTATCTTTGGTAATACCCGCATTGTTGACAAGAATAGCTGGCGTACCGAATTCGTCCTGAACACTTTTCATTAGCGCAGCTACCGAGTCAGCATCGGTAACATTCAACACTTTTCCCGCTCCGCGAATACCCAACTCCTGCAAACGAGCAGATATTTTCTCAGCGCCGGATTCACTTGTCGCCGTACCGATAACCGTTGCACCAGCAGCGCCCAACTGTTCCGCGATTGCGGCACCGATACCTCTGCTGGCACCGGTAACCAAAGCAACCTTATCGTTTAAATTGATCATCTTCTTCACCCATTAATTAAAAATATCCAGCGCACTCAGAAGTTCGTCTGAAGTTTCGATGGAGAGCGTGTTCAAATCCTTGTTAATTCTTTTGTTTAATCCTGAAAGCACTTTTCCTGGTCCACATTCAATCGTGGTTGTGACACCGCGCGTCGATAAAGTATTAACACAATCCACCCAGCGCACCGCACTAAAGATCTGTTCGATCATGAGCGCTTTAATTTTTTCCGGATCGCTTTCCGGCTCAGCAGTCACATTGTGCACAACCGGGATAACCGGAGTCGAAAATGGCGTACTGTAGATTTGCTCTGCCAATTTTTCCGCAGCTGGGCGCATAAGCGATGTATGAAAAGGCGCACTCACAGGCAAAGGAAGAGCACGCTTTGCACCGGCTTCTTTGCATAAGGTACTGGCACGCCCCACAGCGGCCGCCGCACCAGCAATCACAACCTGACCGGGCGAATTAAAGTTTACCGCTGCAACAACTTCTCCCTGTTCTGCTTTTTTGCATGCGTCAATAATTAAGGCATCATCCAACCCAATGATTGCCGCCATCGCACCCTGCCCCGCAGGCACAGCTTCTTGCATAAACTTACCACGCTGCTGAACCAGTTTTACGGCATCAGCAAAGGCAACAACGCCTGCGCATACCAGGGCCGACCACTCACCCAAACTATGCCCGGCCATCAATGCCGGTGCTGCACCACCGTTCTGCTGCCAGACACGCCAGACAGCAACGCTTGCAGTTAACAGCAGGGGCTGGGTGCGCTCGGTCTGGTTGATATCATCCTGATTGCCATTTTGAACCAAATCCCATAAATCATAACCAAGCACGGAGGATGCCTCCGAGAAAGTCTCAGTCACAAGAGGGTATTGACCGGCCAAATCCGCCAACATCCCAATCTTCTGGGAGCCCTGCCCTGGAAAAACAAACGCAAGATGAGATTGAGTCATAGGAGTTTCACTTGTATTGATAAGAAAACAGATAATGGAAAATCGTTATAGTGAATCTTTCAGTGTTGCATGCAATGCACGCTGAATACGCAGCGGCACTTTTTGTGCAACCTGTTCTTTTGCAACGAGTAAAGCCTGATAAAACGCCTCCTCATCTGCACCGCCGTGACTCTTCACCACTGGTTGCTGCAACCCCAGAAAACTCGCACCATTATAAGCACCCGGGTTTAATTCCCGGCGCCACTGACGCAACATCGGCCGCATAAATAATGCCAGCAATTTCAGGTACCAGTGGCGAGTAAAACTTTTTTCGATTATTCGCGTAATCAAGCGCGCTACACCTTCACTGGTTTTAAGCGCAACATTACCACTGAAGCCGTCACAAACAATCACGTTTGCCTGACCGAGATACAGCGCATCACCTTCTATAAATCCCACATAATTAAGCTGCTCATCCTGCGATAACAACACATGACTACGCTTGATGACATCGGTTCCTTTGGTTGCTTCCGCACCAACATTGAGTAAGGCAACACGCGGCGTGCTAATGCCTGTCGACGAGGCCAGTACACTACCCATTAATGCAAATTGGTGAAGCTGTTCCGGGGTACAGGTAAGATTCGCTCCGAGATCCAGCATAAAGCTACTACCCTGCTCTACCGGCATAGATTTGCAGATCGCAGGACGCTCAATACCCGGAAACGTTTTCAGCAGATGTTTGCTCATTGCCATTAGCGCCCCGGTGTTACCTGCACTGACACAAGCATCAGCATGCCGCTCCTGGACCAGGAGCAATGCTCGCCACATGGATGAATCTTTTTTATGCCGCAAGGCGCTCAGCGGATCTTCGTGCATGCTAACGGTATCAGGCGCGTGGAATATGCGAATAGCTGGGTGCGCAGGCGCGCTACTTGATGATAGTAAGGACTGCATTTGATCCTGATCACCGACCAACAACAGCTCTACTTCGGGGGAGGTCGCGACAAAACGAATGGCCGCTGCAATAACAACGCGGGGACCTAAGTCCCCGCTCATAGCGTCAACCGCTATACGAATTTTTTCAGACAATGTTAGATCGTCTTGTTGCCTGACAAATTATTCGTTAACACCTTTATCAATCACTTTACGACCGCGGTAAAAACCGTCAGCAGTAACGTGATGACGCAAGTGTTTTTCACCGCTGGTTGCGTCAACGGACAAGGTTGGTCCGGTCAATGCATCGTGTGAACGACGCATGTCACGCTTGGAACGGGATTTTTTGTTTTGCTGTACAGCCATGATAATCTCCTGATGACATACTCACTGGAACCGAGGCGCCTCTATTTTTTCGGCGAGCTCTTAAGTTGCTCCAGCACTTGAAACGGGTTTTTCTTCTCTTGCTTGACGACCACCGGCTCACCACTGTGGAAGAGCTTGGGGTCAACACACTGTTCCTCGTGGTAAGCCACTGGAGGAAGGTTTAGCAACAACTCTTCTTCGACCATTTCGAAGAAATCTGCACTGGTATCCTCAACAATCCAGGGATCCAGATGCTTCGGCAGTGCCCTGGCATCTTCTTCCGTCCACACAATGGCCAGTGAAATATCACACTCCACTGGTTTGCTGACCGGAGACAAGCAACGTTGGCATATCAACATCAGATCTGCACGCGCCTTACCAGACACAACCTTTTTACCTTCCTCACTAATCCCGAAATCCAGCCTGACAAATACCTGGCCTTCGGTTCCCTCGAGCGACTCTGCCAAACGCGGCAAGGCAGCTATAGGGATAATACCCTCCAGAGAAATACCCTGTTGGGCGAATTTCCGCGGATCTCCCTGCCGGGGCAAGGTTTTGTGTGAGGGGGCTGAAAACATAAGCGCGCAATAATAGGGATCTGCTGTACGTCTGTCAAAGAAAATGTATGCAAATGGCGCTATTTAGTGCTTGCGGCTTAGAATAAACACTTTATCTATGATTCCGAGGGTTTAATGCAAACTATTATCCTGGCCTCCAGCTCCATTTATCGCCGCCAGCTATTGGATAAATTGGGCATCCACTACCAATGGCAAGCACCCGATATAGATGAAACACCCATAAGCGGGGAATCCCCGACCGCTTTGGTCAAACGCCTTGCGCAATCCAAAGCTATGGCCCTCGCACAACATTATCCGGCGGCACTGATCATTGGTTCGGATCAGGTTGCGGCTCTGGAAAATCAAGTCCTGGGAAAACCTGGCAATCACACCCGCGCCAAAGCGCAACTCACCATGGCAAGCGGCAAAAAGGTGACCTTCTTTACCGGCCTGGCACTGTACAACAGTGCTACCAAACGCGTGCAAACATGCTGCGAAACCTATCAAGTCAGTTTTCGCCCATTAGCTGATGCGCAAATAGAGGATTATCTGGCCCGCGAACAACCCTACGATTGCGCGGGCAGCTTCAAATCCGAAGGGCTGGGAATCGCTTTGTTTGACAAACTGGAGGGTAGAGATCCCAATACCCTCATAGGTCTTCCTTTAATTACCCTGATTGACATGCTTCACAATGAAGGAGTTGCAATATTAGGCACTAAACCAGACGCGGCCAGGTAAGCAATTCGTCAAAACGATCCATGCATAATTCAGGTTCATAAGGATGCAAGCGATCAACGTGGTGGGCGCCATAACTGACAGCAATACGCGGCATGCTTATCGTACGCGCCATCGCCATGTCATATTCTGTATCCCCCACCATGACTGACTCTTTAGAGGGAACCGAGAACTCAACCAGCAGTTGTTCCAACATCAAGGGGGGCGGCTTGGACGCGGTTTCATCGGCACACCGGGTAGCATGAAAGAATGAAGACATTCCCAGATTAGCCAGGATTCTATCCAGCCCACGCCGGCTTTTCCCTGTTGCTATAGCCAACTGGTGCCCCTCGGCCCGCAGATGTTCCAAGGTTTCCTGCACAGCGGGAAACAGCATGGAAGGACGCAGCTGATCCAAGGCGACAAAATGAAAGGCGTAACGATCACGAATTTGTTGTCGCTCTACCTCCCCACGCAACGGAAACAGCCGGGCAATAGCCTCTGGTAAGCCCAACCCGATAATTTCATGAACCTCTTTATCCAGAGGTACTTGCCAACCCAAATCGTCAGCGGCCATTTGCATGGCTTGCGTAATCATTCCCGTTGAATCACTCAGGGTTCCATCCCAGTCAAAAATCAATAACAACTGGTCATCTCCTGCAAATAAATAGCTGCGAAACTAGCATGCAGACAGCCTGGCCAGCGGTTCTGCCAGATCAGGCGTTAATGGGGCTTTAACGATGGTCAACACTGACTGATCCGGCAAGTAGAACCCCAGCTCTGCCGCATGTAGAAAAAGACGCTTTATGCCTAGCTGTTGCATATCTTCATTAATGTCGTCCCTGCCATATTTTTCATCCCCCACCAAACTATGGCCGACATATTGCGCATGAACACGAATCTGATGGGTACGACCGGTAATCGGCCGGGCTTCTATCAGGGTAAAGTCCCGATACGCCTGGAGTACCGTAAATTCGGTCAGGCTTGGTTTTCCTGCCGGGTTAACCTTCACAATACGCTCTCCGTTACCTATTTCGGATTTAAGCAACGGAGCATCGACACGTCGGCAATCGACTGGCCACGCACCAATCACCAAGGCCTGATATACCTTGCGCACGCCACTTTGTCCTTTATTACGCAACGCGGCCTGCAGATGGCGCAGCATGCTACGCTTCTTGGCGATCATGATACAACCGGAGGTATCTCTATCCAGCCGGTGGACCAGCTCAAGATAGCGGGCATCCGGACGCATCTGACGCAGCACCTCAATCAACCCCAGGCTCACTCCACTGCCACCATGAACCGCCAAACCTGGCGGTTTGTTAATAACCAGTAAACCGTCGTTTTCAAACAGAACTGCCTGCTCCAGCTTACGGGTCAACACATTACTCGGTTGGGGAGGTGCCGCTTGTTCGACCAGCCGAACCGGAGGAATCCTGACAATGTCGCCTGCGAGGAGCTTGTAATCCGGCTTGCATCGACCTTTATTTACCCTGACCTCGCCTTTACGCAAGATGTTGTATACCCGCGATTTAGGTACGCGCTTGAGGCGAGCCATCAGAAAGTTATCAATACGCTGACCGGCTTGGTCCGCGTCTATCTCAATAAATTGAACTTGGGCAAGGGTAATATCGGCGACGACGTGTGATTTAGGAGAGGCTTTTTTCATGGCGCGATCATACCGCAAACCTTATCGCTCGACATGTAGCACACATAAGTTATTCGACTAGACTTGATAATGAAGCATCCTTATCGCACCCCGTTCATTGAAGCCAATAATGAATGCTGCTATATTCGGCGGCGCCGAGACAGGCAGGTTTCCGGATAACGCATTGAAAAGGCGTGTCAATTAGGAAATACCGCTGACGGCGAAAGGAGGCTTTGACCCTTGAGGCAACCGATTGGGAACACTCGGGTCCAATACTCCACGAAACAAACAAAACGGTATTTTCGCAACTGGTATGTGTTGCGCAAATACACTGTAACAATCGCGCCTAACTGCGTTATAGCTATTGTTAATACCGAAAGTGTTTTGTAGGACTCTAGATTCTACGTATTGCCAGATAAAAATTCTGGATGTGATCCACCCTGACAAGCGAATGCCGCGCCACAGAACCAGGCCGGAGATGATATAAACCCGCGAGGTCATATCATGTTAGCCGTACAGGCTAGGCAAATTGCGATCACTATCCTGAACCGGTTGCTTGATTTTTTGCAGCCAGCAGTACATGAGCGGACTGGAATGACAACCGTCCAAAAACTGAGTTAAATGGGAAGAGAACTATCTATCAGCGCAGGAATGTTATCCGTCACGAGCCGAATATTCGCCCATGACAAGTCCAGACTGAACAGCATCTGCCCACCAACCGCTGTCGCGAGCATTCTGTAGCGCGGCAGTCTACACGGTTGCACAAAACGCCTCTGTGTTGACCCTAGTTATTTCGTTGCGAATGCGCTCGAACTAATCAGGTAACACATGAAAAGAATGCTTATCAATGCAACTCAACCCGAAGAGTTGCGCGTAGCACTGGTCGACGGCCAGTGGCTCTATGACCTCGATATAGAAAATCGCAACCGCGAACAGAAAAAATCGAACATCTATAAAGGCCGCATCACCCGGGTTGAACCAAGCCTTGAGGCCGCCTTTGTTGATTATGGTGCCGAGCGTCACGGCTTCCTCCCTCTGAAAGAGATCTCCCGCGAATACTTCACCAAGAATGCCGGCGACACTGACGGACGCGTCAAGATTAAGGACGTCCTCAAAGAGGGCACAGAAGTTATTGTGCAGATTGATAAAGAAGAGCGTGGCAACAAAGGCGCTGCACTCACCACCTTTATTAGCCTGGCTGGCCGCTATCTTGTGCTGATGCCGAACAACCCGCGGGCGGGCGGCATCTCCCGCCGTATTGAGGGCGAAGATCGCGCCGAACTCAAAGATGCGCTTGGCTCCATCGAAGTCCCCCAAGGTATGGGTGTGATTATTCGCACCGCAGGCGTGGGCCGTAGCGCCGATGAATTACAGTGGGACTTGAACTACCTGCTGCAACTGTGGAGTTCAATCGACACTGAGGCCAAGAAATCCCCCGCTCCAACCTTTCTCTTCCAGGAAAGCAACGTCATCATTCGTGCTATCCGTGACTACTTGCGCCAGGATGTTGGTGAAGTCATTGTTGATAATAAAGAAGCATTCGAACTGGCTTCGGCTTTTATTCAACAAGTCATGCCCAACTACCGCAGCAAGGTAAAGCTCTATCAGGACGACATTCCTTTATTTAACCGTTACCAGATTGAGAGCCAGATCGAAACCGCCTTCCAACGGGAAGTGAAACTGCCTTCTGGCGGTGCGATTGTAATCGACGTTACCGAAGCGCTTGTTTCGATCGACATTAACTCTTCACGGGCGACCAAAGGCGGTGACATCGAAGAAACCGCACTGCAAACCAACCTGGAGGCAGCTGACGAGATTGCACGGCAATTGCGTTTGCGTGACATGGGCGGCCTGGTCGTTATCGACTTTATCGATATGCAGCCCGTACGCAATCAGCGCGAAGTAGAAAACCGTATGCGTGATGCTCTGTTGATGGATCGTGCACGGGTTCAAATCGGCCGCATTTCACGCTTCGGCTTGCTGGAGATGTCCCGCCAGCGTTTGCGCCCCTCACTGGGAGAAATACATTCCAAAGTATGCCCACGCTGTAATGGTCAAGGCACCATCCGTGGCACACGCTCTTTAGCTTTGGCTATTTTGCGCCTGGTAGAAGAGGAAGCACAGAAAGAGCGCAGCGCTGAAATTCGCGCTATCGCACCTATGTCGGTAGCCACTTATCTGCTCAACGAGAAACGCAAAACCATTTCCAACATTGAAGCGCGCAATAATACTCGCGTCGTGATTGTTCCCAGTGCAGATATGATGACACCTCATTTTGAGGTACAGCGCCTGCGCGACGACGATGAAGGGACACTGGAAACCAGCTACAAGATCACGCCGACGGCAGACGAAGGCAAAGAAGAAGACGAAGAGATGACCGTGAAGGCTCTGCCAGTCAGCAGACCTGCCGTTCAGGTTACCGCACCGTCACAACCAGCGCCTGAGCCCGTTAAAAAGCCAGGTGTTATCGCCCGCTTTATCAGCCTGTTACTGGGCTTGTTCAGCAATGACAAATCCAGCGGCGACAACAAAGGCCATAAGCGCGACCGCAACCGTCACAGTCGCAACAGAAATCAGCCACAGTCACGCAATCGTCGCGACCGTAATCGTCGCGATAAAGATCGTAAAGATGACCGGGAACTTCGCGATAATCGTGAACCTCGCGAATCAAGCGATTCGCCAACCAATGAAACACGCAATGAGCGCGGCGCCCGCGAAAATGACCGCCGTGAGAACCGTCATCAAGCGCGCGACAATGGTGAGGCGAACAGAGATAGTAAAGACAGGGATATTAGGGACAGAGACAACAAGGAAAGAGAGAGCAATGACAATCGCCCACAACGTGGCAACCGAAATAATCGCGATGATCGCGATAATGCGCGCCGCAACCAAGCGAACAATGAACCGGCTGTAGAAACCAAAAATGACAATGTCGAGGTGGAGCAGGATAGCGATGACCGGCCAGCAAAACGCCCAGCCGGACGTCGTGCGCGCTCCCAACAACGCCGTCGCGGACGTCGGGAATCTTCAGAGGATAATGCACAGAATCCTGGAACGGCTGAATCAGCAACCGCTGCAGCCCTTGACATCACCACCGGCGAAGCTGCGGTAAACGAAACAGAATTTGGTTCGAGTGTCTCCGCCGAAACGGAAATGTTGAATTCGCAAGTGAAAGAAGCGATTGCCGCACAAACAGCGGCTTTTGAGCAACAGATCTCTACAGCGGAGCAGCAAGAGGTAGAAGTACAGGTAGTAGAAGCACGTGAAGTGGAAACGGCAACTACTTCCAATCAATCATTTGTGATTGACCGAGAGCCAATGACACCAGTTGCTGAAGTGCATACTATTGCCGAAAAAAATCGCATCGCATCGTCCGCACCTTCTGTATCGCAGGTTTTTGAAGCCCCGCTGCCTAAAGACGGCGTAGCAACTGAAGAAGACACAGCTATAGAGACTGCATCTACAGCAGCACCGTTAGTAACACACGTTGCCGCTGAGCAAGAACAACCCGAACAGGTCGTCGCGAAACCAGTTGACGTTATTGAAGCAACTGTTGAAACACAAGCAGAAGCGGAAACGGAAAGCAGTGAGCCAGTTGCTACAGAAGTTGTTCGCGCCAACAATGATCCTCGCCGGGCACCGAAGCCAGCAGCGGTTCATATTGTGACCGAGACATTGACCCGGGTTCAGCCGCGCGCGCTGGATACCAGCATGCCGGCAAGTGTTGAACACAACCCTCGCCCCTTGACTCGCCCATCTAACGACCCACGCCTCGCGAAACGCGCGGCGCAGACAACCGAGGTGAAGGCAGAAGACCAGGAATAAAATTGACATTGTGTTTATTCAAAAGCCGGGCTTTGGCCCGGCTTTTTTATTTCCGCTAAATTGTATGTGGCGAATTGTTCAGGTTATGACCGCAGATACAAAGACAGGCGCAAATATTATTCCTTGCGTCTTGCTCACCGATAAAACCTATGTATAATTTGCACCTCTTCGGAAGGGTGGCAGAGTGGTTTAATGCACCGGTCTTGAAAACCGGCGTAGGTGCGAGCCTACCCAGGGTTCAAATCCCTGCCCTTCCGCCATCTATGTCGACAGACAAAACAAAAGGCGCCGCACTCCGGCGCCTTTTGTTTTTCAACTTTGCTGCTTGTGAACTGTTAATTTGCCCCCATGTCCAATAGGCAGTGTTTCAATAGACTTCTGGCCACCAATATAATCTCTTGGAATTTGTAATCCGACTTTGTATGATGACCATCACTTTTTAACAAAGCCCAGTGGAGATTCACCATGCAAGAGCTTTATACCCAAACAGCATCAACCAGTACCCTCGAGGTAAACAAGGTACTGCGTAATACCTATATGTTACTCGGCATAACCCTGGTATTCAGCGCCCTTACTGCAGGTATCAGCATGGCAGTCGGCATCGGTCACGGTGTCGGCCTGATTATGAGCCTCGTCGCTTTGGGCTTGATATGGTTTGTTCTACCACGCACCGCCAATTCATCCACCGGCCTGGTCGTTGTCTTCGCCTTTACTGGCTTGATTGGTGCGAGCCTGGGGCCGATCCTGAACCACTACCTCGCATTCGCTAGTGGCGGTTCTATCGTGCTGCAAGCATTAGGTGGCACAGCATTGATATTTCTTGGCTTGTCCGCCTACACCTTGACTACCCGTAAGGATTTCAGCTTTCTGCAAGGTTTCGTGGTAGTCGGCATGATGGTAATGATTGCCGCGATGTTGATATTGATCGGCGCTTCCCTGTTCGGATTCAATGTCTCAGGCTTGCAATTGGCCTTCTCGGCCGGTGTGGTGCTGTTAATGTCCGCTTTGATCCTGTATCAAACCAGTGCAATTATCCACGGCGGCGAGACAAACTACATCATGGCCACCACCAGCCTGTACTTGTCGATCATTAACCTTTTCACAAGCCTGCTCCATCTGTTAGGTGCGGCTGGTGATGACTAAATTCCACGTAAATTATTAAAGAAAGCCCCGTTAATACGGGGCTTTTTTATTTATCACATTATGATTTTCTCATTAGCCGTTTATTCAGCCCCCCACAGCTCGCAAGCCAGCGACACTGCGTATCGGTTTGCCGAAGCGTTGCTGGCGCAGGGGCACAGTCTATATAGAGTCTTTTTTTATCAGGACGGGGTTCACAATAGCAGCAACTTGCTGACGATAGCGCAGGATGAGGCCGATATACCCTCCCGCTGGCAACACCTGTCCAGCACACACCAGGTTGACCTGGTTGTTTGTATCGCAGCGGCACTGAAGCGCGGGATACTCAACCAGGAAGAAGCCGACCGCTATGAAAAACCGGCGCACAACCTTCGACAAGGCTTTGCCCTCAGCGGCTTGGGGCAACTGGTTGACGCAGCCCTGGCATCAGATCGGCTAATCACTTTTGGTAGCTAGCATGCGCAAAAAAATTCTGTTTATCAGCCGACATGCGCCCTACGGCTCTTCAATTGCCAAAGAAGCACTCGATGCCGTACTGACAATGGCTGCCTATGAACAGGACCTAAGCCTGTTGTTTATGGACGACGGGGTTTTTCAACTACTCCAAAACCAGCAAAGCCACGAAATTGCACAAAAAAATTTCGCAGCTATGCTGCCTATCCTCCCTCTATACGAAGTGGAAAACATTTTTGTACACTTGGAATCGCTACAGGCACGTGGCATCACGGAAAATGAACTTCTCCTCGACAGTGTCCAGGTTCTTGACAGCCATGCTGTCAGTGTCTTACTGGCACAGCAAGACCAACTGCTGAGCTTCTAATCACAATGAGCACTTTGCATACCGTTAACAAGTCGCCGTTCACCCACGGCACCCTGGCTTCCTGCCTATCTATATGCGCGCAAAATGACGGGATTTTATTGCTTGAGGATGGGGTTTTCGGAGCGCTGGCCACAGCACCCTGTGCCGATAAACTCACCGAATTGATCGAGTCAGGAGTGAAAGTCTATGCACTTTCCAACGATATTAAAGCGCGCGGTCTGCAAGAAAAACTTCTGAACAATATCCTGCTGACCGATTACACAGGCTTTGTACAGCTGAGTATCGATCATCGCTGTGTCCAAAGCTGGTATTGACGATGAAGGTGCAGATTGATGGCCAGATCATTGAAACTGATAAAGAAGGCCATCTCAAAAATCTTAAAGAATGGAATGAAGCTGTAGCCGAGCATCTGGCTGCGCAAGAGGATATTGTGCTGTCCCCTGCGCACTGGGAGATTGTTTATCTCCTGAGAGAGTTTTATGCCGAGTTTGAGCTAGCCCCGGCTATGCGGCCGCTGGTTAAACGCGTTGCTCAAAAACTCGGTAGTGACAAGGGTCGCAGCATCCACTTAATGCAACTCTTCCCTCCGAGCCCGGCAAGGGTTGCGGCCAAAATCGCCGGCTTGCCGCGCCCTGCTAACTGTCTGTAGCTTTTTCCTGACTGTCCCGCTGTGCAAAGTACGACCTGGTCAAACCGACGACTACTGGACTGAGTATAATCAGTGCAATCAAGTTAGGCACTGCCATCAGACCATTGAGTGTATCCGCCAACAACCAGACGAAATCCAATTGGGCTGTCGCTCCCCAATATACCGCTATCACCCAAAAGATTCGAAATGGCAGGATAGTTTTAACACCAAATAAATAACTCCAACACCGTTCGCCGATGTAACTCCACCCCAGAATGGTAGTGAAGGTGAACAAAATCAACGAGAGCGTCAGCACATGCCCGCCAATTCCCGGCAACGCTGATTCAAAAGCAGCTATCGACAAGGCTGCCCCACTCTCTCCGCTGCTCCAGACGCCTGAAGAGATAATAGCCAGACCCGTCATCGTGCAAATGATGATGGTATCAATAAAGGTGCCCATCATGCCGATCAGGCCCGACTTCACCGGGTTATCACTGGTACCGGCAGCCTGCGCAATACCTGCAGTCCCCAATCCGGCCTCATTAGAAAATATACCGCGGGCAACACCATAACGAATGGCAGCCATCACCGCTGCACCGGCAAAACCACCCGTTGCAGCAGCGGGAGTAAATGCATGAGTAAATATCAAGGAGAAAGCAGCAGGAATGGCCGATAGATTGATAAATAAAACCACTATCGCGGTCAGCACATAAACGACACACATAAACGGTACCAGCGACGCGGCGACCTTACCAATGCGCCTTATACCCCCAAGAATGACAGCAGCCACAATGATCATTGTTAAAAAGCCAGTCAGGCGCACATCAACTGCAAAACTCGATTCAAGTGCTTGCGCCATGCTGTTCGCCTGAACCATGTTGCCTATCCCAAAACCGGCGAGCCCACCAAAGAGAGCGAAAAGCGCAGCCAACCATGCCCAGCGCGGGCCCAACCCGTTTTTAATGGCATACATCGGACCGCCGACATGCTCACCGTTTGTGTCACGCTCTCGATAATGCACAGCCAAGACCACTTCAGAATATTTTGTTGCCATTCCGACCAGTGCTGTGCACCACATCCAGAACAGGGCGCCGGGTCCACCCCAGAAAATAGCCGTTGCCACTCCCGCAATATTGCCAGTTCCCACCGTGGCAGCGAGGCACGTCATCAGCGCTTGAAAAGGGCTTATTAAACCTGTTTCCGGATCGCCCTTTATCCTGCCCTGCCAGAGAGACTCCACCCCTTGCTTGATACGCATTAGCGGCATCAGCCGCAAACTGATCATCAGGAAGCCCCCCGTCCCGAGGATCAACATCAACATTGGCGGCCCCCAAACCAGGCCATTGAGGAAATTCACCAGATTATTGATAGCATCCATGAAGTAGACTCAATTGTAGAGGAAGAAAATCGCCGAATAATTCTTACCAAAGAACCAGCGAGGCGTTGAAAAATATCAGTGATGGGAAGATAACAAAATTTATGCTTGATCGCACAAACTAATCAATCGCTTGAGAAAGGATTATCGCAGAGGGATGTTAATGTAAATATTTGAGCAATATCAGGGCGAACCGACGTTCGCCCTGCAAAAAAAGCAACCTAGTCTTTAGCAGCATCAATAGACTTGATCGTGCCTTTAGGTAATACCGCATGAACGGCAACCTTCTGGAATTTCAGTTCAATGTTGTTGCCCGTTTCCAGCACCACATAGTTTTCATCGACCTTGACCACTTTACCCAACATACCACTGGTCATAATGACCTCGTCGCCTTTGGCCAGGGCAGAAACGAGCGCGGTGTGCTCCTTTTGACGTTTGCGTTGCGGACGAATGATGAAGAGGTACATGAACACAAACAAACCACCAAACATCAATAAGGTCACCATTGGGTTACCTTGTGGTGCTGCGCCAGTTTGCGCTTGTGCCATAGCGGAGGAAACAAAGAAACTCATGAAACTAACCCCTGTTATTTAGAAAAGCGCTAACTCTACCCTGTTTGCACAGAGCAGGCAATTAGCGCTCCCTCCTGACGTCCTTACGGATCGCCGTTGCAGAGTTAGTCGCAAGAGCCAGGCTCTTGCGCTGCGGTCAGGCGTAATCGCGGAACAGCTTGCGGAATACGCTGGGAGAAAGGCCCGTCCAACGTTTAAAGGCGTTGGTGAAGCTTGTGCGATCAGAAAAATCCAGGGCTTTGGATACTGTATCGACACTCATATGCTCATCAATTAAATATTTGATTGCATAGTGGAAACGCATGCTGTCTCGCAACTGGGCAAAGTTAGCTTGCTGCTGTTGCAGACGGCGTTGCAGCGTCCTTTTTGAAAGGTTGATGTCTTCGGCAATCTTATCGATTGACAGCTCAGCGTGACCAACACGCTGTTGCAGTGCATCCATGACACGCGCAGACACCCCTTCGCAAGAAGGTATTTTTGCCATTTCCAAATATTCTTCATAGGATCGAATATGTGATCCGTCAAAAGCGTTTTCAGATGCGGCATCGTTGTTGCGGTATATACGTTGTAACTGAATCATACAGGCCTCTCCTTCTGCCAAACTAAGCTGGGCATTTATTATCGAGAAAGTGTTTGCACACCGATTGAGAGAAACAAAAATTTAACTTCGATTCCTCCCTGCACAAACTTAAGCCTACTTTCCGTGTGCACTCATTATAGGCCAATACTGGCAGATACAAAGTCCATCTCACAAAAATTTCCTGGTTAAAAGCTGCGTAAGATCACACAATTCTAAATCCGTTTTTTAAAAGTGCTCTTTGATGTAAGCAATGACTTCCTGGTCATGAGTTTTGGTATTTACCTTGTCCATGATATAACGCAAACGTCCATTTTTATCGACGAAAAAGGAAGTTCGTAATATACCCATAAACTCCCTTCCCATAAATTTTTTCAAACCCCACACACCGTATTTTTCTGCAACGGCATGGTCTTCGTCGGCCAATAAATCAAAGTTAAGATCGTATTTATCAATAAACTTTTGTAATTTTTTCGGGTTGTCCGGACTGATGCCCAAGATGACGGTATCGAGTTTTGCCAATTCTGCTTTCGAGTCCCGAATACCACAAGCCTGAGTGGTACAACCCGGTGTTGCGGCTTTTGGATAAAAATAAATCACTACATTCTTTTTACCCTTAAAATCTTTCAACGAAATCGCTTCGCCTGATTGATTTTGAAGCGTAAAGGCCGGGGCCAGATTGCCTATCTTGGGAAACGTCATGAGCACTCCAATGAAAATTTATCCTATTTATCCCTGATAAAAAGGTATTGCAGCTCAGTTGACGTTACCATTATCCATAAGTTGCCGATGAGCAACTGTGCATTCAATTGCACCCGTACTTATATTCAAACGATTACGCCCGAGCGTTTTCGCATCATACATTGCACGATCTGCAGAACGCAAAAGCGTTTCCGGGTCATTACCGTGGTCCGGGAATACGCTTACACCAATACTGGCACTGACACGAGACATGTTATCGGCAGCCCCGGTTTGATTTGACAGTGCATAAAGAATCTTCAATGCAACCTGCTCCGCATCCGCAACAGCCTGGATATTTTCCAGTATTACAACAAATTCATCGCCCGCTAGTCGGGCAGCAATATCCGTTTCCCGAATACTTCCCTGAATACGGTTCGCTACTTCAACCAATAATCGATCACCGGCTTCGTGACCCAGAAGATCATTAACCTGTTTAAAGTGATCAAGATCAATAAACAACAGTGCCAGCTTCTCATTTTTTCGCCGCGCGCTTTGCAACGACCGGGTAAAAGTCGCGTTGAACATGTAGCGATTGGCAAGCCCTGTCAATGGGTCGTAGTTTGCCAACACGCGGAGATTTTCTTCTGTACGTTTCCGCTCAGTAATGTCAGAAAATATCGTAACGTAGTGAGTCAAATTGATAAAATCATCGTAAACCCCATAAACCGCCAACTCTTGCGGATACTCACTTCCATCAACTCGCACACCCAAAGCCTCTCCACGCCACTCCATTCGGTTGTTTACCTGCATTTTTATAACTTTATGGAATTGTTCCGAGGGTATGTCGGGATGTTGGAAAATATAGCCGCGCCCGACCAGGGAGTGCTCCTGATGTCCACTGATCTGGCAAAAGGCCCGATTGGCGGCTAGTATCCGGAAATCCTTATCCAGCATCACCACTGCATTTTTGGTACATTTAAAAGCCGTTGAATAAAGCCTCAGTTGCTGTTCAGAAATTTTTCGTTGGGTCACATCGCTTACCGTGCCCGACATGCGCGTCGGTAACCCATCGCTGCTCCATTCAACAACACTGCCACGAATCTGAATCCAGCGATATTCCGATTCAGTATCGTGCCTTGGAATACGGTATTCCCCTTCGAATGATGTGAGTTCGCCAGCCGCAACTCGTCTGAAATACTGCTTGGCCTGCTCTGCATCTTCTGTAAATAACCGCTTAAGCCACAGCCGATTATCAACAGCCAGTTCCTCCGGCTTTACATCAAGGATGCTGCAACAATTAGGATCGATGTAGGAGTTATTTTCCTGGATATCCCAGTCCCACACGCCTTCACCGCTGCCGCGAAGCGCCAGGGACAAACGCCGCTCACTGCCGATAATGTTGTGCTCTCGACGCAGGATTTTACCGAGCATGTGGCGGATACTGCGGGAGAGAATATTGATTTCCGTAATCCGGGTGGTTGGCTCCAGCTGATAGCTGTCGGTGTTCGCGCTCAATTGTGTATTGGCTATCAGGTGCGTAATCGGGCGTGCTAATTGATCCCCCAGGTAGCGGGTGGTGAGCGACACCAATCCAATAGAGCCAACCAGGCACATCACACTAAAAATAATGAAAGGGAGTATGGAAAGCTGTGGCCCCCCTAAAAAATACCAGCAAACGAAACCGCTGATACCCACCAAGGTGAATACCCCACCACAAAAGCCGACCAGGACGCGGCAGAGAAACTGGTTAAGGGTAATTAATTGCTCAGGTTTTTTCACACGTGTCCTGCAAAGAAATGCACTATACATATGGCTCGTTTGAGCCACCTTGCCACCTTGCTGTACTACTCCAGGGGATAAATATGAACAGGCCAGAAAGAACTTGAGCCAATCGTTATCGAATGTAAGCCAACGGCTACCGCTCCACAATATGGTAACTCACCGTGACTGTCGCTTGGTTCAACGATAGACCATACTTTTCATTCTGTCGAGCCAACCCGGCAAGAGAATAATCCAACACATCTTAGGTATCGAGATCATTTTTGTACTTACGAATAAGCATACAGGCCCAGAGTTTTTATATGGCTATTATCGGCACATAGTATTGAGCAAAAGCAGTATGAGCTTAATAAGTATTGAAGAAAAAAGTGATGAGCGGCAAACAAATTTCTGACGGACAACGTTGCCCGTCAGATTTTTAAATTTCCAGCTTGTCAGCGAAACAATAACCGGAAAAAGAGTGATTAATCAGATCAGTTAATCGCGATAAATTTTTACCAGATCAGCATAATGATCGATTCGACGGTCACGCAAATAAGGCCAGATTCGCCGCACATGTTCACTGCGCTCCATATCTACCGTAACCACCTGGGTCACTTCGCGATCATTGGCAGCCTGAAATAAAAATTCACCCTGGGGGCCAGTGACAAAACTGTTTCCCCAAAAATCAATGCCTGCCCCGCCGGCAGGGTCCGCTTCATGACCAACACGATTGACGCTGACAACCGGAACACCGTTAGCGATCGCATGGCCACGTTGTACGGTGATCCAGGCTTCCCGCTGGCGATCCTGCTCTGCAGCGTCGTCCTCCGGGTTCCAACCGATCGCAGTGGGATAAATCAGCAATTCTGCACCGGCCATAGCCATCAACCGTGCAGCTTCCGGAAACCACTGATCCCAACACACTAATACACCCAGTTTACCCACCGAGGTTTGAATGGGATTGAAACCCAAATCACCGGGCGTGAAATAAAATTTTTCGTAGAAACCGGGATCATCAGGAATATGCATCTTGCGATATTTGCCCGCAATACTCCCGTCTTTTTCCAATACCACAGCCGTGTTGTGGTGCAAGCCCGTCGCACGCTTTTCAAACAGCGAAGCCACAATAACCACACCCAATTCTTTGGCTAATTCACCCAGTGCCTGGGTACTGGGACCGGGAATAGGTTCTGCCAGATCAAAGGCCTCGACCTGTTCTTGCTGGCAAAAATATAACCCACGATGCAGCTCCTGCAACACAATTAACTGGGCACCTTGCTGCGCCGCCACGCGGATCTCAGCCATGGTTTTTTGCAGGTTTGCGGTGGTATCCGCTATGCAAGCGTGTTGAATAATCCCGACGTTTAAAAGTTTCATAACGGCTCAAGAACTCCTTCGGGTAATTGCATGGTGATGCAGTGCAGGCTGCCGCCCTGCTCAATCAGGGTCGCACAGGGAATCCCCAGGACATCGTAACCGGGGAACGCCTGGGAGATTTGCTCCAGCGCATCTTCGTCCGTCATACATTCGTAGATGGGCACCAGTACAGCTTCATTAAGAATCAAAAAATTGGCATAGGTTGCAGGTAAACGCTGGCCTTCGTGGTTATAAATCGCCTGCGGCCAAGGCAGCGGGATAAGCTTGTAAGGCTCGCCGTCCGCATCTGTCATACCGACCAGTTCAGCTTCCATTTGTTTAAGTTCGGCATAGTGTTCGTCGGCGGGATCATCGCAGGCAACATAAGCAATTACGTTGTTCGGGCAGAGGCGCGCCAGGGTATCGATATGACTATCGGTATCGTCGCCAGCAAGATGGCCGTGATGCAGCCAATTGATCTTGCGCACTCCGAACGCCGCTTTCAAACGCACCTCAATCTGCTCTTGCGTCAATTGCGGATTGCGGTTGGTGTTGAGTAAGCAGGAAGCTGTGGTTAATAAGGTGCCTTTTCCATCAGTTTCGATAGAGCCGCCTTCCAGTACCCAATCCTGTTGCTCAAGGGTTGCGGCAGCAAAGGCACCCTGATCAAACAGATTGCGGGTAATCTGATTATCGAGATGGTGGGCAAATTTATTTCCCCAGCCGTTGAATTGAAAATCCAGTAGCTTCATGCCCTCATCCGTCTCGACCGTCAGCGGACCGAAATCCCGCGCCCAGGTATCGTTGGTCGGCGTAGGGTAAAGGTAGATGTACTCCATGGGGGCGTCCATGGCCGCAAGACGCGCGCGGATGTTATCCAATTCTTCCGCCGGAGCAGCGATGACCAGATCAGCGTAATCGCAGATAACGGTCGCCAGGGCTTCGTATAATTGAGTGACATCATCCAGAATCCAATCCCAATCGGTACCTTTATGCGGCCAGGACAGCAGCACGGCATCCTGGGGTTCCCATTCGGCTAAAAGGCGTTGGCCGGCCATAGTCATACCTCGGTGATATATATAAAGAAGCGGGTGCCAGTAGGCACCCGGGGGATGGGGCGGGATTATAGCTCAGAATCCACAAGCGGGCTGCCAGTGAATGAGAGGGATTATCATTAGCCTCGAAGGATACCGGGTGTTGCTGACCAACTGATTGTTATGGTTGTTGAATAACAGTTTCCTGCGCCGGCAGCGGGATAACCCCTTCTGAAGTGCCTGTTTTCTGGCGCGACTCTGTGTCCGGTCCTACTTGCACAATAGCTGAGAGGGCTCTTGTGGTTTGACGCCCCTGATAATCTACAACCACCTGAATCCGAACGTAATACCTGCCCGGCTCCGCAGCCATCAGGCGTAGCGGCAGGGAGTAGTCGCCATTGTCGCGTAAGGGAAAGGCGTAATGTGTGGCGCCCTCAAGGATAAACAGCCCCTCGCTGGTGTTGAGCGTGACAGTCATTTCTCCCTGGTTATAGGAAGCGGAAAGCCCCAGATCTACATCAGCCGCCACACCCGGCTCAAGTCGATGCACACGATTTTCTCGCAGGCTTACCTCTGCACCCGGTTTGCCGCGATGGGTTTTGTGGTGGTCGGTCGACTTTTCTTGCGCAATGACGGGCGGTTCAGCCGCAGACGGCAAATCTGATCCAGCCTTCGTCGCGACTTCATTACTACAGCCACTAACAACGAACAGAGTTAGCAGCCAGAACAGACCTTGTACTTTTTGAAACATATCCACCTCAGGGGTTTGCATAACTGTGGTAATTATTTATTGACGTGCAATAAACACGTTGAAACAGGTGGTGACATTACTCGAGCGACCGACATTCGCGTAATCAATGATTTCGACAATATAGTTCCCTGAATCCAGAGCGACAGTTTGTAGTTCTACATCATTGGCTGAAGATGCACCTTCATGAATAATCTCGCCACGTGAATGAATAAAAAAATCCGGATCACTTTGGGTAACAAAATCACCCCCAGACCTTTCAATACGCACAATGTAATTACCGCTTTGTGTTATCGATAAACGAAGAAACTGGTTGACTCCCAACTTGTTGTAATCGGTATGTTCTGAGGTACTGCACACACTGGTGGATGTACCACCAATCGACAAGCTTTTGTAAATCGGCAAATTAATGCTGTTGCCACCGCTATTGGTTTCGCCATTGGCATATTGGTTGACGCTATTGATATCCTGCTCCTCAAGCAGCCCCTCAAGCACGTTGCGATGCGCTGGATATCGTGCAACAAGTCGTTCAGCGAACAGAAAAATGGTTGCCAGACTGTCCGCGTTGTAATATGAACCGTCAGTCAATGTAGATAAAATCGGCGAAAAATCTTTGGCCGTTTTATTCGCACTGCTGAGAAAGTAATTATATAAAACGGACTCCACAGATGCTTCACTATACCAGCCCCGCACAGGGTGATTTTTCTCCCTAACATCGTACATAAAACTATTGGATTGATTGAAACCGATACTGTCACGATAAATAGGATCGTCCAACATCATCGCAGCAAAGGCATTGCCAAAGCCTTCTGAAAAAGCAACACGCATATCCAGGTAATCACCATACTGGTGAGGACCACCAATAGAATCAGACCGCGCTAGTGCGTCTTCAATATAGTGTCCCCATTCATGGACGATAACATGGCTATCAAATTCATCGGTGTCCTGGTCAGCTTCACCAAGAATATAAATTTCATTATCAAAGTAATAGCTGGTGCCGATTTCGCCACGGTCAGGATCTCCGTCCGCTGTGATGTTACTTACACTCCAAAACAGCTGTAACGGCGGAAAATTTCCAGCGTATCCCGCATCAACAAATTGTTGCAAACTGGTATAAACCGCATCGAGGATTGCAAAGGGAGCGGCGGGCCGAGATGTTGCATAATTACCACTATTCCAATCGGACGGCGCGTGTAAATTACGTTGTGAATCAGTGCCGCCAACACTGGCTTCACTGCCCACCAATGCGTACAAACGATCATTATTTGTATTGTCATTGACGGTCATATTCCAGGAAGGCGCCTGGTTGCGCTGTAATTGCGCTTTGACCTGAACCCGTAAAACGGTGTTGGCTTCAACCGCAACACTGTAAAAGCCGTTATTGTCTGTGGCAGTAATGGCAACCGGCGTGTTGGTTGAATTCACCAGTTCCACAACAGCACCACGAACCGGTCGCGTTTCTATAGCCGAATAATCAAGGCCAATAAAATCTTCATTGGAAGGGACAAATTCATAGGTGACTGTTCCGCTGACGGTAACCGAATTTTCAGGGGTTGGACTACCCCCACCACCGCCTCCCCCACATGCTCCCAGCAGTAGCATCAACGAACACAACAACACACACAAACTCACATTCAAGGTTCTACCTCGGGAGCGGAGACGCATACATAGCCTCTGATAACAAAGCGGTGAGGGTTACGGTCGGGAATGACAGTCAAGCGTAACGGTCTTTATGGTTTGGTCTGAGCATAGCGAAAAAAGCCTGATCTGCCCATTACATTATCCACAAATCAAACCGATAGCCCGCGCTTAATGCTCAACATAAATCAGTTCTTCGGTAGCAAATCCCAAGCCTTTCGCCGCTTTTACCAATTTATCGACAATCGATGAATCCAGATTCGGTGTGCGCGCCAATATCCATAAGTACGAGCGGTCCGGCCCACAGACCATGGCGTACTGGTAATCGTCATCAAGCGCGATAATGTTGTAGCCACCATAAAAAGGCCCGAAGAAGGAGACCTTTAGCTGGCCGGTATTTTTATCGCCCACAAAATAGGCTTTGCCGGTCGCCTCGTCCCACTCCTGCTTTTCCGTATCAAACCCACGATTAACCACCTTGACGCCCCCGTCGTCACGCAGGCTGTACTCCGCTGTCACCTTCTCCAGGCCGCGCTCGAACGAATGATCCAGGCGGGCGATTTCGTACCAGGTGCCCAGATAGCGCTCAAGGTCAAAATCGTCGACCGGTTTGATATTTTCCGGCAGGCCGCTACACGCCTGGAGCAGTGATATACCCAGAATAAACAGTGCTGTCTTAATCTTTTGCATTGACGTGTCCTTGATGACCAAGCGGAAAACCATCACATTGATTCTATCTGCGCTGTTTGTCTGTACGCGCGTTACCTAAATCTAAAATACGCTCATCCACTGCAAATAGACGTTCGATGGCTGCAAAAGCATCTTTTGCACCGCTATAATCGGCGGCAATTTCGCTCATTGAGACAGGCGGGCTGCATGTTACAAAGTATTCTGTTGATTCTGGTGGTGATCGGGGCGTTTTGGGGCTACCGAAAATTAGGCCACCTTGATCCGAAAGCGCGCCGCCGCATTCTGCTGCGCAGCGCTATTGGGGCCGTGGCATTGCTGTTGATTATGGCGGCAGCGACTGGCCGCATGCATTGGCTGGTTGCTGTCATTGGTGCGCTTATTCCTTTTATGCGCGGGTTATTGGGCATCGGCTTGCAGTTTTTGCCGTTATGGCTGAAGCATAAAAACCGTGAACAACCCGGTGAGCACCAGCAACATACCCGCAGCCCAGCGCCGCAAACCACCATGGATACCAAAGAGGCGCAGGATGTTTTAGGCCTCAAAGGGGATCTCGCCCGGGGTGAGATAACGGCAGAGATGATCAACGATGCCCATCGGCGCCTGATACAAAAGCTGCACCCGGATCGCGGCGGCAATGATTACCTGGCGTCCCGTGTCAACCTGGCGCGGGACCTGTTGTTAAAACGGATCGAGAAACCCTAGCGATCAACCGCCGGTTTTCTCTCCGATAACATGGATGTAACGCCCCAGGGAGCGATAGGGTTCCTGGCGAGAAAACAGCAATTCCAGCGCGATTAATTCATCCGGTGACCGCTCGCGCTGCTGCCCATCCAGGATGTAATCGTGAAATACGCGGATGCCGCTACGCGCCATCACAGTCAAGGGCAAATCCTCCAACCAGGTATCCACCTGTTCCGGCACCAAAGGATTGATTGGTGTCAAACTACCTTTTGCTCCGCCAAAATCCTGCGCGATAATTTTTTTGAAGTTGGTACGCAACAAATTTTTAAAGATCAATGAATGACGGTTGTAATAGGTCAGCGACAACCAGCCGCCGGGTTTGAGGTATTGCAGTAGACACGGCAGCAGTGATTGTGGCTCCGCCATCCATTCCATGACCGCATGGCACAACACCAGATCAAACTGATCATCCGCCAGGTGTTGCGCCAGGGTTTGAATCCCGCAGTGAACCAGCGTGACCTGTTGTTGCAACCCTGCACTATCAACCTGTTCGCGCGCGAGCTTCAGCATCTCCGCAGAGATATCACACAACACCACCTGGTGCCCTGCCTTCGCCAGGGTCAACGAAAATTGCCCCTGTCCACCGCCGGCATCCAATATGCGCAACGGGGTTTCTGCCGCGAGCACATGGGGAATACATTCAGAAAAATCCCGCTGTAATACCGCGAGGCGCACCGCACCTTTTAAACCGCCATAGATATTTTTTTTGAAGCGTCCCGCCAGGTCATCAAAGTTGCGATCCTGCGAGGCATTTTGTTTGGCCATGATTAACTACCAAAGATATGAGATAGCCACTGATTATCGGGTTGCGTTTTTATCAATTTTTTGCGCGATGGCGGCAGGCATATTAATGTCGAGCCGGGCACACAATTCGGTCAGGTACATCACGATATCAGCGACCTCATCTGCTACCCGGTTTTTTGCTTCGGTATCATCTTTCACCTGCTGCGCTTGCTCATCGGTTAGCCACTGAAAAATTTCCAGCAGCTCCGCCGCTTCCACAGCAACCGCTGCGGCGAGGTTTTTAGGCGTGTGGTATGCTTGCCAGCCTTTAACCGCCGCGCGCTGGCGGAATGCCTGATGAATGTCGGCCAGGTCAAGTGTGTGATTTTTCATGAATGATGCCACTCTAAACAAGTCCTCGTGTATCGCGTCGGCAACTGCCCCATCGGGTGAATGTCCGGCTGAATCCAGCGCTAATAAATGCTGGTACGTGTATATGATCCGCAGCAACGACAACCAGCTTTATACCGGCATTACCACTGACATCCTGCGCAGATGGCGAGAGCATAGCACCGGCAAAGCCGGCGCGCGTTATTTTCGCGGTCGCAAACCCGCAGCTTTGTGCCTGCTGGAAACCCATCCTGATCGCAGCCATGCCAGCAAGCGCGAAGCCGCACTCAAACAATTGTCCCGCCGAGCCAAGGAACAATTGCTACTGCAACGCACTGCAGAACAAAACGCGCGCCTGAACGACTTCAATACGATGTTTCATCATAATGACCACGCCTGAGCGACCCTATTGCGGCCATTGTCAGCGTCCGTTGCGCACCTGTGTGTGCCGGTGGATCGTTCCGCTTTCGAATCTGGTTGAGGTGATCATCCTGCAACACCCGCTGGAAACACACAACGCAAAAAATACAGCGCGCTTGCTGCATCTGAGCCTGCAACAAAGTCGCTTGGTGGAAGGCGAACAATTTACTGATGATTTTTTAGCCGCGCTGCTCGGTGAGGGAGATAAAACCAATGTGTTGCTGTATCCCCCAACCCCCGAGGAAGCTACCCTTAAACTGACCGCGCCGGCGCCCTTGCCACAACTGCCGTTACCGGAACACATTCGCCTGATCGTTATTGACGGTACCTGGCGCAAAAGCCGCAAGATGCTATATCTCAATCCCCTTTTGCAAGCACTGCCACGTTTGTCATTAGCGGACTGCCCTCCTTCGGCCTACGCTATCCGTAAAGCACAAAAAGACAATCAGCTTTCCACACTGGAAGCAAGTTGTTACGCTTTACAGCAATTGGAAAATACCCGGGTGGATTACGCTCCGCTGTTACAGGCATTCAAAGGATTTGTGCGACAACAGCAAGCCTTTATACCACCGCGCCACTGAGGTATTTTCTCGCCGTTCTCACCTACAGGATTCCGAGCGTTTTATGACTATTGCCCACCCCAGTTTTGAGTTACTGCGCAGCCAACACATTGAAGCCCTGAAGATCCGGGTAGAGGAATATCGCCATAAGGCCACCGGTGCGCAGCATATTCACCTCGCCGCCGATAATAATGAAAACGTGTTTCTCGTTGCCCTGCGTACCGTACCCCATGACTCAACCGGCGTGGCTCACATCCTGGAGCATACCGCCCTGTGCGGCAGCGAACGATATCCGGTGCGCGACCCTTTCTTTATGATGGTACGTCGCTCACTCAATACTTTTATGAACGCCTTCACCAGCTCGGACTGGACGGCTTATCCCTTCGCCAGCCAAAACCTTAAGGATTTTAACAACCTCCTGGACGTGTACCTGGATGCTGTATTTTTCTCGCGCCTGGATGAACTGGATTTTGCGCAGGAAGGTCATCGCGTGGAATTCGCAGAAACGGATAACCCTGATTCGGAGCTGGTTTTCAAGGGCGTGGTCTATAATGAAATGAAAGGCGCCATGAGCTCAGTAGCTTCGCAGCTCTGGCATACGCTGTGTAAATACCTTTATCCCAGCACCACTTACCACTACAACAGTGGCGGTGACCCCGAGCACATCCCCGACCTGACGTATGAGCAGCTAAAACACTTCTACCAGACCCACTATCACCCCAGTAACGCCATCTTTATGACCTATGGGGATATTCCGGCCGCCACCCATCAAGCGCGCTTTGAATCCCAGGCGCTGTCGCGTTTTGAAGCTCTGGACAGTGTGATCAGCGTACCGGCAGAAAAACGCTACTACGCTCCTATCAGCGTTGAAGAAGCCTATCCGCTGGACGAAACCGAGGGTGAAGACCTGGACCATAAAACCCATGTCGTCATGGCCTGGTTACTGGGCAAGACCACCAACCTGGCGGAGAGCCTGGAAGCCCACTTGTTGTCCAACGTATTGCTGGACAACAGCGCATCACCCTTACAGCAAGTCCTGGAAACGACAGACCTGGGCCAGGCGCCCTCGCCCCTGTGCGGCATGGACGATTCACAGCACGAAATCGCTTTTGTCTGCGGCCTTGAAGGTTGTGCCCTGGAGGACGCAGACCAGATCGAACAGCTCATCCTGGATACCTTACAGCGGGTCGCGGAGGAAGGTGTTCCCCAACAACTGCTGGAAGCCTCTCTGCACCAACTGGAACTGCAACAGCGCGAAGTGGGTGGCGACGGATATCCCTACGGGTTGCAACTGATCATGACCAGCCTGACGGCGGCGACCCATCGCGGAGATCCCATTGCCCTGCTGAATCTGGACACCGCATTGGCAGACCTGCGCACCAAGATCCAGCAGCCGGATTTTATTCAGCAATTAGCCCGTAAATTACTGCTTGAAAACCCGCACCGCGTTCGCCTGACCCTGCGGCCGGATGCACAGATGAATCAGCGTGTCAAACAAGCGGAAATTGCCCGGCTGGCTGAATTGAAAGGCCAACTGAGTGAAGCCGACAAACAGGCGATTATTGAGCGCAGCCATGCCTTGCAAGCCCGTCAACAGCGTAAGGATGATGAAAGCCTTCTGCCCAAGGTCGGCCTGGAAGACATCCCCCCGCAACTGCATTACATCGGTGGTAGCCACGAGACCTTCAACGGCTACCCCCTGCGGCGTTACAGTGCCGGTACCAATGGCCTGGTCTACCAACAGATCACCTGCAAACTGCCCGCCCTGGACGACGAGTTGAAATCCCTGTTACCGCTCTACTGCGTTGCCATGACCGAGCTGGGTGTGGGCGATAAAGATTACCTGGCTACCCAGCGCTGGCAGGCCGAGGTGGTCGGTTCCATCAATGCATTCAGCAGCGTACGCGGCAGCGGCGATGATGTGCAGGCTATTGATGCTTACCTGACGCTGTCCGCCAAAGCACTAACCCGTAACAGCGCCGCCATGAGTGATTTAATGCACGCCACGCTAACCCAGGTGCGCTTTGATGAACTGAGTCGGTTGCGTGAACTGGTCGCACAAACCCGCGCCCGCCGCGAGCAAAGTGTCACCGGGAATGGCCATAGCCTAGCCATGAGCGCCGCCTGTGCCGGTATGAGCCCCGCCGCGAAACTCACGCATGAACTCAGCGGGCTGGCAGGTATCCAGGCACTCAAGGCCTTGGATAACAGCCTGGACGATGAACAGCAACTTCGGTCTTGCGCCGGGAAACTCGCCTGCATCCACCAACTTGTCCTCAATGCCCCACGGCAGTTCCTGCTGGTGGGTGAACAGGAGCATCTGGATGATTATCTGGCTGATCTGCAACATCGCTGGCCCGCCCAGTCTGTGTCGACAGATTTCCAGGCGTTCTATTTACCGCCGGTAAACGAGCAGATCCGCGAAGCCTGGCTCACCAACACCCAGGTTAACTTCTGTGTAAAAGCCTATCCGACCGTACCCGCTGACCATCCGGATGCAGCCGTACTGACAGTATTGGGTGGCTTCCTGCGCAACGGCTATTTGCATCGCACCATCCGTGAGCAAGGCGGCGCCTACGGCGGCGGCGCCAATCAGGACAACCACAGCGCCGCTTTCCGCTTCTATTCCTATCGTGATCCGCGTCTGGCGGACACCTTGAATGACTTTGATGCGGTGCTCGACTGGCTGCAAAGCACGTCCCATAACTGGCAGTCTGTTGAAGAAGCCATCCTCGGTGTGATCGGCAGTATCGATAAACCCGGCTCTCCGGCAGGCGAAGCCAAAAGCACCTACCACGCCGAGCTCTTCGGGCGTACCCGCGAAAAACGCGAGCAATTCCGTAATCGGGTACTGGCGGTAACCTTGGCCGACCTGCAGCGGGTAGCCTCCACCTATCTGCGCCCGGAGAAGGCCAGCCTCGCGGTAGTCAGCCATAATGGCCAGCGGGATGCGTTGGGTAAATTAGGCCTGGTGCTCAAAACTCTGTGAGGCAAGTGCTGAAAATCTTGGTCACATGGTTTTCAGCCTTAAACTCAACTATATTGCTTTAGGCTATAACGACAATTTGCCATAGGGATATACGGGATAATCCCTGTAGCGCCGCCCGGCGGTTAATCATTTATATTCAGACCAAGAAGACGACAGCATTGACGCTCACTTTATGATACCCACTCGCCCGCTCAACTTCAGCGCCGTTACCCACCCCGGACTCGCTCGCGATAACAATGAAGATTGTTATCTGAGCTTGCCGGAATATGGTATCTGGCTAGTGGCGGATGGCATGGGCGGCCACGAAGCCGGCGAAGTCGCCAGCGCTATCGTGCGCGATACGGTCCGGGAAACCCGTGAGAAACATGCCAACTCCTCCCTTAGCGACAGCATCCAGGCATCCCATCGCGCCGTGCTCGAAGCGGCGGCCCGCGGCGTGGGTGCATTGGGAATGGGCTCCACTGTGGTGGCTTTATATAGCCATCACAACGATTACGAAATTGCCTGGGTAGGCGACAGTCGCGCTTACCTGTGGACCAATACCGCCGACGGCGGCCGCCTGGAGCAACTCACCACCGACCACTCTTATGTACAGATGCTACTGGATTCCGGCGCGATTACTGTCGAAGAGCTGGAGAATCACCCGGAGAAAAATATCATCACCCAATGCATCGGCTCGCAGGAACTGGTCGATGTCAGAGTGGATATGGTGCATGGGCAATGGCAACGAAACCAATGGATATTATTGTGCAGCGATGGGCTCAGTGATGAGCTGGATGATAAAGCCATTGCCCAGGTGCTATGTGACGCCAGGGATACCGAGACCGCCGCCGACCAGTTATTGCACGCCGCACTGACCAATGGCGGTCACGACAATATTACCTTGCAGGTTATTGAATCACCCTTCACCCGCCGTCATCCATTGGCGTCGGTATGGCAGTGGATTCCCTATCTCACCGGTCGCCGCCGGTGGGATGCTTTGATTTATGGTGCCGCTGTTGTGTCGCTGCTGGTACTGCTCTACTCGATTGTGAAATAAGGCACTTAACGCTTTCTATGCAAATACCCGGTTATCGCATTATTCGCAAAATTGCCCAAGGAGGGATGTCCACTGTCTACCTCGCGATCCAGATCAGCGTGGGGCGCGTTGTCGCGCTTAAAGTGATGTCACCGACACTCAATGGTGACCCGGCCTTCAGTGAGCGTTTTCAGCGCGAAGCCAATATCGTCGGTCAGTTATCCCATCCCAACATCGTGTCCATTTATGACATTGGTCGTCATGAAAGCCTGAACTACATCGCCATGGATTACCTGCCCGGCGGCTCGGTCCACGACCGGATGATGACGGGCCTGACCGCCGAAGAGGCTTTGCGCGTTACCCGCGAGATTGCCAGTGCGCTGGACCATGCCCATGAAAAAGGCTACATCCATCGCGATATCAAACCGGAAAACATTCTCTTTCGCGCAGACAATTCTGCGGTGCTTTCGGATTTTGGCGTGGCCAAGGGCATGATCGGGGTGTCGCGCATGACCAACGTCGGCCAGGTCGTGGGCACACCGCACTACATGAGCCCGGAACAGACTCGCGGTAAACCGGTGGATGGCCGTTCTGACCTCTACAGTCTCGGCGTCGTGTTTTACGAGATGCTGACGGGCAGCGTGCCCTTTCAGGGTGAGGACGCCGTGGCCATCGCCATCAAACATCTGAGTGCGCCGGTACCCAGGCTCCCCGTGCATTACCAGAGTTATCAAAAGATCGTTGATCGCTTGCTGGAGAAAGATCCCGACAAGCGTTTCCAGAGCGGTCGCGAACTGGTGAATGCCATTGAAGCCCAGGAAGCTAATGGGCGCGGCAGTTACTTGACCACTGCCAATCCAACCGAACTCAGCACACTCGCCCTACTGAAGGCATTGGTCGCCGCAACGGGGGCCGCACTTAATCGCCAACTGATAAAACTGCTGCGCTTGCGCTGGACGCCACAGCGCGGCGTTTATCAGCATCCGGAAACTCGTGTTACCGAGATCCTGATCACCGGCGAAAACGAAGATGAGCGCTCAACGGCAGTATCAACGCGGGTTCATCAAGCCACCCATCTGCAATTGGTTCACAACGCTCGCCGTCGCCTTTGGTCGCGGCTGGCCATCGGTGCCGTTATGCTTGGCATCATCGGCTTTGGTGTTAAAGCTTTGGTCAATGAAGAAGACGAAGCGCCTGTCGCTCCGGCCAATGCGGGGCATCAAATGGCCTCCAGTGTGAATGCGTCTTCCGCACCGGCGGGGCGACCAGTTGATGAAGTGATTGATCCGGTGATTCCCGCCCTGTCGACAACCATTGAGGCAACAACGTCGTCACAAGCAGCCTCGTCAGCACCCGTGGCTTCACCGCCGCCACTGATCATGGCAGAACCCGAGCCGCGCTACGCCCTCACGGTCGACACCATACCCAGCAACGCGCGGGTCAGGATCATGAATATTCCTGAACGTTACCAGCACGGCATTTTATTGAAGCCGGGTCGTTACCATATCGAGGTGAGTCATCCCGGTTTTGAAACCCGCTACGAGTGGATTGAAATTGCCGATAAGAATTTCCAGCCCAGCTATATCCTTGAAAAGGTCATTCCTCCGAGCACCAACTTCGTTAGCAATCTGGGTGGCAGCAAGCGCGGCCCGGAGATGGTCCGTATTCCGGTGGGCAGCTTTTTAATGGGGAATAAAAACGACACCGCCTGTATGCCGGTCCATAACGTTGTCATCAACAAGCCGTTTGCCATCAGTAAATATGAAGTCAGCTTTGATGAGTATGATCTGTTCGCCAAAGCCACCAATCGCGCCCTGCCCGGCGACAATCGGTGGGGCCGCAAGAATCGCCCTGTGATCAACGTGAGCTGGAGTGACGCACGCGCCTATACCGAATGGCTCAGCAAGATGAGTGGAGAAACCTATCGCTTACCCACCGAATCAGAGTGGGAATATGTCGCGCGGGCCGGCAGCAGAACACTTTACTGGTGGGGCGACAATGACCGGGATGCAATGGATAAAGCAAACTGTCGACGCGGCTGCTACAGCAGCTTTTCCGGTTTGTTTGGCAGCAAGACAGCACCGGTTGGCAGTTACCCTGCCAATGATTTCGGCGTGTATGACACAGCCGGCAACGTGGCCGAATGGGTTCAGGATTGTTATGTCGAGAACTACAACAAGAAACCCAAAGATGGACGCGCCTATGAAACCGCCAATTGTAGCCAGCGTGTAGTGCGTGGCGGCTCATCCAAAAACAACGTGGAACAAATTGCCTCTCACGTACGTGATCATTATGCGTCGGATGCTTACGAGGAAAACCTCGGCTTTCGGGTTGTGATGGAGTTGAGATAGTTTTTTGGTGGGATGAAGGTATGAAGTAGTGTGCGAATGTTGGTGTTAGAACATGTTTTGGAATTGTAATGTGCTTGTTGGATTACGCTACGCTGATCCAACCTCCCGTAGGTCGAATTAGAGGCTCGCATCGCGAGCGTCGTAATCCGACATCAAGCCCAACACCAAGATCAACACCGAACGATACTCTCCACGTGTCACATGCAATGTCATCCATAATGCATGACCAAGATAAAAACCGATCGACCAAAAACAAAAAAGCCAGCATAACGCTGGCTTTTTTGTTTTGCTTAAAACGCTATTAGTTACAGCTGCGCAGGAAAGTCCATGCGTTTGTCCAAGCCCAACCTGAACCTGGAGCGTATGGGCCACCAACGGTACACCAGCCACCAACAGTACATTGATACTCACTGCCACCGTTTACTACTTTAGCGCCAGTTGCATAGGTGCTGCCGTTAACATAAGCCGGAGAAGTACAGTTGCCAGTGCTCACAGAAGAAGAGCTGCTGGAAACGGCTACTGAGCTTGAAGAGCTGGGTACAGAACTGGAAGAAATCGGAGATCCAGTACAGTTACCCAAATCCAACCATACAAATCCTGAACCTGCTGGGCCAGAGTTATTAGTTGGATCCTGGCTTTGTGTCCACCACTGAGCCTGGTAGCGCTTACCATTGTGCTTGACCTGGTTACCGTTGTTGTAAACGGTTCCTGAGTTCCATGCCGGCAAAGCAGCACAAGTGTCGTTAGTGGGTGCAGAACTTGAAGAGCTGCTCGGTACGCTACTGGAACTGCTAGAACTTGATGGCGGCGGATTGTTGCCGTTACCAAAGTTTACGTCCACGCACTGATAAAAGCCTTCAGCTGCGTCCCTTACCCAGTCACGTTGCCAAATACTGTACACAATGTGTTTTCCGGTACGCTGTGGCAGCCATACGTCGTGGTAAGAAAATTGTTCCTGATCAGCTGGGCCCGAGTCGTGGATCAACACCAGATCATCCCAACGCAGCGGTTGGCTGTGGTTGTAGCCTTCACGAGTGATGTAGTAACGGAAGTAAGTGGTTTTGTGCGCAGCAGTGTTGGTCCATACAAAGGTCTTTAAACCGGGAGAAACATTTTCTGCTGGCCAGTCAGTTCTGGCGAGGTCCATACCGAACAGGTTGGCACGGCCAGCACTACACAGTCTGCCATTCGGGATGTAATTTTGGTGATCATCGCGCACCCCGCCGACAGCCACTTCTTGCGGCGTGTACAGTCCCTGGTTGCCGGCTGCCTTGGCAGCGATACAAGCCGGGTGCGTCGGGTTTTCAATTCCGTTTTCTTTACACATAATCACACGGCTTTTGGGTGATGAAATGTAACCGTGTGCATTAGCGCCAGTAGCGGGAAGCAGAGAAGCTGCACCGACGATTAATGCCAAGGCACCCAAGCCTTTACGGGTTTTCAGACCCGCGATAGAACGTTTTATATTAGTTGTATTCACGCCTCAATCTCCTGCTTTTTTGGTTTGCAAGTAGACAACAGTTCAGTGACTTGTCAGCCACCATTTATAACAACCTCCCGATACACAGTGGTACTGCTTACCCCCTCCACTGAAAATACCGGAGACCGATTGTATCCATCAAAGATATTAAATACCATATTTTTTTATTTTTAAAGATATTAAATATCATAAAATTTATGTATCGATGACGCTCGTCAATAACTAAAAAATTAATCCACGAGCTTTTCGAAAGAAAAATTCAGAACAAAAGTATAAAGAGCTAAGCGCGATCACAAAAAGTGTGACCGGGTTCCGCATTTTCACATCACTCAAATCATATAAATTCGACAACCTGCAATGCGCTTATCAGCGTCAGCATCAATAAGCTGCTGAAGCAGCCTCCAGTTTTACACGCCTGACTTTTGCCAAACGAATTAATACATACATGACCGCAAATACCATCACCCAGATCATCGCCCACACCGCCAGCACAAAGGATAGCGACTCGGAAAAATTCCAATGACGCGCAACACCAAGGAATGCTGCATAAAACCAGATACTATTTGATATAGAAGCGGGTAATACTGTCTTGGCAAATTCGTCGTGCTGATCAAAATTGAAAATTCGCGGCAAGGAAACCAGGTGCAGTGCAAAAGCATTGATGGTGAGAATAATCACCAGGATGATCTTCGCTTGTAATTTTTGGTTGTGTAAATATTCAGGATTGACGGCGATACCTTGCAGCACCAACAACAAACCGGTAGCCCATAATACCGCCAGCGAAGCAATGATAATTTTTATTTCAAGATCGATATCGGGGCGTTTGCCTTCTAAATCCGAATTGAAAAAGTATGTGGACAGTTTCAAATCCGACATCAGAATAACGCCAATTGCTGAACATGCAGCAATCAAATGAAGATAGACTGTCAATGTATGCACCATTGCCTTAAACACCCCAATGCCAACCGAAGAGTGAGTTAATTTTTACCTGACGATGTGTCGGTAAATTTTTAGTTTTTTACGCTGCCAAACAACAACATCTTGATACCGAATGCAGGGGTATTGACCGAATATATTTGTTTAACCCTGGCATCAAAAAAAGTTAACAGGTGATGAAAGCCGTCTAGAAAGCTGTTCAGGTCGCGCACTACCCGCACCGGCTATTCAACAACCTGTTAACAACAATGGCGAAATGAATCGCCAGACTAATGGCCACAAAAAAACAATGACACGATGACTGGAGTCATCAACCAACACCTGGGGTACAACTTGACAGGAAGGATTTGCGCAAACCCTGGTTTGGCCAACACTCCAATACAGAAAATGTGTATGAACAACACACCAGGCAAGTAACGGATGACCCGGTACGGCGCCTGCTATTTTCCCCTTAACGGCAACGGGGCTAATTCAACACATCACAAACGGGCAATTAATTAAGATCACAACTTTTATTGTTATTGAGGCTGCAACAGGAACGGTAGACAGCTCAGATGGACCAATGATACTTAATACCAATAAAAACGCAATATTTTTGTTACTTAATACCAAGCAAAATCCAATATATTGCGTCACCTGTCGCAAATTCCGGGACTTACAGGCAGGAAAAGTACTATATTAAAGAGGCAGGTAAGACCTGATGAGCGGTCAGGATGCTTCGCTTTCACAATGCCAGACCGCGACAACAGTATCAGGCGCAGCGTTTCAGAACCGCAACGAACATCGTGTCTGCATCCCATTCCGGCGCCCCCACCAGGGTGCTGGACTGCAAGGTAAAGTCGGGATGCGCTGTCAAAAATCCAGCCACTTGCGCTTCATTCTCACTGACTTGCCAACTACAGGTTGCATATACCAACTGGCCGCCCCGGCGAACCGCCTGGCTGGCTGAGTCCAGAATGGTCTTTTGCAGGTCCAGCAGTTCAGCGGTATCCGCTGCGTGAAATCGCCAGCGCGCATCAGGATTGCGTCGCCAGGTGCCAGCGGACGTACAAGGCGCGTCCACCAATACCCAGTCAAAACCCTGTTGACGCGCCGCTTCGGCGGGCAAGCGCAAGGCTTCCCTGCCCTGCCATTCAAAGGTACGGATGTTGTACACACCGGCGCGCTTCGCCCGACGTTTGAGTTCCTCAAGTTTGTAACTGTGCAGATCGGTCGCGAGCAACATGCCTTTATTATTCATTCGCGCAGCAATTGCCAGGGATTTGCCGCCCGCACCCGCGCAGGCATCCCACACCTTGTCGCCGGGACTGGCAGCCACGCTGGCAGCAATTGCCTGACTCGCCCGATCCTGGATTTCGACCCAGCCGTTCTTGTAGGGGGTCGTTTGCACAATCCCTGTCCCACCTAATGCACAAAGCCCGTCATGATCGAGCCTTACCGCTACCCCTTCATCGCGGAGCAGTTGTGCTAATTCGGATACTGCCATATTGCCCTGGGGGCGGAGCCACAGTGGCGGGGCCTGGTTTTGCAGGGCAATGAACTGCTCCAGATCCCGGGTCGACCATTCACTCGCCTGCGCACGCGCTTGCAACAAACTGGCCCAGCCGGGACGCAGGCCGTGCCATAACATCAACGCTGCATCCTGCGAATCGGGCGATGCCGTAAAGAGGGGCTGCATCCGCAGAAACCACGCCTTGCGCGCGACGGCATCACGCAGCACCTCCGGTGCGGATGCATCCGGCGTGCTACGCAATGCAATCCAATACCAGAGGGCTGCCGGAGGAATGTGGTGAGTATCCGCAGGAGACCAGGTGCTATCCCAGCCCACCGCATCAAATGCCGGGGACTGCGCGCGATAGCTGTGCTCCAATAACGCCGCGAGCTGCAGATAGCGCATCGCAGCAAACATAGCAGCCGATATCGCCAATTGAATCGATATTCCCGGCGGATTGTTTTTGCCGCGCACTGACCGGCCAGGCGTGTGCAATTTCAGCTGCGGCACTTGCCGTTTGAGCCATCGATCCAGCAAGGGCCAGTGCCCAGTCTGTTGCGTGTCCTCTGCCAGCCACTGGCGCCACAAGGGCAGCAATAATTCATAAGGTGCCCTGGTCCACTCGATTGTCATGGTGTTTTACCTGCCGACATAAAAAATATTTATTAATTATTTAATAACCAATGAGACGATACCAACCAGGCTGACCACCAACAATGTCACGCCCAACACCCGATAAAACACCTTCGGATCACCGTCCAGAATTCGATGGTGAAATCGCAAACCGATCACGTGACCAATCGCGGCACACGGTAGCAACCACAAATGGTGGATCAGCTGCAAATCCACACCCGCGTAGACAAACGCAACCATCTTGATGGTGACCAGGATAAACCAGAGAACAAATAAGGTATCGCGCAGCTGGTGTTTCGCTACATGGGTCGCAAACACCGAAATAATCAGGGGTGCGCCAATCAACGAGGTACCACTGATGTAACCGCCGAGCATGAGGAAGCCGGTATCCAGCACGGGATGATTACTTTTAAAAGGGCGGTTTACGATGTAGGAAATGGCATACACCGACACAATCCCGAAGATAATACCGGTCATCAAACCGGCCGGCAGGGTCAGCAAACCCAACACGCCAATCATCTTGGGTACAATCATAATCGCCAGTGCTTTTTTCAGATAAGCCCAGTCTACTGTGCCGTCCCCCGTAGTCTGATCAGTAGATATCCGGCTTTGCTTGCGCTGGTTTTGCCAGACGGTCAACGCGGAAAACACCAGTAGATGCACCGCGATCAATGGCAGATAAACCAGCGGTTGGTTGTCCACCAGCAATAAAAAAGGCAGCGACAAAACTGCGCCCCCAAAGCCCAAACCGGAACGTACAAAGCCGCTCCAGATAAAGATCAATGCAATCAACAAATATTGGTAAAGCGCGAGATCAGCCATGACAGGGATTCACAACAGCAGGTTCACAAACGACAACGAGAGGCGCGCATTATAGCGGTTGCAAGACGCGTCTACCGAAGTAATTTTTTGTTTAGCTGTTTGCCCGCCGGACGCTGAAGACGTAAAACTGACTCCAACCACTATCTTGTTAACACATTTTTGACAATTGAAAGGAGTGAACGATGAGCTATCCGCCGTTTTCCCGCCGCGACCTGATGAAAGCTATGGCTGCCCTGGGCGTCTTTTCTCTCGCACCCGGACTCTTTGCCGCACCCTCCGGGAAGAAAAAACTCGGCGTGGCCCTGGTAGGGCTCGGCTCTTACAGCCGTGGTCAACTCGCGCCCGCCCTGCAATTAACACAGCACTGCTACCTGGCCGGGATTGTTACCGGCTCGCCAGAAAAAATTCCGGTATGGCAACAGCAATACCGGATTCCCGATAAAAATGTGTACAACTACGACAACATGCATCAAATGGCTGACAACCCTGACATTGACGTGGTGTATATCGTATTACCCACCGGCCTGCATAAAAAATATTCCATCATCGGCGCTGAAGCCGGTAAGCATGTCTGGTGCGAAAAACCCATGGCAATGAACGCGGGCGAATGCGAGGAAATGATCGCCGCCTGTAAGAAAAACAAGGTAAAACTGACCATCGGTTACCGCATGCAACACGAACCCAATACCCAACGGGTTATCCAAATGGCGACAGAAAAACCCTACGGCAAGATTCAACTGATTACCGCCGAAGCGGGCTACCGCAGCGGCGGCTCCCACGGCTGGCGCGCTGACCCGAAACTGGGCGGCGGTGCCATGTATGACATGGGCGTGTATCCTTTAAATGCGGCCCGCTACACCGCCGGCGAAGAACCCATCGCGGTCACCGCACGCCAGGAAAGTGTCCGCCCGATGTATAAAGATGTCGACGAAACCATGGAATTCCGCTTGCAATTTCCCAGCGGTTGCATCGCAGAATGTGCCACCAGCTATGCTCGTGGTATGAATCGCCTGCATGCACAATGTGAAAAAGGCTGGTATGAATTACAGCCGTTCCAGTCTTACAACGGGGTACAGGGTCGCACGAGTGACGGCACCTTGTTGAATACGCCGATTGAAAATCAGCAAGCACGACAAATGGATAATGATGCATTGGCGATTATCAATAACTCACCGGTGTTGGTGCCGGGCGAAGAGGGTTTACGAGATATTCGTATTGTGGATGCGATTTTTAAAGCGGCTAAAGAGGGTAAGGAAATTCGTTTGTAACCTTTACGTTCTTTGAGGTGCGGATTAAGCGCTCCGTAGTCCGTTCGTCATTAGGGCTTGTGTTTCGAAAACGCATGAATACATCCCTGTAGCTCCCTCAAGTCGTCCCTGACTTGAGGGTTTCGAAACACAAGCCCTAACGCCGAACTCCTCCCGCAAACGTCACCAACAAAAGTATGTCACAACGCAATCGCTTTTTCCTTCAACTTCTCAATCTGATCCCGCAATTTCGCCGCTGCTTCAAACTCCAGATCTTTGGCCGCCTGGAACATTTGTTTTTCCAGCGCATCAATCGTTTTCCAGATATCCCCGCCGTGCATATCCACCGCGTATTTGCCCTGTTTTTCCGCGGCTGCCGCGCGACTGCGGGCACTGCGTCCGCCTGCGCCGGGCACCTGTGAACCTTCCATGATGTCCGTAATATTTTTGCGGATACCTTGCGGTGTAATACCGTGCTTGAGGTTATGTTCCACCTGTTTCTGGCGACGGCGCTCGGTTTCTTCGATGGCGCGCTGCATGGAGCCGGTCATGTTGTCGGCGTAGAGGATAGCGCGACCATTAACGTTGCGCGCGGCGCGGCCGATAGTCTGAATTAGAGAACGATCCGAACGCAGGAAACCTTCTTTATCCGCATCGAGAATCGCCACCAGTGACACCTCCGGCATATCCAGACCTTCGCGCAACAGGTTAATCCCGACCAGGACATCAAACTGTCCCAAACGCAGGTCGCGGATAATTTCCACCCGTTCTACGGTGTCGATATCCGAGTGCAGGTAGCGCACGCGCACGCCGTGCTCGGCCAGATATTCTGTCAGGTCTTCGGCCATGCGTTTGGTGAGCACGGTAATCAGTACACGCTCATCTTTTGCCACGCGCAAACGGATTTCCGATAAGACATCATCCACCTGGCTGGTGGCCGGACGCACTTCGATTTCGGGGTCTACAAGGCCTGTAGGCCGCACAACCTGTTCCACCACCTGCCCGGCATTTTCACCTTCATATTTACCGGGAGTTGCTGAAACAAAAATCATCTGCGGCGCAAGTCGTTCCCACTCGTCGAAACGCATGGGGCGATTGTCCAACGCAGAAGGCAGACGGAAGCCGTATTCCACCAGGGTTTCCTTGCGCGAGCGGTCACCTTTGTACATGGCGCCGATTTGCGGAACGGTCACGTGGGATTCGTCGATAACCAATAAAGCTTCTGCCGGTAAATAATCGAACAGGGTCGGTGGTGGTTCGCCGGGGTTGCGACCGGATAAAAAGCGTGAGTAGTTTTCAATCCCATTGCAATAACCCAGCTCCTGCATCATCTCCAGATCGTAACGTGTACGCTGTTCCAGGCGTTGTGCTTCAACCAATTTATTATTTTCGCGCAGGTAGGCCAGACGTTCCTTTAACTCTTCCTTGATGTTGTCGATGGCTTCCAGGATCTGGCTGCGCGGCGTGACATAGTGAGATTTCGGGTAAATCGTCACACGCGGTACTTTATGCAGCACTTCACCCGTGAGCGGATCAAAGATAGAAATCTGTTCGATTTCATCATCAAATAATTCCACGCGCACGGCGTCGCAATCCGAGTCGGCGGGATAGATATCAATCACATCGCCGCGCACGCGATAGGTGGCGCGATGAAATTCCATGTCGTTGCGCGTGTACTGCAATTCGGCAAGACGCCGCAAAATACTGCGCTGATCGATCTTGTCGCCGCGCACCAGATGCAACAGCATCTTGAGATAAGAGTCGGGGTCACCCAAACCGTAAATCGCCGACACGGTTGCCACCACAATCGCATCTTTGCGTTCCATCAACGCCTTGGTGGCAGACAAGCGCATTTGCTCAATGTGCTCGTTCACCGAAGAGTCCTTTTCAATAAAGGTATCGGAAGACGGTACATAGGCTTCTGGCTGGTAGTAGTCGTAATAGGAAACGAAATATTCCACCGCGTTATTGGGGAAGAATTCCTTGAACTCACCATACAATTGCGCGGCCAGGGTTTTGTTGTGGGCCATGATCAACGTGGGCCGTTGCACCTGGGCAATAACATTGGCGATGGTAAAGGTCTTCCCCGAGCCGGTCACACCCAACAGCGTTTGGTGCGCCAGTCCGGCCTGGATGCCTTTCACCAAACCGGCAATGGCAGTAGGTTGATCTCCGGCGGGACCAAAGGCGCTGTTCACAGAAAAAACTTGTTTCGACATAGGATTTACGACTTGGGCAGTAAAGGACGTGGGCAAAGCATCGGGTTTGATACGATGCGCCACCCTATCAGGTTCAATTGACAACCGCTGTCAGGAGAGTGACAGTCAGTGCTTGATTTGGGCATTAGACCAAAGTTCAAGGATCTCCTGCAGCTGTTGTTCGGGACCGAACTCTTCCCACAGGATGCCGTTGCAATCGCGGGTATCGGTAAAGGCGCTGGCCGCACTCTCCTCCCAACCCAGGTGGCGGAGGCCCGGAACTTCACCCTCAGGGATTTGACGAATAGAAAAGTTCAGCGTTTCGGTGCGCCAGAGGGCGTATTCATTGGGCACAATCACCTGGGGCTGGCTCGCCAGGCGCTGCGTATAATCCGCAATGGAATCCGTCAATGAACGCACACCCAGCGCCATGTGAAACTTTCGCATCTGCTATCCTCCGCTTAGCACTAACGTCAAATTCATGAGGCCTATCATGACCGAATATCGCACAGAAACCGACAGCATGGGCGAGGTCAAGGTACCCGCCGCCGCCCGTTACGGCGCGCAAACCCAGCGTGCAATCAATAACTTTAGCATCAGCGGCCGAGGCTTACCGGCCAGTTTTATCCAGGCGGTGGCATTGATTAAGAAAACTGCAGCCCAGGTGAACAGTCAGTTGGGGCTGCTCGATAACGCTATCGCACATGCGATCGTCCAGGCGAGTGACAGCATTATTGACGGCGGCCATGCCGATCAGTTTCCGGTGGATATCTTCCAGACCGGTTCCGGTACCAGCACCAACATGAACGTCAATGAGGTGATTGCCAACCTCGCCAGCGAACAGCTGCAGACACTCGTCAGCCCCAATGACCACGTCAACATGAGCCAGAGCAGTAACGACGTGATTCCCACCGCGATCCACGTCAGTGCGGTGCTGCAACTGGAAGAAAAATTGCTGCCCGCGCTGGAATATTTGCACACCAGCTTGCTCGGCAAAAGCGTCCAGGTGGCCGGCTATGTTAAAACCGGGCGCACCCATTTAATGGATGCCATGCCTGTGACCCTCGCACAGGAACTGCAAGCTTGGACGCATCAGATAGAAGCCAATTATGTGCGCCTGCGTACGCTCATGCCGCAATTACTGCACCTGGCACAGGGCGGCACGGCGGTGGGCACCGGGATCAATGTACATCCTTCTTTCCCTTCAAAATTCGCAGCACAACTGGCCATCAATACCGAACATCCCTTTGTGCCCGGCGACAACCTGTTTGCGCTGATCAGCAGCCAGGACACCGCCGTCGCGCTGTCCGGCCAATTGAAAACCCTGGCGGTCAGCCTGATGAAGATCGCCAACGATCTGCGCTGGATGAACTCTGGCCCCCTAGCCGGTTTGGGAGAAATTACTCTGGAGGCGTTACAACCCGGCTCATCGATCATGCCTGGCAAAGTGAATCCGGTGATTCCAGAAGCGGTGGCGATGGTTGCAGCCCAGGTGATGGGCAATGACACCACCATTGCGATTGCCGGTCAGTCGGGCAACTTTCAATTAAATGTCATGCTGCCGGTGATCGCGCATAATTTGCTGGAAAGTATTGAGTTGCTGGCCAATGCCAGCCAACTATTGGCGGAAAAAGCCATCGCAAGTTTTACCGTGAACGAAGCCAACCTGACCAAAGCGCTGGCCCGCAATCCCATCCTGGTCACGGCGTTGAATCCCATCATCGGTTACAACAAAGCCGCCGCCATCGCGAAGAAAGCCTACAAGGAAGGGCGCGATATCCTTGAGGTGGCGGAAGAGGAAACGGATATACCGCGCGCGGAATTGGTGGAACTGTTGAATCCGGAGAAGTTAACGCGCGGTGGTTTGTAAGCGTGTTGTCGGATTACGGCTTCGCCTAATCCGACCTACTTTTTGCATGCTCTGGGCAATTCGGCTTTAAGGATATCCGCCAAACGCCGGGTGGCCGGGCCGGCGAAATCGCGGTCGGCGAAGGTGATATAAATCGGCACCTCCCGCTCTGCCCCCACCTCGACTGACAAGTATTTCAAGCGACCGGCGGCGATCTCCTGGTGGGTGTAGGCATCCGGCAGCCAGGCATAGCCGAGGCCCATGCGAATGGCTTCCAGTGACGTCTTGATATGGCTCACCGTCCAGCGCTGTTCGGCTTCCTGCCACCCCTCAGAGCGGCGCCGAAACAACCCGGAATCGCGCACGATAATCTGCCGGTGTTGGCGAAGATCCTCGACATTGGCGGGGCGCCCCAATTGTTGCAAGGGATGATCCGGACTGGTCACGCCGCGCATAATCACCGTCACCAGCTTATCTCCCATAAACCCCGGCGGCACCCGGCCGCCGATGGCCAAATCGACTTGTCGTTGCAGCAGGGCGTCTTCAGTTCCACTCAACACCGACTCGTAGATCTCTACGCGGGTTTCAGGGTAATCCCGGGCGAATATCTCCAGACAACGCAGGATCTTTTCAGAGGGGATAATCAGGTCAGCCGCAATACTGATCAAAGGCTCGATATGGGAAGACAAGCTTGCCGCCGCCCGTTCCAGACGCTCCGCCTGTTCCAATAATACGCGCGCGCGACGGTACAGAACCTCGCCCGCAGGTGTAGGGACGGCGCGGCGGCCCTGCAATTCAAATACCGCCACACCCAGTAGCGTCTCCATTTGCTGGATGGCGTAGGACACGGCGGATTGGCTCTTGTTCAGCATCTCGGCCGCCTTGGCATAACCACCAGCATCGATGACGGCCAGCAGCGCGCGCCACTGATCCAGGCTGACTTTGGGCTCACAACAAGTGGGTACCGTCGCTTTGGGTGTGGCCATCATCGCCTCCAATAGATTAGTTTTTTCGATTAAAATACGTTAAATATCGCTGTTTATCATCGGCTGGTCAAATCATTAAATAGCTCCATGGCAATTCAGCCACTGACACATGAAGGAGCAAGACCATGAGCACTCTGTTACAAATCACCAGCAGTATCACCGGCGACAACAGCCAATCCACCGCTTTGAGCAATGAATTTGTCGCGCGCTGGAAAACACAGCATCCTGATGGCAAGGTTGTCCTGCGCGACCTGGCCGCTGAAGCCGTGCCCCATCTGGACGGCGCTCGCCTGGGCGCTTTGTTCACCCCGGCCGACAAGCGCACACCGGCACAACAAGCGGTCGTTGACTACTCTGATGAACTGATCAACGAATTGCGTAACGCCGATGTGATTGTGCTGGGTGCGCCCTTATATAACTTCGGCATGCCTTCGACACTCAAGGCATACTTTGACCACATCGCCCGCGCCGGTGTGACCTTCCGCTACACCGCCAACGGCCCGGAAGGTTTATTGCCCGATGTTCCCGTGTATGTCTTCGCCACCCGCGGCGGCCATTACGCCGGGGGACCCGCTGACTGGCAGTTGACTACCTTCCTGAACTTCGTAGGCTTCAAGCAAGTAGAAACAATTTACGCCGAAGGTCTGGCTTTAGGAGACGACAGCAAGGCCAAAGGTATCAACGCTGCCCAGGAGCGCATCAATCAATTGACCGCTGCCTGATCTTTGAGGAGGTTTTTATGCAACGCGAACTGCAACAAATTGTCCCCGGCCGCGCCACCAGCGATGGGGCTGGCGTGCGCATAAAACGAAGCCTCGGACAAACACCCCATGCCCGTTTTGATCCGTTCCTGATGTTGGATGAGTTTAATTCGGAGAACGCGGACGACTATATCGCCGGTTTCCCCTCGCATCCTCATCGCGGTTTTGAAACCGTCACCTACATGCTCGAGGGTCATATGTTGCACGAAGACCATCTGGGCAATCGCGGTGACCTGAAAACCGGTGACGTGCAGTGGATGACCGCAGGCCGGGGGATTATCCATTCCGAAATGCCCCAGCAAGAACAGGGCGCCATGCGCGGTTTTCAGCTCTGGCTTAACTTGCCAGCGGCAGAAAAGATGAAACCGGCTGCCTACCGCGATATTCCCGCAAAGGATATCCCGGTGGTGCCGCTGGCGAATGGCGGGCAGGTTAAAGTAATTGCCAACAGCGTTACGGTGGACGGCAAGACTATCACCGGCCCCATTCACGGGCTGAGCACCGAACCGATTTATTGGGATGTGCATTTACCGGCGCAGGGTGTGTTTGAGCAAGCTGTGCCGAACGACCACAACCTGTTTGTGTATGTCTATCAGGGTGAGGTAGCGATCGGTGATGACCAGCGCAAGTTAAGTGCCGGCAATGCGGGATTATTGTTTAAAGGTGATGCAGTAAAGATCGCCGCGACCAACGACGAGACCCGCTTTCTGGTACTCGCCGGAAAACCGATCAAGGAGCCCATTGCCCAATATGGCCCCTTTGTGATGAACACCCAGGATGAGATTGAGCAGGCCATCCGGGATTATCGCAGCGGTGAGTTAGTCAATTATTAAGTTTTCACCCCAGCCCCTTAATTGGGGCTTTTTTATATTACCGGGCCAACCGCAAGGTAATCACCGTCACAAACGCCCACACCCAGAAAAAGAACCACACCAATAAGGGTGTCAACATGCCCAGTTGCAAACCCGCAAAACCTTTACCCGCATAGAAAGGATAAATAATAAAAAGCTGAACAAATGTCGGGATCAGACTGATGACGAAGCTGCGCATAAAGATACTGCTGGTCAACATCGGCAACAAAAACAACAACCCCCACAAACCGCCCCAGACAATACGCGGGTACATCCACTGCGGAGCCACAGAACCGTACAAACTGACACCGAAAGACTGCGAAATGCCGTAACGGCTGAACAGCCACATCACCACACAATACACCACGCCACCGACACAACCGGCAGCAAAACACAGCAAGAAGTTTTTCATTGTTTTTTCTCTGGTACAGATACAAAGACAGGAGACGGTTATTCTTTAAACACAGGTAATTGTAAAGAAATGTCCAAGCGTGTCAGCAGTCTACTCGTTTGGCGAGCATGGCCGACCACGAAATGATAGACTGGCCGCCGAATTTTCACCATGACCCATTTCCTGTTCGATGACATTAAACAGTCAATGTTTATCATCAACATATCGGGCTCTCACTGATAGATGCTGGTAACCATGTTTACGTTTTTTGAAAGCCTGATTAAACCTTTCCCGCCCCAGGACCCGCAACAGCCGCCCAAAACCCTGTTTGCGTTTTGCCGCCACTACACGCGCGGCATCGAGTTTCATCTGGTATTTATGGCCTTGCTGACGGGCGCCATTGCGGTGATGGAAGTATCGCTCTTCGCCTTTTTGGGCGAGCTGGTGGATAAGCTCAATGCCCATACGCCGGCAAGTTTATTTTCGGAATCCGGCGATCAATTGCTGATCATGGCCGTCGTGATTCTGCTTGCCCTGCCCTGCGCCGTGTTTTTGCATTCCACGGTGATTCACCAGACGTTGCTGGGTAACTACCCTATGCGGATTCGCTGGCAGGCACATCGTTACCTGCTGGGCCAGAGTCTCGCCTTTTATCAAAATGAATTCGCCGGACGCATTGCCACCAAGGTGATGCAAACCGCATTGGCGGTGCGCGAAACCGTCATGAAGTTACTCGACGTTTTACTCTACGTTGTGGTGTATTTCAGTGGCATGGTGTTGTTAGTGGCATCCATGGATTACCGGCTGGCAATCCCGCTGTTGATCTGGTTTATCTGTTATGCCGGTTTGCTGTATTACTTCCTCCCACGCCTCGCCAAGGTGTCCACTGAACAGGCCGATGCGCGTTCCGATATGACCGGCCGGCTGGTGGATACTTACACCAATATTTCTACAGTGAAATTATTTTCCCACTCGCGCCGTGAAGCGACCTATGCAAAGGAAGGCATGGAATATTTCCTGACCACCGTTTATCGGCAAATGCGTCTGGCCACGCTGTTGAACAGTGGCGTATGGACCTTGACGGCACTGCTGATTTTTTCCGTTACGGCTTTGTCCATCTGGCTGTGGACCGAATCCGCTATCTCTACCGGTGCTATCGCTGCTGCTGTGGGCCTGGTATTGCGCCTGAACGGCATGGCGCAGTGGATTATGTGGGAAGTGTCCTCGTTGTTTGAAAATATCGGTACCGCCCGCGACGGTTTAAACACCTTATCCAAACCCCGCGATGTGCAGGACCAGCCCGGTGCGCCGGCACTCACCATTCATCAGGGCGGCATTCGCTTTGACGATGTGAGCTTTCATTACGGCAAAGGCAGCGGCGTGATTGATCATTTCTCCCTCGATATTAAACCGGGTGAAAAAATTGGTCTGGTCGGTCGCTCCGGTTCCGGTAAATCCACTTTAGTGAATTTGTTGATGCGCTTTTACGATGTGGAAGCCGGCAAGATTCTGATTGACGGAAAAGACATTGCCGAGGTATCGCAGGAAAGTCTGCGCGCCCACATCGGCATGGTGACTCAGGACACTTCGTTATTGCACCGTTCGGTGCGCGACAATTTACTTTACGGTAAACCGGATGCCACCGAAGAAGATATGATTCGTGCGGCCAAGCAAGCAGAAGCCCACGATTTTATTCAGTACCTGGATGATGGCAAACATCGCACCGGTTACGACGCCCACGTGGGTGAACGCGGCGTGAAATTATCCGGCGGGCAACGCCAGCGCATTGCTATCGCGCGCGTTCTTATCAAAGACGCACCGATCCTGATTATGGATGAAGCAACCTCAGCACTGGATTCAGAAGTGGAAGCGGCTATTCAGGCTAACCTGACAACCTTGATGGAAGGCAAAACCGTTATCGCTATTGCACACCGTTTATCGACTATTGCCGCCCTGGATCGCTTAATTGTGTTGGATCAGGGCCGCATTGTTGAACAGGGAACCCACAGCGAATTGATTGCGCTCGGCGGACTCTATGCCCAACTCTGGGCTCACCAATCCGGCGGCTTCCTGGGCGAGATGTGATTATGCTCTCTGTAGGTCGGATTACGCTGCGCTAATCCGACCTACTTGTTCTTTTTGATAAACACATCCCAGATCAATAACACCAGCCCCACCGTAAAACCAACATGCGCGACCAGCGCACCGCCGGCAAAGAGCAACCCTAGCCCTACCGGATTACCATCTTCCGGGCCTAAAAAAACATACAGCATTAAGGGCGCGGCACAGACCAACACCAGCAACAAACTCAGCGCAATAATTTTGATACCGCGCGGTGAATTACTACGCAATATCGCGGTGACAGGATTTTTCAGCATAGTGTTCACTGTGCACGGTTTGCAGGCAGAGAAAACATGCGTCGCACAAGGTTTTCAACAGCTGCTCAAGGATTCGGCAAAAAGATTCAGTAATTCGTCAGTGAATTACCACATTAAATCGTCAGGAATAACATAATCCGCGTAGGGATCATCGTCTTTGGTATCTGTGGCTGCTATTGCATTGGCAACCAGTACACAACCGGGATCACGCAATGCAATCTTGTCAGCAATGATACGCGGCACCAGTTCATACTCGCCGGCTGATTTAACAATGGTTAACTGCCCGCGAATCAGCTGCTGCTGCATCTCCGGCTTCATGCGAATTTTCTTGATCTGTTTGCCGTCGGTGAAATTGTATTCAACGTCGCCACCTTTGGGTTGGCGATTATTGTCCACCAATTGTTTGATTTGCGCTGCAATGGCTTTATTGTGCAACTCCTGATCACGCTGCCGATTCAACTCCCGATCGCGCTGCACTTTTTCCAGCCGCGCTTGCTCCGCCTGTTGTTTCACTTCGTCAACGACTTCCTCTGCCGAGCGACGGGCGACATTCGTTTGTTTACGCTTTTCTTTATTGACCTGTTTGACTTGCTTCTTGTCAACCAGGCCCGCTTTCAGTAATTGATCTTGTAGAGATGGCATACCTACCTCTTCCGTTTTTCTGATGGATCACAGCCAGGGCGTCACTCTCGCAGCAATTTCCCGGATTGGCAATATCGCCCGGTGATTTCAAACTGTCCACAGCCTGAAGCTACCCACTGCCGTAACTGATAAACTGGCGATCTTTTTGACCTACCGACTCGCCAGCTTGAACCAGACCTTATGAAGCGCATTGAAAACCTGCCGCCCCGCCATTGGGATATTTTCTGCCGGGTGATCGACAATTACGGCGATATCGGCGTCTGCTGGCGGCTGGCACGCCAATTACATTGTGAATATGGCCTGTCCGTCCGCCTGTGGCTGGATGATCTTGCCGCATTGCGCCGCCTGTGGCCCAGCACCGCAGATTGCGCGCACCAAACCGTGAGTGGGATTGAGGTTGTGCAATGGCCGGCAGTATTTCCCGCTGTCGAACCTGCCGAGGTCGTCATTGAAGCCTTTGCCTGCGAGTTACCGGAGACCTATGTTGCCGCCATGGCCCGGCAGCCTGAGCGCCCCCGCTGGTTGAACCTGGAATACCTGAGCGCCGAAACCTGGGTAGATGATTGCCACGGCATGCGCTCTATCAATCCCCAATACGGTTTAGTTAAAACCTTCTTCTTTCCCGGTTTTACCGGCAAAACCGGCGGTTTGCTGTGTGAAGCGCAATTGCGTCAAGAGCGCGAGGCATTTCAGGAAAATCCCGAAGCGCGCGTAAATTTCCTGGCATCCATGGGTGTGACAACCGCTTCGGATGCCTTGCTTATTTCGTTATTCAGCTACGAAAACCCCGCCATCCATTCGTTAGTGGAAACCTGGTGCAAATCCGCCCGACCGATCCACTGCCTGGTGCCCGAAGGACGGATTCTCGCCTCGCTCGGTCGCTACTTCGATAGCGCCCCGGCCGTTGGCGCCAAGGTCATGCGGGGGCAGCTAACCTTGCAGGTGATTCCTTTTATGACACAAGACCAGTACGACCGTCTGCTGTGGAGTTGTGACATCAACTTCGTGCGCGGGGAGGACTCTTTTGTTCGCGCGCAATGGGCGGCCAAGCCGCTGGTGTGGCATATCTACCCCCAGGACGAAGAGGCACATCTGGTCAAGCTGGCGGCGTTTATGGCGCGCTATCACCACGGCTTGCCGCCCTTGCTGGCGCAAGCGCTGGAGTGCCTGTGGTATGGCTGGAACTGTGGAGATAACTGCCAGGATGCCTGGAACCAGTGTCTGGAGCGACTGTCGGAGTGGCAGCTCCACAGCCGAAACTGGGAGCAAACCCTAAATTCTTTGGGGGATTTGGCCGCAAAGCTGGTGCAATTTTGTGAAAAACCGCTATAGTAGCCGCCGATTTTAACCATCAATTTTTGGGATTCGTCATGAAAACTGCACAAGAACTGCGCGCCGGTCATGTAATCAACATCGACGGCTCACCCTGGGTTATCCAGAAAGCGGAGTTTAACAAGTCAGGCCGTAACTCTGCCGTTGTTAAGATGAAGCTGAAGAACCTGCTGAACGCCATCGCCACCGAAACGGTTTACAAAGCCGACGACAAGTTCGAAGACATCATCCTTGATCGCAAAGAAGTGACCTACTCTTACTTCTCCGACCCTATGTATGTGTTCGTGGATTCTGATTACGAACAATACGAAGTGACTAAAGAAGAACTGGGCGATTTGCTGCTGTACATCGAAGACGGCATGCAGGACGTGTGTGAAGCAGTGTTTTACGACGGTCGCGTTATCTCTATCACCCCGCCCAACACCATCGTGCGTGAAATCGCCTACACCGAACCGGCTGTACGCGGTGACACTTCCGGCAAGGTGATGAAGACTGCCCGCCTGAACAACGGTACTGAGCTGCAAGTCTCTGCGTTTGTAGAGATCGGTGATTTGATTTCCATCGACACCCGCACCGGCGAATACAAATCGCGCGCTAAAGCCTAAGCGACCCGTGTTTGCAAAAAAGCCCCATCTTTATGGGGCTTTTTTTATGGGCGCCAGATTGATGGTGCTAGGTTTATGGGTGCCAGGGTTATGGGTACCAGAAACCGCAGATCTTATGTAACAGATCGACCTACTTCCTGACTTTTCCCCTCAACACACGGACGAGCCCTGACAGCTTGCTATACTCCCCCGGACGAAAATAAAAGGAGTAGCACATGGCATTAGACAGCCTCTCATTACTCGTCCTGGTGGGATTGGTATCCATCGCCTGCCAATGGTTCGCCTGGCGCATTCGTATTCCCGCTATCTTGCCCTTGTTATTAGCTGGCCTCGCGCTGGGGCCCGGGTTTCATATCCTTGATCCGGACGCCCTGTTCGGTGAGCTGCTTTTCCCGCTGGTCGTACTCTCGGTCGCCATCATCCTGTTTGAAGGCAGCCTGACCTTGCGCTTCAGTGATTTGCAAAATCACGGCACCATGGTGCGCAACCTGGTCACACTAGGCTCACTGATTACCTGGCTGATCGTGACGCCCAGCGCGCATTACTTCCTCAACCTGTCCTGGGAACTGGCCTTTTTGTTCGGCGCTATTGTGGTCGTTACCGGCCCCACCGTCATTGTCCCCATGCTGCGCACCGTGCGGCCCAAAGCGAATATTGGCAACATCCTGCGCTGGGAAGGCATTGTGATTGACCCCATCGGCGCCCTGCTGGCGGTACTGGTTTATGAATTTGTCGTGTCCAGCCAGGAAACCGCATTAGCCCATACCCTGCAGACCTTTGGCCTGACCTTGGCCATCGGCTTCGGTCTGGGTGCCGCCGCCGGTTATTTTTTGGGAGTCGCCTTGCGTCGCAATTGGTTTCCGCACTACCTCGAAAATACCGGCGTGCTGACCTTGATGTTGGGCGCCTATGCACTCTCCAACCACGTTGCCGAAGAGTCCGGTTTATTGACCGTAACGGTAATGGGTATCTGGCTGGCCAACATGAAGCACGTTGAAGTAGAAAGTATCCTCGAGTTCAAGGAAACCCTCAGTGTCTTGCTGATTTCAGCTTTATTTATCCTGCTGGCCGCCCGTATCGATTTTTATGCGATCAGCCAATTGGGCTGGGGCGTGGTATTTGTGCTGCTGGTGGTCATCTTTGTCGCCCGGCCCTTGAGTGTGTTGGCCTCAAGTATCGGGACATCCCTGAACTGGCGCGAATTAGCCCTGCTGAGCTGGATCGCGCCACGCGGTATTGTTGCCGCTGCCGTATCGGCACTCTTTGCCCTGAAGCTGGAAGAAGCAGGTTTTCTGGAAGCAGAAAAAATTGTCCCGATGGTGTTCCTGGTGATTATTACTACCGTTGTATTGCAGAGTTTGACCGCCGGCACCTTCGCCAAACTGTTAGGCGTGCGCGCGCCAGCTCCACAAGGCTTACTGATTTTTGGCGCCAGCGCATTTCCCCGCGCCCTCGCCAGCGAACTGATCAAACAGGATATTCCAGTCAAACTGGCGGACACCAACTGGGATAACATCCGCGCAGCCCGCATGCAGAATATTCCCACTTACTATGGCAACCCCGCCTCCGAGCACGCCCACCGCACGCTCGACCTGGTCCTCACCCGCCACCTGTTGATACTGTCACCCTACCGCCAACTGAACCCCGTCTTGAGCTACGACTACGAAGCCATCCTGGGCGAAGGCAATGTATGGGGCCTGGGCTACGGAGAAAAAGACACCCGCGCCAGCCACAAACTGGCCGAAGACTACGCCAGGAATTTAAGCCTGTTCGGCGAGGACATCACCTACGGCAAATTGGCCAGCCTGATGGCGCGCGGCGCCCAGATAAAAACCACCCCCTTGACGGACGCCTTTACCATTGAGGACTACGCCAATAATTACGGCACCCGCGCCCTGCCACTGATCGCCCTCGACCCAAACAATCGCACCTTTATTTATACCGCGGGCATGTATACCCCTGAGACGAACACCAAGGAAAACAACGCAGCACCTCGCCATGAAACCACCAAGCGTGCCTGGACACCCAAGGCGGGCTGGCAAATTATCAGTTTGATTACACCGGAGACTGAAGCGAAGCCCACCACACCTGAAGATCCGCAGTAAAAGCCAATAAGCTGTCCATTCGGATAGCTTGACTTTAAGAGCGCACAACGTGAGTTTGCCGCTCAGGTTTTTGTTTCGAAACCCTCAAATCACGGATGATTTGCGGGAGCTACAGGGACGATTCATTCACCACATCCCTGTGGCTCACCCTTCGGCAGCTTCGCTGTGCAAATTGGCTATCCTGCCAATTTGTTATGCGTTTTCGAAACGAAAGACCTTAGTGGTAAACGACATACGAAGCACCTATATCGCACCAGAAACGCCCTTCTCCATACACCATCTCACCTTTTTTAGTGCAACCCACCACCCCAAAACAGTCAGCTTTTTAATTTATTGTCCAATTAGTCAGCTTATTTCAAGCATTCACATAAAGGGGAATGAAAGTTGCAAATCAGGGGCAACAACAAGTGAACCCTCGGAGCTAACGATGCAAACTTTTATTGAAAACATGCCCAAAGCGGAATTGCATGTTCACCTGGAAGGAACACTGGAACCGGAACTCAGTTTTGAACTGGCACAGCGCAATCAGATCGACCTGCCCTACAAAACGCCGGACGAATTGATCGCTGCTTACAACTTCTATGACCTGCCCTCTTTTTTAACCATCTACTACGCCGCCATGGATGTGTTGCGCACCGAAGCCGATTTTTACCAGCTCACCTGGAATTATCTGAGCAAAGCCCGCAGCCAGAATACGCTTTATGCTGAGGTGTTTTTTGATCCGCAAGCGCACACCAGTCGCGGGGTGGAATTCGGGGTGGTTATCACCGGTATTCATAACGCCCAGGTGGATGCCAAAGAAAAACTCGGCATTGAAAGCCAGCTGATTATGTGCTTCCTGCGCGACATGAGCGCGGAATCCGCCATAGCGCACCTGAAGATGGTCAAACCCTACCGCGACTGGATCATCGGCGTAGGGCTGGATTCCGATGAAAAAAATAACCCACCAGTTAAGTTTGCAGACGTTTTTAAACAAGCACGGGAGATGGGTTTAAAACTGACGATGCATTGTGATGTAAACCAGCAAAACACCCTGGTGCATATTGGCCAGTGCCTCGATGACATTATGGTGGATCGCATCGATCACGGTGTGAATTCCCTTGAAGACGAAGCACTGTGTGAAACGATAAAGAAACGCGGTCTCGGGCTGACGGTGTGCCCGGTGTCCAACCGTTTTGTGGTGCAATCACTTACCTCTGCAGAAATTCGCACCATGCTACAAAAAGGCATGCTCGCCACCATCAACTCCGACGATCCCGCGTACTTTCGTGCGTACCTCAATGAAAACCTGCTGGAACTGCAACAGGAAGGACAATTCACCAGCGAAGAAATCACCACCCTGGTTGGCAACGCGTTTCGGGTCGCCTGGTTACCGGAGGCGCAGAAGAACCATTACCTGACATTGCTCAACGAGTATGTCACCACCAACACTGACCAACCGGCCAATTAATATCGGGATAATGCTATGAAATTTTTAATTACCAAACGGTTGCTTGTCGTTATTGCCAGCTTCTTCGCGTGTGTAACACCGGCCAGCCAGGCACAGGAAAAACCACGATTCTACGAACCGACCGATACCATTGTGATACTTGGCGCTGTGCCGCAGGAAATCCCGGTACTTACCGAGGCTCTGGAAAATCCCGAGAAAAAAAGTGTGTGGGGTATTCCTTACTGGCAAGGAAAATTGCATGGCAAGCCGGTGGTTATTGCTATTACCGGTATCGGCAAAACCTTCACCGGCATGACGACTACGTTGTTCATCAAGGAATTTAAACCGCGTATGGTACTCATGACCGGTACCGGAGCACGCATCAACCAACAGTTGCGCACCGGTGATGTTATCGTGGCGACGCACACCTATGAGCATGACTACGGCAGCCTCACGGCAAACGATATGGTGTATCGCCCGATGAATGGACCTGATAACGGCAAGGAAGTGACCAATGAATTTAAACCTTCCGCAGCCATGTTGGCCCTGGCAAAAAAAGCCATGGATACTTATGAGCCGCAAACCGTAACCGCCAATGACAGCACCTACAAAAATTCGGTGCGCTACGGCATCGTGGCGTCATCAGATTTATTCGGTGTTCCGCAGGTCCGTATTGATCTACTGCGCAATCACTACAAGACCGACATCATGGAGATGGAATCCGCTCCATTGGGCCATGTATGCGAAGCCTTGGGCGTACCTTATTTAATTGTGCGCGCCGGTTCCAATGTAGCCCAGGAAGCACCCAATGATGATTACCTGCGCCTTGGCCCTATTGCTGCGCGGGAGGCCGCGAAATTTTCGTTACACCTGGTGAAATTTTTATAGTTCAGAGGCTCTGTGAAGCGGGAAAAATAAACGATGAGGGTGTCATTTTTTGCAAGACTTGCGATGTTATGCGTTGCGCTTCCCTGTCATGGCGGCACCTACTCTGATGCCGTCAAACAATTAGGCTACAGCGAACTGGCAGCAACATTTTCTGCGGAAAAAGTTACGCGTATCACTGGCATAGATGCCGACAAAGCCGAGGACTTTCCCGAGCAACAGGCGTTGGCTGTGCTCAAAACCCTCGGCGCCCCCACAACAAAAGTGCATCTCGCCAGCTTTGTTGCGCATTACAACAAACCGGACCTTGCCTATCTCGGAAATTTGCGCGAACCCTCTGTATACCAACGCATTGAGACACGCTGGCTGAGCGCCTCGAAAGAAGGCCATTCTGATTTTGCTATTGCCTTGCGCGCGGTGATCGACCAGAGCGTGGCGACTGGTTATAACATCTATACGACTCCCTGGCCGTTATTCGAGCGTGAGACACACATTATCTATGGCCACAATGATATTGATCACGCCCAACAGTTACTCGCGCTGCTGGCTAGCGAAGGGTTTGAGGCACAGGTGGGTTTTTCGCTGAAAACATCAGCTTTTTTGCATCGTGACGATTGGGGCACACCAAATCCCAATACCCTTGGGCTAAGCGGTAATCGCCATCTGATAGAAGCGCTTGAGTATGATTTACACTTTGGCTTTGCGACTGCCGATGACAAACAGCGCTTTATGCAAATAGTGAATCGTTACGCTAAAAAAAATCGTGCTGAACAGTCAGGGCTTATTCGTAGCGCCTGGTGGCAACCCTATTACCGTAGTCTGGTTGCTGCATCAGACTTTCACCCGGTTACGCAGATTCTGGTAAGCCACGAAGAAGAAACCGCTGTACTACTTGCCTTGCCAGACAAGGCACCAGAGTTAATCAAAAACATTGCTGCACTTAACAAAACCTGGACGCTCAACCCGGAAACGATTTGGGTAAATCCCGCGTTTTATCGGTATTTACAGGGTGGTTACAAATAACGGCCAAGGCGGGTATAAATAACAGGAAAAACAAATCACGCTATTGCGCGGCGCGACGTTTGTTTTTGTTGAAGGCCCAGAACAGGCGAATCCCCAACAATACTGTCACGATAGCGCCGTAGACAGCTGCCTCAAAATAGCTGGAGCGCACCTGCCATAAGACATGAATCCAGGCGAGGATCAACGCAAGGTAAACCAGACGATGCAGCTTAACCCAGTTTTTTCCCAGGCGTCGCATCATCTTTTGTGTGGAGGTGATACCCAGGACAATCAGAATCAACAGCGCCGGAAACCCTACGGTTATATAGGGTCGTTTGAGTGTTTCAGACACCAGGCGACTGAAATCCAGGCCGAGAATAAAAATCAGATACGACAATAAATGCAATACACCGTAGAACAAGGCAAATAAGCCCAGCATCCGGCGGTGGGGCATCAGCCAATTCCATTTCAATAAACGGCGTAAGGGTGTCACAGATAACGTGATAAACAAAAAATAAATCGTCCATTCGCCGGTGAATAACACAATAGTTTTCGCGGGATCAGCGCCGAGTTGTTGGGTAATGGTGTTGAAGACCAGCCAGGCGAAAGGAATAAGGGCGCAGAGAAAGATGGTGAGGCGTCGCCAGCGGGTGGGGATTTGTTGCACGGGGTTATCCGGGTTGGTTGGGGTTTAATTTGATTACATAATTGTGTGTCGGATTACGCGGCTTTGCCGCTAATCCGACCTACGGTAGGGTTAGTAGTATTTTTTTAAGTTCATGCCTTTGTAAAGGTGGGCTACCTCGTCGGCGTAGCCATTGAATAACTGGGTGTCGATAATATTCGGGCTGAACAGGCCGCTGGGTAAACGTCGCTCGGTGGCCTGGCTCCAGCGTGGATGATCAACCTTGGGATTTACATTCGCGTAAAAACCGTATTCCTGCGGCGCGCTGATATTCCAGGTGGTCGGCGGTTCTTTTTCGGTGAACTCCATCTTCACGATAGATTTAATGCTTTTAAAACCATACTTCCAGGGCACTACTAACCGTAACGGCGCACCGTTCTGATTGGGCAATACCTTGCCATACAAACCCACCGCCAACATCGTCAACGGATGCATGGCTTCGTCGATACGCAAGCCTTCAACATAAGGCCAATCAATACTGCTAAACGCACTCTTCTGCGCCGGCATTTGTTTGGGATCTTTCAGAGTAGTGAAGGCCACGTATTTCGCATTTCCCGTCGGCTCAAAACGCTTCAACAAACTCGCCAGTGGAAAGCCAACCCACGGAATCACCATCGACCAAGCCTCAACACAACGCAGACGATAAACCCGCTCCTCCAGCGCCATGCCTTTGAGAATATCCTCCAACGTAAACCGACCCGTCTTCCCTGCCTCCCCGGCAATTTCTACCGACCAGGGATGCGGTTGAAAATGTTTACTGTTCTTCGCGGGATCATCCTTGTTGTAACCAAACTCATAAAAATTATTGTACTGGGTAACATGCTCGTAAGGCGTCAACTTATCGCTCACATTTTGAGAATCCGCCTTCGCCGACGCAATCTCCCGCTTCAACCAATCCGGCCCTTTATTCTCCGCCTCCGCCACATGAACCGGCTCCGCCAACACCCCCGGCACCACCATCCCCGCCGCACCCAACACACCCACCGAAAAAGCCCCACGCATAAAATCCCTCCGCGCCCGATAGATCGCTTCCGGCGTAATGTCTGAAGAGGGAATATCCGACGGCTTCTTGATCAGCATGGCAGTTACCCGAATTTAAAAATTTATGGCACATTCTCTCTGAGAGAATACCGTTGTCGACTCTGAGACCATCAGCAGCACGGATGCTGCTAATGAATCCCCAAGGACGACCCACATGGATGTGGGAAGTGTCCCGAAGCGCCGGGAGCGCGTAGGGGCCGGGAGCGCGTAGGGGCCGGGAGCGCGTAGGGGCCGGGTTCACGGCGAGTCTCAGAGTCGACAACGGTATTCGCGGCACGACCGACTAAAGCTCGGTATAAGCACCAGAATTACTTAATCAAATACACCACATACACCTTAGCCTTCGCCCGAATCACCCCCGGCTCAAACGGCTCCGAACTCTTCATCCGCATATCCGCACTCACCGCCAACCCCTGCGCAGACTCACCATACATCTGACGGTTCGGCACCAGGAAGTAGGTCTCCTCACGGCGCAACTCAAACTCTGAAATCGAATGCACATCACCCAACTTGCGCCCCTGGGACTCCACCAACGCCGCCGCCCGCGAACGCGCATCCTCCAGCGCCTTGATCAACGCCTGGTCACTTACCACCTTCTCATCCGACACCGACAAACTCGTATCCACGGTGTTGGAGATCTTCGCATCCATCAACGCCTGCATCAACTCGCCGTAACGCTCAAGGTCGCGCAGGGTAATATCCACCTGACGATAAACCCTGCTGCCGCGCGGCACCTGCTTACCTTCGACATAATCGTAAACCGGCGTAACCTGCAACGCCGTGGTCGCAATATCGCGCGCTTCAATATCCATCGCCTTCAGGGTATTGATCAGATGTACTGAACGCTTGTCCACATCGGCCTTGGCGACACCGACATCCATATTTTCCGATGACAGGCCCAGGGTAATAGTCATCTCATCGGGGATGACCTCAATCTCCGCCGAACCCTCCACATAAATATGCGGCTTGGCGGGTAAAGGGTTCGCAAACGCGACGGCAGAGGTTAACAACAATACCAGGGCAAGTAAGTGATTCATAAAGTGTCCTTTTGTTACACGAAATACGGATGGTTAAGAAAGAAAGTGCACTGAAAACCATAAAAAGTTTCATTGCTACTGTTCACTCGTCACTATAGAGGAAAGGCTCCGCTTAATTTGTAAAACGGTGTAAGAATTGCCGGGCCAGGCTTAACCCCGTCTGAACATTGTGCATATTCAGGTAAATCTTTAACAAAATTTACGTTTCCCACGAGCAGAAATGGCGCCTTATTCCGACTCTGCGAGATATAAATAATTCCGCCCCGCCCGGCTGCACACCCACATGTGCCCGGCCAGCGGATCACAATCTTCGGCTTTCAGCTGACTGTCAGGCGTCAGGGTTTCACTGACGCCCATGGTGGCTTTGTCTTTCTTTAAAAAGCCATACATGGTTTCAAAACGCTGACTGAAATCCAGCCCTTTTTCCTGTAAATCAAAAAACAAAAAATAGAACTTTCCGTAAGTCATGGTGACGCCGCCCAAGCCTATCTCATGCATCTTTTCGATGTACTGGCGATAGGCGCGTATTAAATAGGCATCAATGGCGGCTTGGTCCGAGGTACTGCCGTGATAGACCGGTAAGGCCATTTTATTCTCAGCTTCCAGCACACCTTCCGCCAGACGCTGGTTGCGGCGATTACCCATCAAGGTAAATTGTTGATCGCCACAGCGCATGGCGTTGCCGTTGAGTTGGCACGCAGATGATGTGGGGGTTTTCGCGGCTGGCGATGGTGATGTTCCAGGCTGCGGTTTTTGCACAGCAGGAGCCGGCAGTTTTCGTTCCTGCTGCGGCGCAGCTTTTGCGGTCATTTTTTTTGCCGCGGCTTTGGGCATGGGTAAGTCGATGCCAATCCGCGCTGCCGGTCGTTTCAATAAAAGTGCTTGGGTTGTCGCATCGTTACGTTTGAATTGGTAAAACGGCGGCAGGGTTTTTGCCTCGCCCCGGGCCTGTAATTCGCAATAAACCTGCTCGTAATAGCTGCCCGCAGAAGCGAAACAAAATGACTGCGCTGAAGATTGCGCGGCCAGCAGTGCCACACCGAGCAGCGAATAGCGGGCCATTTTTTTAACTACATGCTGTAACACATCCTGCGTCATTATTTTCATAAGATTATTGCCTGTTGTTCGCTGCGCCCGTTGCTCACTGTATGTTGCCAGGACAGGAAAACGAGAATCAGTGTTTGATTAACCAGCACTGATGAATCTTAGCATTGCGCTGAAAATCCTGATCAATCGTCTGCGCACTGATATCCTGGATGGTGTAATCCTTCAGCGCGTCATAATCCAATTTGAAGCTGCGCAGATTATTCGAAAATATTAAAGTGCCATCTTCCGCGAGTGCGCGCATGGCGTGATGAATCATGGTCACATGATCAGCCTGGATATCCAGCACATCTTCCATGCGTTTGGAATTGGAAAAGCTCGGCGGATCTAGCAGGATCACATCAAACTGCTGGGTGTTTTCCTCGAGCCACTTTAAGCAATCTGCCTGCTCCAGCCGATTGCGCGACTCGCTTAAACCGTTCAGCGCAAAATTTTTACGCGCCCAGTTCAGATAGGTGTTGGACATATCCACACTGACGGTAAAGCGCGCACCCGCCATAGCCGCACGCACACTGGCGGTTGCGGTGTAACAGAATAAATTAAGAAAACGCTTATCTTTTACAATTTGTGCAATACGGTCACGCACCGGGCGATGATCGAGAAATAATCCCGAGTCCAGATATTGCCACAAATTAATATGCAGGCGCGATTGCCCCTCAACAACCGTGATCAAATCACCGGTCGGACGATCACTGAGCTTTTCATATTGGGCACTGCCTTTGTTGCGGCGGCGCTGTTTGTAACTGATATTTTTGATCGGCACATCCAGCGCAAAAGGCACGGCCATTTCGATCTCTGCAAAACGTTGGGCCGCCCGGTCTTCATCAACAGATTTCGGCGCAGCGTATTCCTGCACATGCACGTAGGTCTGCTCATTGCGCCCGTCTTGCGGGATACCGCGATAAATATCAATGGCCGCTGCGTATTCCGGCATATCGGCATCGTACAAGCGATAACAGCTGATATGGTTTTTGCGCGCCCATTTATCCAGCTGTTTCAGGTTTTTTTGCAGGCGATTGGCCAGCATCTGCGCACCGTTAGTCAAGGCAGCCGCTTGCGCTGCTTTATCCTCGACCTTGACCTTCTCCTCAGCCATTTGCCGTTCGCGGTCATCTTTGCTGAAACGCCCGTCCTGCTCCACACGGCTTTGCACGAAAGCCTCGCGATCAATGTTAAATAATAAAACTTCGCTGGCGATGGTTCCGTTAAAGAGTTTGTATTTTTTCTCGGCGCGCAATCCCATTTGCTTACCCAAATCCGGATTGCCGGTAAAGATGGCGGCCCGCCACCCCTGAAACTCATTGCGCAACCGCTCTCCGAGGTGGGCGTACAAGAGTTTCAAGGATTCAATTTCTCCCAGACGCTCACCGTAAGGTGGATTGCAAATGACCAGACCATAATCCATGGGCGCATGGGTCGGTTTTTTAAACTCCGCCAGTTCTTTGCGACTGACGCGCAACCAGTGATCCAGTTCTGCACTGACAATATTTTCTTCGGCGGCGCGAATTACTTTGAGGTCGGCATCATAACCGCGAATTTCTGGTAAATTTTTTGCCAGGCCAAGGCGTCGACGCTCAAAGGCTTCTTCGCGCAAGCTCAACCACATATCATTGCGGTGATTCAACCAGCGTTCAAAACCAAAACTGGCGCGGCCCAAACCCGGTGCGATATCAGCGGCCATCATTGCCGCTTCAATTAATAACGTGCCTGAACCACACATGGGATCGAGCAATGCACCGCCTTCTGCCGCCACCGCAGGCCAACCGGCGCGCAACAAAATACCAGCGGCAAGATTTTCTTTTAACGGCGCATTGCCCTGCTTGGTCCGATAACCGCGTCGATGCAAACTTTCGCCCGACAAATCAATACTGATCACCACTTTATCTTTTGCGAGCCGTGCGTTCACGCGCAAATCCGGATCACGTTTTGCCACCGACGGACGCTCGCCGCTGAAATCCCGCAAGCAGTCGACGATAGCATCTTTCACTTTTACCGCGCCGAATTGGGTATTGCGAATAGCATCATTGGTCCCGGTAAAATCCACCAGTAGCGAGCCCGTCGGATTAAGATGTTCTTGCCAGGGCAACTCGCGCACGCCGTGATAGAGGTCTTCCTGACTGGTCACGCTAAAGTTGGCCAAGGGCAGCAAAATTTTATTGGCCAGGCGGCTCCACAAACAGATGCGATAAGCAGTTTCCTGTGACGCATGAAAATAAACGCCGGCGATAGTCTCGCGCAACTCAGTCGCGCCCAGATCGGCTAGTTCGGTAAACAGGAGATTTTCTATGCCCTTGGGACAGGTGGCAAAAAATTGATGTTCGATCATGCGTTATCCTATATGTCGCGCTGAGATATGCGCCATCAGCTTGCAGCCCAGTGCTCATGCGGGTCCGCAATTTGTCAAATCGATTTGCTAGAGCTTTATGTACTATAGAGCCCGCTGGCTATAAAAATAAAATCGTTCAAAGTCGTACGTTTTTTTGGTGTACTGACCCTCCGCCGTGAACTATGGCAATCGGTTGAGGTCAACCGGATACAGTCATCAGCGCCACGGCATGGGTTTACGACGTATAACGTCATGGTGATTGTAACTCCTCGTTCCAAACGTGCATTCAACATTCTAGCCATGGAGAGTTGAAAAACGGATGGACACTTCCAACATCTGCAATACAAGGTAAGAAGCATCAACAAGCGAAACAAAAACTAACCACCGCAACAACCGTTACATAGAGGTGCTATAACTGATGAAACGTCAAAAACGTGACCAAACAGAACGCGCATTCAGTAAAGGGTATAAAGCTGGTATTGAAGGTCGTTCAAGGAGTTTGTGTCCACACGACAGCGGTACCGCTCGACAGCAATGGTTAAATGGATGGCGCGAATCGCGCATTGACCAATGGGACGGTTTGAATCGCATGGCTCAGGTGCAAAAGCTGAGCAATATCCAACAACTTTCAATGAGTACTTGATCAGATACTGACAAAATCCCAACCGCGCCCGACGGCCATTCGGGCAATCCTGCCATGACTTCGGTCATGACCAAACGCCCGCTACTCGCGGGCTTCATTTTTTTCAGCTCAATAAAATCAGCGGAATAAACAGCAGGATTGCCGACCGTAAAGCCCCTTACTTTTCCATCTGCGCAATTGCGTTGGCAACCTCGGTAATCACCGCCGGGCCACGGTAAATAAACCCACTGTATATCTGTACCAGGCTGGCACCTGCTTTGATCTTTTCTATCGCGCTGGGCCCATCAGAAATTCCCCCCACACCAATGATCGGTAACTTGCCGCCCACCTGGCTGTGCAGGCCAGCAATCACCCGCGTACTCTTGTCGCGCACGGGTAAGCCACTCAGGCCACCGGCCTCTTCACTGTTGGGACATCCTTCCACGCCTTCGCGGCCAATGGTGGTGTTGGTCGCAATCACCCCGTCCATTCCCTGTTCGGTCAGGGCAGCAGCAACCTGGGCAATAGCGATATCATCCATATCCGGCGCAATCTTCACCGCAACAGGGACATACCGTTGATGGGCTTGCTGCAACGCCAGCTGTTCTTTTTTCAGGGTCTCCAGCAAGCGATTAAGGCTGTCACCAAATTGCAGATCCCGCAGGCCCGGCGTGTTGGGAGAGGACACATTGACGGTGATGTAATCCGCATGGGCATAGACTTTGCGCATCCCGATCAGGTAATCATCTGCCGCATTTTCCACCGGGGTGGTAGCGTTCTTGCCTATATTAATCCCCAGGATGCCCTGATAGCGACGCTTGCGTACCTGGTCAACCAGGTGGTCTACACCTTTGTTGTTGAACCCCATCCGGTTGATGATCGCCTCCCGCTCGGGAATGCGGAACAGGCGCGGCTGGGGATTACCCGGCTGTGGGCGTGGGGTCACGGTGCCGATCTCGACAAACCCAAACCCCAGTGCGCCCAAGGCATTGAAATAGTCACCATTTTTGTCAAGTCCCGCCGCCAGGCCGACCGGATTAGGGAAGCGTAATCCCATCACCTCAACCGGGTTATAGGCGGGGGCCGCGATAAACAACTCCAGCAGCTTCAGGCGCTCTGCGGCACCCAGCATATCAAGACTGAATTCATGGGAAACTTCGGGATCAAGGCGGAACAGGAGGTTTCTGAGCGTTGAGTACATAGGCGTCTTTACAGGCTATTGGAAGGGGTGAAAACTGCGCGCAAGGATACTGGATTCACCCGCCCTAGTCGATTTTTTCAATGCCCTGGAAGCGGTGGTTTTCATCAAACAGAATACGAAAACGCCCGCGAATTCCCACATGCGTCACAAACGGCCGCAGGATCATGGCGGGAAAGCGTACCCGCCGACCATCCACACTGGTCGCCAGAACATCCCGCACCGCGCCCTGGTATAAGCGCTGATATTCATCCGGGGAAATCATGAGGTTGACGATAAGATCGCGCACAGCCATAAACACCTTTAAAAAGTTGCCTCTGCCAGTTCAGTTTTCAGTAGGATAAGGCGCATCAGATCAATGACGGGACACATCATATTATGGAAATAAACCTGCCGCGAAAATTATTGCTGGCTATTGCCCTCATGCAAGGCCTGCTGTTACTTATCTTGCACCAGGCCATCGAGTTTTCCTTCTGGCCTTACCAGCATCCCCAATGGCTGTTCTGCTTTTATAGTATGGTCATTATTGGCCCCTGGATGCTGCTGTTATCCTTAACGCCGGATAACGGGCGAACCCTCCTACGCTGGGTTGCCCCCTTCACATTGCTGTGCGGCCTCACCGGCTATTACATGGGTAGCCAGGTGATTCCTTTGGAACACCTGCGCTTTACCGGCTCTCTGGTGGCTTATGTGTCTACACTGGGCATTGCCAGTTTCAAATTCCTGATGTATGCCCAACAACGCGCTACCGGAAATCCCTTTAACTATGCAGACCTGTTTCGGTTTTCCTGGCGGAATTTTTTAACCGTTGGTCTTGCACTGCTATTTATGCTGTGCGTGTGGGGCATCCTCAACCTGTGGGCAGGATTATTTAAGGTGATCAAGATTGACTTCTTTGTGGAGTTGTTCAAGGAACCCTGGTTTTATTATCCGGCATTGTCATTAGCCCATGGTTTCGGTGTGATTATCTTCCGCAGCCAGTACAAAGTTATCGACACCATCACGCGTATCCAGCAAGCCCTGATGAAATTTTTGCTGGTTATCCTGACGCTGGTTTCCATCCTGTTTTTGATCACCTTACCCTTCACCGGTCTCGACCCTTTATGGGAAACCAACAGCGGCAGTGCGTTGATTTTGTGTATGCAGGCCTTGATGTTATTTTTCCTCAATGCCGTTTATCAGGATGATCCTGACACCCGGCCTTACCCGCTGATTATTCACCGTTTTATTTATATCGGTGTTGCCCTGCTACCAATCTATAGCGCCATTGCATTTTATGGTTTGAGCTTGCGCGTACAACAGTATGGATGGACAGTCGACCGCTGTTGGGGCTTTCTGGTCTGGGGCTTTCTCGCGCTGTTTTCCCTGGGTTATCTGTGGGGCATCATCAAGCAACGCGATGCCTGGCTGCATCGATTAAGTTGGGTTAATGTGCGCATGGGGATTTTACTGCTATGCACCATGATGCTGATCAATTCACCACTGATGGATTTTCGCAAGATATCCGTCAACAGCCAGCTGGCGCAACTGGAATCCGGCAAGGTGAAACCCGAAGATTTCGACATTCATTACTTCCGTCGCGAATTAATGAGACCGGGCTACGATGCCTTGCAACAATTCAAGCAGGACGTTAGTGAGAGCCATCCTGCCATTGCTATTGCCATCGACAGCCTCTACCGCGATCCTACAAACAAGACAAGCCCGATTGATAAAGACCAACTGTTCAAAGCCATTCGCGTTCTTCCCGAACACACCATCCCCACGGCACTGGCCGATGCCATCCATGCCGACTTGACCAACAATCCCTGGCGTTTACGCAACGTAAAAGATTATTACTTGATGTCAGTTGATCTGGACGAAGACGGCAACAACGATTACGTATTGGTGGATATAACAGAACACTTCCCTCATGTTGCGCTATTCACCCAGCGGGGAGATGTGTGGGAAAAACTTAACCTTAGCCGACTGGACAAGCAGGAATATAACGCACAAGAATTGATTGAAGCCTTGCAGCAACAAGCCGTCAAAACCGTAACCCCACGCTGGAAGCATCTACAATTGGGCGACTTCACCTTACAGGTTAATCAGGAAGCAACGCCGTGAACCCTGAGCGCACTGCAAGCGGGCCGTCAGGGGGTAACCAGATCACGCAGCTCACGTAATGCGACTGAGAAAACAGCAAAATCGGCGTGGCTGCCCGATTGCAGTTCAGTGATCATCGCTGTCCACCGTTTGACGTGCGCATCGTTTTGCTCACCCCAGGTGGACACGACCGCATCAATGGCATCCGCATCGGTAATTTCAGGAATTAAATGTGTCGCCAGCGTGCGTAGATGGGTTTCAAGATCATCCATAAAACTTTCCCGTGCCATGGCTTGCCAATAGTTTTCTACCTTAACGTCCGATAATTGCTCGGCAAACCAGGGTAAATCCAGATACTCACCCAGGGTCGCATATAAATCAGCCACGGCCAACAAACCGGTGCCGTTTGTCTGTGCGGCATCGACGACACTGAGGCCGGAAAATAAATACCCCGGCATTGCCGCGCGCCTGGCGAGCGCTTCCGGCAAACCTTGCTCTTGCAAGTACGCGCAACGTGCTTGCCAGTCCTCCAGGGATTGCCCACGCAACAATTGCGGTAAATGGCTGGCAATCTCCTGCACGCCGTGTGAAAAGATCTCCACCTCTTTGCCGGGGTCGAGTTGATCCCGGCGATTGCGCAAAAACCAACGGGTAGCGCGACGCACGCGGCGCATCATCTTGGTCATCAATTCAATTTGCAGCGCCGCCGGCACCTGGTAATCCAGTTGCTCCAGTTCTCGCCAATAGGTATCCAATTGGAAAATATTGCGCGCGGTAATATAAGCCGCCGCCAGCTCGCCGACGTGAGCACCGGTAGATTCCATCAAGCGCTGCGCAAAACTGATGCCCATATTATTCACAATGTCGTTAGCGATCTGGGTCGCGATAATTTCACGACGTAAGCGATGGCGATACAAAGGCTCCTTGAAATCCTGGGTAATTTTTTGCGGAAATGCCCCTTCAATAAAACCGGCGATGTATGGATCATCGGCAATATCCGTCTCCGCCAGATCCTCCTTGAGCGTCGCCTTCGCGTAAGAAATCAGAATCGCCAACTCCGGGCGCGTCAAGCCTTTGCCATGAGACTGCCGCTCGATAAGGCTTTCATCATCGGGCAGGAATTCCAGTGCGCGATCAAGCCGGCCGGCGGCTTGCAGTTTGGTCATAAAACGCCGGTATTCCGCGCCGCGTTTTAGTGCATCTGCCTGGGCAATACTGATAGCCTGGGTTTGTCGATAATTATTGTGCAACACCAGTTGCGCCACATTTTCGGTCATATCCATCAGCAATTGGTTGCGTTGTTTTTGCGTGAGATCTCCCTTGGCAACCACATCGTCCAGCAGGATTTTGATATTCACCTCATGGTCCGAACAATCCACACCGCCAGCGTTGTCAATAAAATCGGTATTACAGGCCCCGCCGGTGAGACAGTACTCCACGCGCCCCAGCTGGGTCATGCCAAGGTTACCGCCCTCGCCGACCACCTCGCAGCGCAATTCGCTACCATTTACCCGTACACTGTCATTGGCTTTATCGCCAACCTCGGCGTGACTTTCGTCAGAGGATTTTACATAGGTACCGATACCGCCGTTCCAAAGTAAATCCACCGGGGCCTTAAGCAAAGCGTGAATCAATTCATTTGGGGTGAGCTTGTCATCATTGATGGCGAACGCCGTTTTCATCTCCGGCGTAATGGCGATGGATTTGAGATCGCGAGCAAAGATACCGCCGCCCTTACTGATCAGTTCCTTGTCGTAATCCATCCAGGTGGAGCGCGACAATTTAAATAATCGCTCGCGTTCGCGGAAGCTGCGTTTTGCATCGGGGTCCGGATCGATGAAGATATGCTGATGATTAAATGCGGCCAGCAAACGACTATGCGGTGACAGCAGCATGCCATTACCAAATACATCACCCGCCATATCGCCGATACCGATAACAGTAAAATCCTGCTCCTGGATATTGATACCTTTTTCCTTGAAATGACGCTGCACCGAAATCCAGGCACCCCGCGCGGTAATGCCCATGGCTTTGTGGTCGTATCCCTGGCTGCCACCGGATGCAAACGCATCACCCAACCAGAAATCGTATTCGGCAGAAATGCTGTTTGCGATATCAGAAAAGCTTGCCGTTCCCTTATCTGCCGCCACCACCAGATAAGGATCATCCTGGTCAAAACACAATACGTTATCCGGCTTGATGATCTCTCCACCGCGCAGGTTATCGGTAATATCCAATAAGCCGCGAATAAACATCTTGTAGCAGGTAATGCCTTCCTGCTGGATGACATCGCGGCTGGCGCCAGCCGGCATTTGTTTGCAGACAAACCCACCTTTGGCCCCATTGGGAACGATCACCGCATTTTTAACCTGCTGGGCTTTTACCAGCCCCAGGATTTCCGTACGGTAATCCGGAATGCGATCCGACCAACGTAAACCGCCCCGCGCAACCTTACCGCCGCGCAGGTGTACCCCCTCCATGCGCGGTGAAAACATATAGATTTCATAGAGCGGTCGCGGTGCAGGAATATCCGGCACCTGTCGTGGACTGAATTTCAGTGACAGATAATTTTTTTCCCTTCCCTGCGCGTCACGCTGGAAATAATTGGTGCGCAAACTCGCGTCCATCATCGCCAGGTAACGACGCAGGATACGGTCCTCGTTGAGGTTAGCCACACTGTCCAGTTCTTCCAGAATTTTGTTGCGCAAACGGTCAATGCGCTCGCTGGAGTCACGGCCTTCGTTGAGGCGCGGATCAAATTTGGCTTTAAACAAAGCTATCAGGTTACGCGTAACGCTCACCTGGTTAACCAGAGTATTGGCAATATAACTCTCGGTAAAATTGAATAGCGTCTGACGCATATAACCGGCGTAGGCGCGGAACAGCATGACTTCACGCCAATTGAGTCGCGCACTCAGGATCAGGCGGTTGAATACATCATTGTCAGTCTGTTTGTGCCAGATTGCGGCAAAGGCTTCCTGGAAACTTTTTTTAACAGCGTGAACATCAACGCTTTCAGTCAAGCTGTACGACAGCATGAAATCATGGAGCCAAACCACGGAGCCATCGCGCCGGCAAATATCGTAGGGATTTTCCGTGATGACGCGTAAGCCCATATGCTCCAGAATGGGTATCACATCGGATAATTCGAGCGTCGTATCCAGATGAAATATCTTGAAGCGCAAGACATTATCCTCGGCACCCGCAGGCTGATAAAAACTCATCGCAATATCCTTGGCATCATGCAACTCCGCGATGGAATCGATATCGTGTACCGCTGTGCGGGAATCGTAGGTTTCCTGATAGGCTGAAGGAAAAGCCTCACGATATTGTTGCAGTAACGCCATGGCCTTTTCTTCGCCCTGCGCATCGAGCAAAGCATCCTGCAGGTCGTCATCCCAGGATCGGGTAATGGCTACAATGCGTGCCTGCAACGCCTGCTGATCGTAATCCAGTGCCCGATTCGGATCGACTTTAAACACCAGGTGCACCCGCGCCAGGATGGATTCAGAAAACCAGGTGGTAAATTCACATTCCTGGGAACCTAACGACTCGCCAATCAAAGCCTGAATCTTCAAACGCAGGCGCGTGGTAAATACATCGCGCGGCACATACACCAGGCAGGTAACAAATTTGCCGAATAAATCCCTACGCATAAACAGGCGCACCATATAACGCTCGTTGATACGTGCAACGCCAGTGACCAATTCATAGAGTTCGGCGCTGGTGCAAAGAAATATTTCATCACGCGGAAACGTATCGAGGATTTGTTGTAAGGCTTTACCGTCGTGACTGTCGGGATCAAGTTCACTGCGTTCAAATACCTTCGCCACCTTGGTGCCAATCAGCGGAATCCGCCGTGGACTCATGGTGTAAACCGCGGAGGTGTACAGCCCGAGAAAACGCGCCTCACCACACATTTCACCCATCGCGTTAAAGCGTTTCACCACGATGTAATCCGAGTAAGCCTGACGATGCACGCGGGAACGGACGGAGGATTTGGAAAAGGTCAGCACCTGGGGCGCCAGATGAAAACGCGCCATGCCGCTGTTGAAATGATCTACGTCGCTCACATGGGGGCCGCCGCCTTTAAGCCCAAAGATACCCAGGCGTTTATCCACGCGCTCACGCAAGACTTTCACGCCCTCTTCTTCGCTGAATTCATATTCGGCGTAGCCGAGAAACGTGAAATGGTTATCCACAATCCAGCGCAAAAATGCCTGGCTTTCTTCCACCTGCGCGACTGAAACCGCATCGCGTACCAGATTGAGGTTTTCTTCCGCGTCCAGCACGCGCTCAACCAATGGCTGATAGTCCGCCACCACGACATCCACTTCCGCCAATACAGAATCAATACCGGTCACCAGATCGTGCAGGGTTTGTTCTTCTGTGCGCAGGCTGATCTCCAGCACGATCAGGGCTTCTTTTTCCAGCTCATCGTCTTCGGCCAGCGAGCGATGCGTGAGCCTCTGTAGTTGATGATGCGCATCGCGCGCAACGGCAACCACGGTGCTTTTAATGCCATGAATGGCGATATTGCGTCGATTGAGTTCAATGCGGATAGAGTCAACCAGAAACGGCATGTCGCGTTGCAGCACTACTAATACGGTGTAAGGACACACCCAACCATCTTCTTCAAGATCGGGATTAAAGGCGCGAATCTTCGGCGCCTTTCGATCATAGTGCTGCAAAAATCGCCAGTACTGGAAAACCGCACCGAAGACATCGCTGAGGTGGCGCCCGGCAAGTTCTTCCAGCGGATAGCGATCAAAAAATTGTTCCGCGAAGGCAAAGAGCGCCTGCTCTTCCGCTGGTGATAATTGTTGTGCGGCGTATTCGCGCAATTCCTGAAAAAAGCTGGTGAAATCTTGCGTGTTGGTTAATCGTCTGTCCACAGACACCTCCCGGTGAGTTCAAAAAACAACCACGGGTTATGGGACCGCAAAAAATCCATTAAATTTTGCGTAAAAGCCGTTGTGCTATCGCGCCTGGGCCGTGTGTTTAAGAATAGCTGATGAAGGCCAGCGAAGCCGTTGAAAAATTGGGGAACTGCCATCACTATGGCAGGTCTACCCAGCGTCGCAAGAATCGACCGATGCGGCTAAAGAAGCAGCGGCGGTTCAACGAAAAATAAATGATCGAACAATAGAAAAGGTGATTCCGACCCATGCAGGCATACCAGCAGATCCAAACGCTCAACACCTGGCTCAACAATCAAATCATCGGCCAGGAACACCTGAACCAACGACTGTTGATTGCACTATTGGCCGACGGCCACCTGCTGGTGGAAGGTGCTCCCGGTCTGGCCAAGACCAAAGCCATTAAAACCCTGGCCCAGGCGATTGAAGGTGACTTTCACCGCATTCAGTTTACCCCTGACTTATTACCCTCTGACGTGACCGGCACAGATATCTACCGCCCGGAGCACGGCACCTTTGAATTCCAGTCCGGCCCGATTTTCCATAACCTGGTCCTGGCTGATGAGATCAACCGCGCACCGGCCAAGGTACAGTCTGCGCTGCTGGAAGCCATGGCCGAGCGGCAGGTGAGCGTGGGCAGCCGGACGTATCCGCTGCCGCCCCTGTTTATGGTGATGGCCACCCAGAACCCGATTGAACAGGAAGGTACCTACCCACTGCCGGAAGCCCAGCTCGACCGTTTCCTGCTGCATGTGATGGTGGATTACCCCAGCGTGGACGCGGAGCGCCGCATCCTGCAACTGGCGCGCAATGAGGCGGCCGCTATTGCGCCGGAGGTACCGGCTACGGTCAGCCAGGCAACGCTGGAGATCGCGCGCAAGGAAATCCTTGCCATGCACATGGCGCCGACGGTTGAGGAATATATTGTCCAGTTAATTAACGCCACCCGTCGTCCTGCAAAATACGACGAAGACCTGTCCAACCTGATCGAATATGGCGCCAGCCCCCGTGCCACCATTGCGCTTGACCGTTGCGCCCGCGCCTATGCCTGGCTGCAAGGCAAGGATTTTGTCAGCCCCGATGATGTTCAGGCCGTTATCCATGATTGTCTCCGCCATCGCTTGATTCTCACCTTTGAAGCCGAAGCCACTGGCGTTAACAGCGACCAGGCGATTGATAAATTAATTGCCGTTGTGCCCCTGGCTTAACCTATGAGCAACGCGTTATTGGATAACCTCAATCCCGCCGGCGCCTACAGCGATCTCGCGCAACTGCTGCGCCTGCGGTTTGCCGCGCAGGATCTGAAGCTCTTCGCCAAGCGGCCGGTGCGCAGCCTGCTGACCGGCGGCGAACGCACCCGCTTTCGCGGGCGCGGTATCGACTTTGAAGAAGTGCGCCTGTATCAGCCCGGCGATGACATACGCACCATCGACTGGCGCGTCACCGCGCGTACCCAGGTACCGCATACCAAGATCTTTCGCGAAGAGCGTGAGCGCCCAGTGTTTATGGTGGCCGACCAGCGCGCCACCATGTTCTTCGGCAGCCAGCGCTGCTTTAAATCCGTGTTGTGCGCGCATATCTGTGCATTGCTCGGATGGGCTGCGTTAGGCAACAGTGACCGCGTTGGCGGCCTGGTGTTTGGTGACCACACGCAACGGGATATCCGCCCGCGCCGCAGCAAGCACGCGATGCTGGAGTTGTTGCATCAATTGCAGGATTACAACCACCGCCTGCAATCCCCGATTCCACCTGCAGATGGTGTGAAGCTGGTGGATATCCTCGCGGATACCCGCCGCATCGCCAAACCGGGTTGCGCTTTATTTATCGTCAGTGACTTCCACGATTTTGATGCAGCGTGCGAGCAACAATTGTTTGAACTGGCGCGGCACACCGACGTCACTCTGGTGCACGTGTTTGATCCGCTCGAACGGCAACTGGCCAGCAATGCTATCTTGACGATCAGTGATGGTCAGTCCCGCTGTCGTATTCCAGCTAACGAGCGGCGCTTCCAACAGGCCTACCACGAAAATTATCAAAAACACCTGCAGGACTTAACCCGCAGTTGTCAGCGCTTGAATCTGTCCCTGTTGTCTTACGCCACCAATGACGACATCCAACATTTGCTGCGCGAGCGCTTCGGCAAAAACAGCCCACGCCGCCGCTAGGTTTCAGACACGATGGAAAACATGGACCCACTTGCTCAACTGAAAGACATTCACTTGCCCGAAGCCGTCGGCCTCTGGCCGCTGGCCTGGGGTTGGTGGGTGTTATTAATCTTGCTGGTGCTGGTCGCCCTGCTTGCCTTTTGGTTGCATCGTCGTCACCGGCAACGTAATCGCTACCGCGCCGCTGCGCTCGCGGAATTGCAACGCGCCACGCTCGCCGTAAAACAGGATCAACAGGTCGCCACTTATTTACAGCAAGTCAGCATTATTCTGCGCCGCGCGGCGTTAAGCGGTTGCGGCAATAGCTATCAGGCAAACCTCAAAGGTGAGGCCTGGCTGCGCTGGTTGGATGATCAATGCCCGGAAACCCGAGACGGTTTCAGCAAAGGTGCCGGACGCGCGCTCTTAACCGGCCCTTATGAGGCCAAGCCGCAAGCCGATATCAATGCCTTGCAACAGCTGGTGAGCCTGTGGCTGCAAAAACATCGCAATCAATGGCAGAAAACGCCAGTCAGAAAGTCGAAAGAAACGTTACTGCCGACGCGCGCGCAACCGGAGCCGCCCACAGATAATGCCCCCGCTGATGACCAATCCGTAAATAAAAATAACAAGGAGACCCGCAATGCTTGAGTTGCAATGGCCCTGGTTATTACTGCTGCTTCCGCTGCCGTTATTTGCCCGCCTGTTGCCGGCGCAGCAGCGCCAGGAAGCGGCCTTGCGTGTACCTTTTTATCGCAGTGCCGCCGCCTTGCAAGACGCCACCAGCCTGCATACGCGCAAGGGCCCACTGAAGATTCTGTTGTTGTGGGTCATCTGGTTGTGCAGCTTATTGGCCGCCAGTAACCCGCAATGGGTCGGCGAGCCGGTGAGTTTGCCCGGCAGCGGGCGCGACCTGCTGATGGCGGTGGATATTTCCGGCAGTATGCAAATTGAAGACATGACCTACCTGGGTAAAAGCATCAATCGCCTGCAAGCCATCAAGATTGTCGTGGGCGATTTTGTGGAGCGACGTAAAAGCGATCGGTTGGGTTTGATCCTGTTCGGTAGCCAGGCCTATTTGCAGGCGCCACTCACCTACGACCGCAACACCGTCAATCAACTGTTGCAGGAAACCCAGATTGGTTTTGCCGGCGAGAAAACCGCCATCGGTGATGCCATTGGCCTGGCAGTAAAACGTCTGCGCGCCCGCCCGGATGCCAGTCGTGTGTTGGTGTTATTGACTGATGGTGCGAGCAATTCCGGAGAATTGACACCGCAGCGCGCGGCCGCTCTGGCGCTGAAAGAAAACATCAAGATTTACACCATCGGTTTCGGTGCTGACGAAATGATTGTGCCTGGTTTATTCGGGGCACGTCGCGTCAATCCGTCGCAAGATCTCGATGAAGACACCATGCGCGACATTGCCGAGCAAACCGGCGGGCAATATTTCCGGGCGCGCAACCTTGAAGAATTGAGCAATATCCATCATCAACTGGATTTGCTGGAGCCTATCGAATTCGATGAAGAAACTTTCCGCCCGGTGCAGGCATTATTTTATTGGCCTTTAGGTGTGGCTTTTGTGTTGAGCTTATTGTGGGCCTTGGCGAACTGGTGGCAACAACGCGCTACACCTTTCTACGCGCCGGACAATGCACCGAACAATGTATCGAAAAATGCATCAACAACGCGCGGGGAGGTATCCCGATGAGCACCTGGGAGATGATCCTCACGCAATTTCACTGGCTGCGCCCGCTCTGGCTGTTAGCGTTGATTCCAGCAATTTTGTTGGGCATTGCCTTGTGGCGACAAAAGCGTGGCGCGCATCAATGGCAACAGGTTATTGCACCGGACCTCTTGCCGTATTTAATTGATGGCGACACCACGCGCGCGCATCGCTGGCATATCTGGGCGATGATCGCATCCTGGATTATTGCCACCCTGGCCATGGCTGGTCCGGCGTGGGAAAAACGTCCTATGCCCGTGCAAAAAAATCAGAATGCACTGGTGCTGATCCTCGACCTTTCGCCATCGATGTTGACTGAAGATATCAAACCCTCGCGCCTGATTCGCGCGCGCCTCAAGATCGCCGATATCCTGCGCGAACGTAAAGATGGCTTGACCGCGCTGATTGTTTACGCCGGCGAATCCCATGTGGTGACACCGCTCACTGACGACACTGCCACCATCAATAGTTTGTTGACGTCACTGCATCCCAACATCATGCCATTGCCCGGCAGTAATGCTGAATCGGCTGTTACCCTTGCCCTGCGTTTGCTACAGGATGCGGGTTTACCACGCGGCGATGTCTTGTTGATTACCGATGGCGTTGTGAGTGACGCCCAGGCCGCGATCAAACAACAGCTCAACAACAATGTGCGCTTATCCATCCTCGGTGTCGGTAGCGATTCGCCCGCGCCGATTCCCGGCAACAACGGCGGCTTTGTGCGCGACAGCAGCCGTGCCATTGTCACCACCCAATTAAATAGCAGCGAATTGCGTTCACTCGCGCAGCAAACCGGTGGACGTTACAGCGACCTGACCAACGACAAACGCGACATCGAAACCTTGCTCGCCCTGCCCTCACCGTTAGTCGACGAAAGTCGCGCTGTGGATCGTGAGTTTGATACCTGGCATGACAATGGCCATTGGTTAGTCTTTTTATTACTGCCGGTGGTGTTTTTCTGTTTCCGTCGCGGTGTGTTGCCGGCGCTGTTATTGGTCCCTGCGCTGTCACTGTATACGCCGAACAGCCACGCATTTGAGTGGCGTGATCTTTGGCTCACCCAGGATCAACAGGGTCAGCGTGCTCTTGAACAAGGTGACGCCGCCAGCGCGGCGGAAAAATTTGAATCGCCCGAGTGGAAAGGCAGTGCGCAATATCGTGCGGGCGATTACGAGGCCGCCGCCAAAAATTTTGCGCAAAGTGACACTGCCCAGGCGCATTACAATCGCGGCAATGCCCTGGCAAAATCCGGCAAGCTGGATGAGGCACTAAAAGCCTATGATGAAGCCTTAAAACGTGATCCTGATCTGGCGGATGCCGCAAGCAACCGCGCGCTGGTGGAAGCGCTGAAGCAACAGCAGGAACAACAACAGCAACAACAAGATCAACAAAACCAGGACGGCGAGAATCAGGAAGATCAGGACAGCGAACAAAACCAGGATCAACAACAGAATTCGTCCGAGCAAAACAACGAACAACAAAACAAGCAGGACCAACAACAGAATCAAAACGATCAGCAACAGCAAAGCGAGTCCGAACAAGAGCAGGATCAGCAACAGCAGGATCAACAGGATAGCGAACAGCAGAACGGTCAACAAAGCAGCGCTGCGCAACGTTCGGCAGCGGGCGATAGCGGCGAGCAGTCGAGCGAGCAAGCCGAGCAACAGGAACAGCAAGCCGCGCAACAAAGTTCAACCCCCAGTGCAGAAGAGCTGGAAGACATGCGCGCAGCCCTGGAAGAAGGCTTGAGTGACGAAGAAAAGCAAGCGATGGAACAGTGGCTGCGACGCGTTCCCGATGATCCAGGTGGTTTGTTGCGCAATAAATTCCGTTATCAATACCAGCAGAAACGTGATGAGCGGCACCGCAATATGTGGCAGACACCCACCGAGCAAGAGAATGATCGCTGGTAGCAGGCAATTGCCTGAATAGAAATACGCAGAGCGTTACATCGATAAATGAGAGTCAAGGTATGAACCGATTATTTTTTTCCTCACTGATGCTGCGCAGTTTTTTATGCGGATTATTTATTCTGTTGGCGTTCAGCGCCAGCACTCACGCCGATACTCTATCGGCCAGTGTGGATCGCGACACCATCAGCTTGCAGGAAACCCTGACGCTCACCCTGCGCTTCTACGCACAAACCAGCGACTCGCCGGATTTGACATTACTGCAGAAAGATTTCGATATCCTCAATACCCAGCAAAGCAACCAGATGCGCGTGATCAACGGCGATATGGAATCCTTTACCGACTGGCGCATCGCCCTTGCCCCCAAGCGGGTCGGCACACTGGAAATTCCGTCGTTCACAATTGAAGGGGCGAGCAGCGATGCAATTCCCATCACGGTGGAATCCCAAAGTCGCGCACCACAAAACGCTAGCAGCGAAGTCTTTGTTGATGTAAAAGTGAATAAAGATAATGCCTATGTGCAGGAACAAATCCTCCTCACGATTCGGTTGTATACCTCGGTCAATTTAAACGGTGCGGAGATGACACCGTTGGAATTGCCAGACGCGCTGGTTGTTGATCTGGGTGAGAACCAATACCAGACTAATATCAACGGTCGCCAGCACATTGTGGTGGAACGGGTATACAGTATTTTTCCGCAGCACAGCGGTGAGTTGATTATTCCGAGCTTGACGTACAATGTGTCAGTGCGCAGCAGCCAGCGCGATCCCTGGGCCGATCCGTTCGGCAACCGCCGCAGCAATCTGTTGCGCTTGCGCACTGAAGAGCAGCGCGTCAAAGTGAATACGGCTCCCGCACAATTCACCGGTCAGGATTGGCTGCCGGCCAAAGACCTGCAATTGACCGAACACTGGAGCACCGAACGATTGAAAGTCGGCGAGCCGGTTACCCGCACCATTACCCTGTCCGCCGAGGGTTTAACCGCTGGCCAATTGACGCCGTTATCGATGCCGGCGGTTGATGGGCTGACCTTTTACCCGGACCAACCACAAAATGATGACAAAACCAGCAACAAGGGCGTAACGGGTTCACGGATAGAAACCCTCGCCATTATTCCCAATCGCAGCGGTAAATTTACCTTGCCGGCGATCAGTGTCGACTGGTGGGATACCGACTCACAAAAAATGAAAACCGCTACTTTGCCGGCCAAAACGGTTCAGGTAGAAGATGCCTTGGGGAACATCACACCCGACCCAGTGCCCGCCCTCAGCGTGGATACTCCCGCAGAAACCACACCGATCACTACCGATATGCCCAGCGCAACAACGGATGTTCGCGTGGTAAACATTGCGCCCGTTTGGCTCATTACCGTGGCGCTGATTCTGGGTTTAACTACCCTGATGTTCGCGTGGCTCTACTGGCAGGCGCGCCGCGAATTGCGAGCCATTCATTCCTTCTATATCGCAGAAAAAACCCAGGATCATGTGACTGAAACAGCAGCCTGGAATGACCTCAAACGTGCGGCGGCCAACAAGGATTATCCCGCCCTGCGCACGGCGTTGATTCACTGGGCTCAAGCCCATTGGCAAGATCCGCAACTGCAAAACCTGCAGCTCCTTGCCGAACGTTCGAGCAATGACGCCTTGCGTGTGCAACTGAAAAAGCTGGATGAGATTCTGTATCGCGGCGCTGCCGGCAATGATTGGGATAGCAGTGAATTAATCCAGGAGATCAACAACTGCCGCCGCCAGAAACATCACCGACAAAAACAACAGGATGGTTTGGTGCCGCTGTATAAAAGCTGAGTTTCACAGCGCATTCAACGGCCCTGATAACGCAACCCCTCGATATACTGGTCAAACTGTTCCATCACCCGCTCCAGGGAGCGGGTGGCCAACTGAAAATACGCTTTAGGGCTGATGGTGGGCTGATCGATTACCACATCCGTTTCTATGCAGTGCAGCAGCTGTTCAATCTCGGCCCAGGCCTGCGGCGAAAGATATTCGCCTGTATGTGACGCAATTTTATTGCGTAAATGATTCAACTGAATTCGCAAGACGCTGCTGCACTCCCCTTTTGCCACCACACCAGTGCCCAAAGCACGCGCCTGGCCAATCGACTCAGCAATAAATAACAACGACCGCCATTGATGTGCAAACGCCGCTGGCGCCTTGCTATCCAGGTGATGCGCGTCGGCAATGTCTTCGATGAAATACAGGATATTGGCAATCAACTGGTTGTGTTGTTTGAGGTTATTCATGGCTTCCCCGGAAGCGTAATGGCTACTCAGGCGCGACCAGTGATCGAGGATGCTCCGCCACTTTTCATTAGCCTGCACCCACACACCCAGATTATTCACCTCCACAATTTCCTTACGGATTTTATTCTGCAACGCCTGAATCTCTGCTTTCGCATCCTGATTACCATTGAGAAAACCCGTCGTCAGTCCGCGATGTTGTTGGACGTGCGTCAATAAAGTACGCATGACCCGCACGTAATTCAGCCCCTGATCCACGAGACGCCCCACAATGACCCGCCGGCGATGCAGGCAATAAAAAATAAATGCAATAAAAATTAGCGGCAGGAGAATAAATAACAGCGAGAATACATCAGCCATACCCTACTCCGTTAACCGTGTCAGTCGATGTAAATGCTCAGCGATTTCAGCAGCCTGTACAGCGCGCCCGCTATTTTCGTTGGCCAGGCTAGCAACGGTTTCGATATGCTGTGAAATTTCGTGCGCTGCCTGGCTTTGTTGTTGCGCGGCAACGGCAATATCGTCAATCAAACTGAACACATCGCGCGTGCGCTGATTGATAGAAGCCAATGCCGCTTCAGCACGCTCCACCTCCACCATACTCTTACCGGTTTTTTCCACCACTGAACCCATGCTGCCGCGCACCTGTTGCATGGTGGTTTGTACCTGCAGGATGTTAGTGGCGATGTCCGCCGCCGAGCCCTGGCTGCGTTGCGCCAGGGCGCGCACCTCATCTGCCACCACGGCAAATCCACGCCCGTGTTCACCGGCACGGGCCGCTTCAATGGCCGCATTCAGCGCTAACAGATTCGTCTGCTCGGAAATCTCACCAATGATGCGCGACATGGCCGTGACCTTAACCATCAATTCTTCCAGCGCCGTAATACGTGTTTGTGTTTCCTGCGCAAGCCCAGCGACCTGTTTGACTTCATCACTGGCCGTCACCAACGCTCGCGCACCACTTTCACTCAACTCACACGCCGCCGTTGCCGCCACGCGCGCTGACACAATTCGTTGGCTGACATCATCAATGCTGTGGCTGATCTCCGTAATCGCCGCCGCACTGGAGGTGGTTGCCTTGGACTGAAACGCCGCACTGCTCGATACTTCATTGGCATTGCCCGCCAGTTCTGACGATGAATAACCCATCTCTTTCACGGCATCGCGAAACTCGGCATTGCGTCGTTGGAAATGTTTGAAGGTTTCGCGGGTGTCATCCAACAACAGCGCAAACGCTTTAGGCAGGTAGACAGGGGAATCTATCGGTTGCGATTGGCGAATTGACAATAAGCAGGCACGCACTTGCTCAACACTGTTGTGGTAACTGCTGACCAGCCCAATCAGTAGTGTAGCGGTAGCGATGAGCGGGATAAACAACCAGAGCTGGTGGTAACCGGCTAGTAACGCCAATGCGGGGATGGCGATAAACGCAAGCATTACACCGCACAATAATTGACTATTGACTGCACTTACCCAGTGCCCAAGCAAACGTCCCATCACTCGTCCTCGACTGCACATTTACCGTGCAACCCAACTGTTCCACTTAATCGAAGAGCCCCAAATCGGGGCGCAGAAAATATAGGAAATAAACAACATCACCATCCCTGCCCTTATTTGGGCAGGATTAGTGTGTTGTGCTTCAACTTTTGTGCCAAGAACTGAGGAGAGATATTACGGGTATGAATGAATGCACCTTGTAGTGCGTTTGTCATTAGGGCCTATGTTTCGAAAACGCATGAATACATCCCTGTAGCTCCCTCAAGTCATCCATGACTTGAGGGTTTCGAAACATAGGCCCTAACGCCAAACTCGTATTGTGCCAATATCAAGTTTTCATCAACTTTCTCTTTGAAAGCGAGAAGATCTTGATAAATTTTCTATTCATCAAGCAAGACTTTTACTTACAACTTCAAACACATCTTTCGATAATTTAGGTTCAGCAAGGATTCTTTCCAACTCAGCTTTCATCAACGTCTGGCGTTGTGGACTGTATTTTTTCCACTTGGTTAAGGGCCCCAGTAAACGAGAAGCGATTTGTGGGTTCTGGGTGTTCAAGCGAATCACTTCGTCGGCAAGGAAGCGATAACCCTCTGCCTTGCCGTCCTGCAACGCGTGGAAGTTAATCGCGTTGGCATTACAAAAGGTCGATACCAACGCACGGATTTTGTTGGGATTTTTTGCGTCGTAAGCCGGGTGTTGTTGCAGTTGCTTGACCTTGGCCAGGGTGTTGGGTAATGAGCAGCTTGCCTGCACGCTGATCCATTGGTTGACCACCAGGGATTCGTCTTGCCAACGTTGGTAAAAATCATCCAGCGCTGATGCCGCGAGTGCTTGTGCAGTTTGCGAGCGGCTATTGACCAATTGGGAGAGCGCGTCCATGCGGTCGGTCATGTTGTTTGCTTGCCGATATTGTTGCTCGCAGGCGTGAATCCATTGGTCATCTTCCAGGAGCATTAGATAGGCCAGTGCGACATTTTTTAAGCTGCGTGCAGCAATGGCTTCTGCGGTGGCGGCGTAGGCTTGCTGATTGTCGTAGCGCTGGTAGATGCTGGCAAATTCCTCTCGCAGTGATTCGGCGATGGCGCGGCGCACGCGCAGGCGACCGTAGTGGATGGCTTCCACATCGATCACATCCGCAAGTTCGCTGAGATAGGCTTCCGATGGTAGCGATAACATGTAGGCGACCATGGCCTGGTCCAGGCTCGTGTCCTGCAAAAGACTGCGGTAGGCTTCGATCAGGCGTGTGTCGATTGCCATAGCAGCAATGTCGTCTTTGCGCTGCCAGGCTTGCATCACATCGCCGATTACTTGCAGAGCCAACTGCTGGCTGGCGTCCCAGCGGCAGAAGCCGTCGTCGTCGCGGCTCATCAAGAGCATCAGCGCTTCGCGGGAATAAGCGTAGTGTAATTTCACAGGTGCCGAAAAACCGCGCAACAATGAAGGCACGGGTTTTTCATTTACGCCTTCAAAAACAAATGTATGTTCTGCTTCGGTTAATTCCAGCACAGTGTGCGTGTTATCAGCGGTTTCAAAATTCGGCACCTGGCCTTTGATTTTTAACGGCAGGTTGCCTCCGCTGCCCAGCAAGCCCATGGCGACCGGAATATGGAACGGCAATTTGTTCTGGCATTCCGGCGTGGGCGGGCAGCTTTGTTTGATGTGCAGGGTGTACTCGCGCGCATCTTCATCGTAGCTATCGGTTACCTGTAAACGCGGCGTGCCCGCTTGTGAATACCAGCGCTTGAATTGCGTGAGGTCGCGGCCTGATGCATCGGCCAACGCGGCGACAAAATCTTCGGTTGTAACCGCCTGGCCATCGTGGCGCTCGAAATATAAATCCGTGCCTTTGCGGAAATCTTCCGGCCCTAACAAGTTGGCCAACATGCGAATCACTTCTGCGCCTTTTTCATAAATCGTCAGCGTGTAGAAGTTGGAAATTTCAATATAGGATTCCGGCCAAATGGGATGCGCCATTGGCCCGGCATCTTCGGCAAATTGAGCGGTACGCAGCAAGCTAACGTCCTCCACGCGTTTAACCGTGCGCGAGCCCATGTCGGCGGAAAATTCGGCGTCGCGATAAACGGTAAAGCCTTCTTTCAAACTCAATTGAAACCAGTCGCGGCACGTGACGCGATTGCCCGACCAATTGTGGAAATATTCGTGGGCCACTACGCCTTCCACGCGCTGAAAACCGGCATCGGTGGTGGTTTCCGGTTTGGCTAAAACGCAGGAGGTGTTAAAGATATTCAGGCCTTTGTTTTCCATCGCGCCCATATTGAAATCGTCTACCGCAACGATCATAAAAATATCCAGATCATATTCACGGCCGTAAACGACTTCGTCCCACCGCATGGCGTTTTTCAATGACGTCATGGCGTGGTCACATTTGTCGAGATCCTTGGCTTCCACAAAGATTTTCAAGGTCACTTCACGCCCGGACATCATCGTAAAACGGTCCTCAATATGTTCAAGGTCGCCAGCCACCAGCGCAAATAGATAGCAGGGCTTTTTAAACGGATCATGCCAGGTCGCAAAGTGCCGACCGTTTTCCGCTTCGCCCTGCGCTATTAAATTGCCATTGGATAGCAACACCGGGTAGCGCGTCTTATCGGCAACGATGGTGGTGGTAAATTCACTCATCGCATCCGGACGGTCGAGATAATAAGTAATTTTGCGAAAGCCTTCTGCCTCGCACTGGGTACAAAACATGGTGCGCGATTTATATAAACCTTCCAGCGAGGTATTTAATTGCGGTTTGATTTCCGTTTGTGTTTGCAGCACAAATTCTGCTGGCGGATTGAGCAGCGTCAGATGTTCCTCATCTACCTGATACTCATCCTCAGCCAGCGTGCGGCCGTCAACGGCGATGGCACGCAGTGTCATCTCGCACCCGTCCAACACCAACGGTACAGCGTCACTGCCAGCCGCAGGATTCCGGCGCAAATTCAGCCTGCTGGTGACGATGGTGTAGTCTTCATAGAGATCGACATGCAGTTCGGTTTTATCGATCACGTAATCGGGTACGCGATAATCTTTCAGGTGAATCGCTTGGGGTTGTTGGCTGGCGTTCATAGAAATGTCCTGATTAGCAGCTTGCAAAAAATATCGGCTAGTAAAACCATCACAGCCATTTCAGCGGTTTGGGTTCATCCGGGTGGTCGTGGTCATGATCATCCGTACCACAGTGCGTGTGCGGCTCCGGTTCGATATAACCGGTGTGCTGTTCCGGGGGTAAATGCTGTTGTTCATAGGCAATCATCGCTTGCATACATAACTGCCGCTGTTCTGCTGACAAGCGATTACCGTCGGGCCACTTGCCCAATTCAACCGCGCGTTTGAGGTTGCGGTAAATATCCGGGGTCAAACTGGAGAGAAGTTGTTGTACATCCATAAGCCATTCCAAAAAAATACTGAGGGACAAAAAACTATAGCGTTATTGAATCCGTGGGCTTGCCGCGCGCTAACATGCCGGACACGACACCCAGCAGCATCCCGGCAACCAATCCGCCCAAGTGCGCCGCGTTGGCTACACTGCCGTCAATAAATTGATCGACAATACCTGTCATACACAACACCAGCCAAAACAACATGAAACCGATAATGCTGGCGGGCACGGCGAATAACGGGTGCGGTGCAAGTCGTTGGCGAATCCATAAAAATCCCACCAGCGCGTAAACCACGCCGGACATCCCCCCGAACCAGGGCGATGATTCCCAAAAATACTGGGTGAGATTCGCCACAATGGCGGTGATCACAAAGAACAAAACATACCGGCCTTTCCCCAGCCCAAGTTCCAGACGCCGTCCGAGATCCCACATCCACAAACTGTTAAACAACACATGAAACAAACCGAAGTGGAGGAAGGCTGGTGTGATCAATCGCCAGAGTTGGCCGCTGGCCAGGGTGTCGTCCAGCGACATAAAACTGCGTAAATCCGGTGCGACATCCAGCAACAAAAACCACATGGCCCACACTTGTCCGGTTTCGGTGTGGGTTAACAGGGCACCGATGCCACTGAAGATAATCAACACCAGCGTGATCGGCGTCATCCAGAAGGGAATGTCTCTGGGTTGCGTCTCAATGGTCTCTGCGGCGGAATCTTCTGTGGGTAATTGCACGTCGCCGCGCAGGAAGTCGTCGATCAATTGATCCAGAGGCTCGACAAGTTGCGGGTCTTGCACGGCGATGACCTGCCGCCCACTTTCTTCACTCACACGGAAATTCAGGCCGCGACGTTGCAGGAAACGGGTCAGTTCGCTCAGGTCCTGATCCAGCGGCAGATGTTTTACAGCAATCCAGTTCGACATTCAGTCTTGGTATCCCGGTCAATTGATAGTAAACAAATCATCGCAACCCCTTAAGGGTCTACATATTCCCACACATATTTATGTGCGCGCAGATGGGCTTCGCCGTCCATCCGGTACGCCACCAGGCGCCCGTATTTCACCGCACTGTAATCCAGGCAGGCCACATTCGGTGCGATGGGTTGCGGTTTTCCCTTGAGCCAGTAGTGTCCCACAAACAATGGTGGTTGATCAGCGTCGTAATTGACCATCTGCCCGCGATGTTCCGGGCTGATAGACGCTGCCGCAATGTCTTCCGGCAAGGGGTCCGGCTGAAACAATAACTCGCCATAGGTCTTGGGCCGGGGTACCCAGAATTTGGTCCGGAAAACGCTGCGCTCATAGCCGTCGTTGGACACAATCCTCACACCGGGCGGCAAAGGGAGATCAACTCCGCCGGTAAGTCGCTGCTTGGTACGCGACTCAGGCGTACCGGGCTCAACCGAGGCATGGATAAAATCCATATCGATGTGGCCGCTGCCGTAGCGCTGCCGGTGGCGCGCAATTAACGCGGCATCCCAACAGGCGTGTACCACGCGAAACGGGCTGAAATCCGCACCCCCATCCACCTCCAGAAACAGCGGCAATGTCTTGAACCAGTCAATGAAGGCACTCCATTCGTGCGGATAATTGGCGAATTGCTCCAGGGTTTCCGCAATCTGGCGGGTGTTGCGCGGGACATGGGGCCGCAGGTAATCGCGGCCACTGCCGGGCCGCCCCGGGGTGCAGTAGGTTATGGCATTGAACTCGTGGTTGCCGATAACCATCTGCGCACTGCCCCGCTCCACCATATCGTGCACCAGGTGCAAGGCTTCGCGAATGCGTGGGCCTCGGTCCACGATATCGCCAACAAAGATCACCCGACGCTTGTCGTGCTGGTAAACGCCACCGACTTTGTGATACCCCATCCGTTCCAGCAGGCGCCCCAGGGTAACGGCACAACCGTGCACATCACCTATGAGGTCGTAACCCGATACGGGCGGTAGTCTGTCTGTGGCGGAATCACTCGACATAGATCAATGGTTCAGCAAATGGCCACCCCAGCCTAACTTGGAGCGACAGCGTTCATAGAAATTGTGGTTCAGCGGGTGGATCAGCTTCAGGGTGTGGGGTTTCTTGCGAATGTGAATTTCATCAGCTGCACTGATATCGACGTGGGTCTGACCATCACACGTAACCATCGGCACAGCTGTATTGTGTTCACCCACGATAATCTTGATCTCGCTATCCCCCGCCACCACCATCGGGCGACTGCTCAGGGTGTGAGGATTCATCGGCACCAGGACGATGGCATCCAGCTTGGGGTGCATGATCGGCCCACCGCCGCTGAGCGCATAGGCCGTCGACCCGGTGGGCGTTGAGACGATCATCCCATCGGAGCGCTGGCTGGTAACAAAATGGCCATCGATATACAGCTCGAATTCCAGCATATGAATAAACTGGCCGGGGTGCAGCACCACATCATTCAGCGCATCGCCGCTGCCGACGGCGGCCCCTTGCCGCATCACCGTCATATCCAGCAGGAAGCGGTTATCCACCACGTACTTGCCGTTCATGACCTCTTCCACGCGGGTTTCAATATCCTCCGGCGTGATGTCGGTAAGAAACCCCAGCCGACCGCGATTCACCCCTAATAACGGCACATTGTATTTCGCCAGTGCCCGTCCACTGCGCAGCAGGCTGCCATCGCCACCGACCACGATGACCAGGTCGCAGGTTTGTCCCAGTTCATCGATACCGACAATTTGTTGCGCACCTTCCACCAGGTGCACGTCGGTAATCAAGGCCGCCGTCTCGGACTCCAAGACAAAGTGCTTGCCGCGTTGCTGCAAAAATCGGATCAACCGTTTGATGGAGTAGATCGCGCGCTCGCTATTGAGGTGACCGATAAGTCCGACAGTCGAAAAGTGTGTCATGGGGTATCCATTTCAGGGGGATGACAAGGCGGCCATTATAACGGCTTCGCCGATTGTGACGATTGAAAAAAGCGCGGGTTCCCCGCCGCCTATCGATGGGAGCAGTAATAACCAGATTATCGTTGTCTGGCGCGCATGTTACTTACATAATCGCCGTGTATGCATACACTTTCACTCAAAAACCGCCAAAGAATATCCAGGATGCTGTTTCAACATCAGGTTGTGCGGGACCTTGCCTGGTGTTGTTCCAGCGCACCGCTACTGGCTGACTTGCCATCATTGGTTAACACACCCGACCCGCAGATCACCGTCTGGCCCACGGAAGCCATGCTCGACACGCGCTGGCTCGCTGAACTCGATCGTAACCCCGACGCCCTGCTCACCGAACTCGCGCAACTGAAAAGTACGCGCCTCGGCATCTATTACGAAGCACTCTGGCGCTTCTATTGGGAACATCATCCACGTTACCGGTTGCTGGCTCACAATCTACAAGTTACCGAACAGGGCCAAACTTTGGGCGCGTTCGATTTTATCGTGCAGGAAGATGACACCCTGTGGCATATCGAAACGGCGGTGAAGTTTTATCTGGGTGTACCCGCGCATCCCGCCGGGGAATGGGTGCACTGGATCGGTCCCAACTGCAATGATCGCCTGGACATTAAAATGGCGCGCTTGCTGGATCACCAATTACCCTTGCGGTTTAGCAATGCCAGCCAGGCAGTATTGCGCGCGCTGACGCCACACGATCCGCACTGGCGCAGCGCATTGTGTCTGCAAGGCTATTTTTTTTATCCTGCTCATCACACCCTATCTGCGCCGCACCATGCACATCCACACCATCAGCGAGGTCAGTGGTGGTACCTGAAAGATTTTCTACGCGAGGAAGCAACCCATTATTGGATGATCCTGCCGCGCCACCTGTGGTTATCTGCGGCGCAAACCGATGATATCCATGCACTGGTTGCGCGGGATAGTCTGCGGGCGTATCTGCGTCACTGGGTGGGGGATAAGCATCGGCCGCAATTAATCGCGGCCATGACAAAAGACAACGGGATTTGGAAAGAAACCTTGCGCGGTTTTGTGGTGCCCGATCACTGGCCCTGGACCGACACACCATCGCGCAATACATAATTGTGATGATCGTCCAATAACGATTCCCAGCGGGACTGGCTGAACAATTGCGCACAATCCACCAGCGCCAATGCCTTGTAGCCCTGCTGAGCCAACAAATGCGCTGCCGCGCGGCTGCGCCGGCCGGTGTCACAATAAAAAATATACAGTTTATCCTGGGCTAACAACCGCGATTTAATGCTTAATACCCGCAAGGGAATATTCACAGCGCGAACAAGATGACGCTCGCTGTATTCTTCCTCGCTACGCACATCCACGGCCACTGCGCCCTCAGCGATCGCTGCGTCAAATTGGTTGAGATCCAGTGTCGCCACCACCGGTTCTTTCAGGAGCCGATAAAAATCCTGTTTATCCAGCCGCATCAACACGCCATCGCTGCGCATGGTGATCGATGCGTTGCGCACGGTCTCGTTCACCAGGGCATCCTCTCCAAAACAGCGCCCCACACTGATATCAGCAATATGCTGCCATTTGCCATCAATGTTGCGCGTCACTTCGGCGTCGCCTTCCTTGATGAAGTAGCACTGATCGCCTACTTCGCCCTGACGCAGAATCACATCCCCGGAGTACACCACCTGGGGGGTGAGTCGTGCAAAAATATGTTCGACATTATGGGGTGGAACCTTGAAGAACAAATTGGATTTCAACACCGTCATCATCCAATCCACGTCTTCGTCCAGGTCGCGCTGGCGGGAGATAATTAATTGCAGGTAATCGGCGACCTCACTCCAGGTGAGAAGTTTGTCCAGGCGCTCGCTGTCGATGCGCAATAGGTTGCAGTCGGTTTCTGCTACTGCGGTACATAAACGAGGTTGGTGGTGCGCGATGGGCATCAATGATGAACGCCCTTTGATGAGCGTCTTGCTGCCGTCTTCCGCAACCAGCGCCACATCGCCGTGAAGCAGGTAAATGTGCTGGCCGTCGTATTGCCCGCTGGAAAATAACGTCTGGCCGGCAAAGGCGACGTCTACCGCGGCGTCATCAAGCAACGCGAGCAAATGGCTTTCGCTCATGTCTTTAAGCGGCACCAGGGTGCGCGTCAAATTCAGATCGAATTCGATACGGGTGGGTGCTGTGTTTTTATGTGCGTGCATGATACGACCTTGCCTCTCACGTCCGGTTTTTATGCACCGGTATTGTTACCATCGGATAATCGCAATCTCCGGGCAGCGCGGCCACTGGAGAGACCGCTGGAGCGATTGTTACCTGAAACCCAATCTGTTGTAAAAAACACCACATTACACGGGTGACGGTAAGAAACCCCGGCGCCCTTGCAAGCCACCGGTGTGCACCGCAACGAGGCGGGTACCGGGTGACCAATAACCCTGAGCCGCCAGACAGGCGATACCCCAAAACATCTTCAAACTATAGACCGGTTCCAGGAGTATGCCGGTTTCGGCTTCAAAGTCGCGCCAGAAATCGCGCAACACCGGCGGTAATTTTTTGGCGTAACCACCACCGTGATAACCGCTGATAAGTCGCCACTGCGCACCTGCTACGCGGCAAGGATCTGTGTCAGCGTTCAGCGCCAGGCATTCCTGGGACAGGCGATTGATCTCACACCCCAGGTTGCCCTGCCCTTTTAGCACCGAGAAACCCAGAGCGGTTTTGTCCCTCGGCAAACCGCAGGCCAGGCCGGCTAGAGTACTGCCGGTACCACAGGGTACGCACACGGCATCAAAGGTATCACCCAGTTGCCGGGTTATCGCCCAGCCCATGGCGGTGGCGCCGCGCGCACCGAGGAGATTGCTACCGCCCTCCGGCACCAGCAAGAAGTTGCCGTAGCTCGCGCGCAACTGATGCAATAGTACGTCGTTGTCGGCCCGGTAGGCGGCGCGGGGGACAAAATATAATTGCATCCCCCAGGCTTCGGCGTCCTGCAAGGTTGGACTGAGCTGCGCCGGACGCTCCCCGCGCACGACACCGATCGTCGCTATCCCGCTTGAATGACCTGCAGCGGCCAGCGCGTAAAGGTGATTGGAATAAGCTCCACCGAAACTCAAGAGCTGATTAAATCCCTGCTCCCTGGCCGCCTGCAGGTTATAGAACAGTTTGTAAAACTTGTTACCGCTCTGGTACGGATCAATCAGGTCATCGCGACGCACAATCAATTCGATACCCCGGTTATTGACGGCCGACCAGGGCACCGCTTGCAGGGGCACCTCCAGCGCGCGCTGATGCAATACATCACGTTCAACACTTGCCATGCCCGCTTCAATCATCAATCGTTACGTCCGGCTCGCTCAGCGTCGTTCGGCAACCAATTGATGGGGCAAGGCCTGGTGCTGATCGCAACGATCACTTTCGCCTTCGTGAAATTCCGAGGGCGTAGCGACGCGAGCAAGGGGCTTGTTGCATATCTGTCCGCGATGGTCAGTGCCGTTGCAGCGGGGCGTCTGGTAATGGGCGAGCCAGGCGGCGTAGAGCGTTTCCGTCACACCACACTTGGCAGCAACGTAAGCCTGGGGATTGTCGAGGTAACGGCTCATGTCATCCAGGGGGATCGCGATATTGCCAGCGCCCGGATGAAAGGCCACAAAATTGATACCCGCACGGGCCAGCCGGGCGAGCAGTTGATCGCTGCCATTATTAAGCAGCGCCTGGTTTTCGCGCCGCAGGTGGGTAATCTCGTCACGCAGGTTCTTCTCTTGCTCGTGGCGGTAGAAGAGTTCTACCTCGCGCATATCGAGTTTTTCCTGCAGCTCTGCGGTTACGGTTTTAAGTCGGGTTTCCATCTCCAGCGCAAAATGGTCCTGCATGGCCTGGATCTGGCTGTTTTCATCCATCTGCGCCGCTTTCAGTTTATGGCTGAAATACTCGCGTACTCCTTCCAGTTTTTGCAATTGCACATCCAGGTCTTCCTTAAGCGTGCGATTGCGCTCATCCAGCTCCTGCCGGGTTTTTTGTAATTCCAGTAATTCTTGCTGATAGGACTGCAAACGCTTTTGGTGTTCTTGCTGGATGCCCTGGATTCTGAGTTTCTGCTGGTTCTCAAGGGTGGCAATACGTAAGCGTTGCTCTTTGATCACATGGGCAAGCCGGTCGCGCAATTCCTGGGAATAATGCTGATGCAGTTTCTGCTGGATTTTTTCCTGGATTTTCTGCTCGCGCCGCTGTTCTTGCGCGCGCTGCTCTGCTTCAAGGGCGGCGGCCTTGTCAGCGGCAGCAGTCTTAAAGATTAAGCCAAGGCGATTACTTTTAACGGCTTTGCGCATCAGCACAAAGCTGTTGCAGCCCGGCTGCATTTGCGGGTCCCACAGATTCTTGCGTTGCCACTCGATAGGACACTGGCTGAAGCAGGCCAGACGAATGGTTCCGGCACCCAAATCGGGGCCGCGTGCGGCGGCCTCGGCCAATTGTTGCAGGGGCACATTCCAGCGGCGGTCGATCATCCCCCTGGCATCAAATTCGAGTACGAAGAATACCGCAGCAGTAATGCACAACCGGGAATTAATCCGTACGTAAACAGCCTTGGCCAGCCGGCCTGCGTAGTCGGGCACAGGAATGAAACCATCGAGAATCGCTTCAAATTCCGAGTAAAGCATTTCACGAGATATCTGATCGCCGTCGAACAGGAATACTGCTTCCAACTGTTCCGAGGATTGGGTTTGCATAAATCGATCCAGCCTGCGCTGTGGGGGAGCTTTGGATGCTTATCAGTATAAGTCAGATATTAAACCCGCGCGGTTGGATGACTCTAACGGAGCCATAATCCGCAGGATTTGCGACTTGACCAACGAAATTATGGTGTGCAGGTCGGGTTTTTGCTGTGAACCGCTCAGCAGTTTATCAGCTTCGCTTGTAGATGAAGGTTTAACGGAATAGGATCAGGGAGGGAGAACAGCGGGGGAAACGGGCGAGCGCGCAGCACCAAGCTGCTTCACTCGCATCAGATATCAGAGTAGTCCTCTGTTATCTCATCGTCGCTTTCGTCATAAATGACATCCAGCAGATCTTCGATATAGTCTTGCATGGTAATACTCCTTGGTTAACGTTCACGGGTTGCACTTCTTGCAGCCGGTGGTCATGTGACAATTCAGAAGCTAAAGGATTCCTTTCCAAAAATCTACTCCAGTGATCCCAGATTAATGGCCGATCATGACAATTCCATGTATGTATGGATTATTTGGCCGCCAAAATGGCCAAAACGGGAAGCAATGAAGGAAAACCGGCGGGATAAAGCAAAAAGCCCCGCGAAGGCGAGGCTTTTTATAAAAATTCGTGGCGGACCGGACGGGACTCGAACCCGCGACCTCCGGCGTGACAGGCCGGCATTCTAACCGACTGAACTACCGGTC